>CAJWZE010000009.1 GCA_913049845.1 uncultured Cryomorphaceae bacterium
AAGACCAATGACATGAAGACACGTCCGCCACTACCAGATTACATTGGTAATGACCCTTCTACAGCAAACGTTGGCTCTATGTTGAATCAGGGTATTGATATGGAATTCGGTTATGACAGAACGTATAACAAAAACTTCGGAATTGGTGTAAGCGGTAACTTGAGCTTTATTAGAAACGAAGTTGTTCTTATCGGTAACGATGCGGGATATTTGACTGGCGCTGGTTGGGGTCCTCAGGGACTCGAGATCACACGTATAACAGAAGGCCTCCCAATTGGTTACCTATTCGGGTACCAAACAGACGGTATCTTCCAAAACATGGATGAAGTATACGAATACACCTCTTATACTGGTGATACCATTCAGCCGGGTGCAATGCCAGGTGACTTCAAATTTGTTGATGTGAACGGCGACGGACAGATAAACGCTGACGATAGAACAATAATTGGTAACCCAACACCGGATTGGACAGCAGGTATTACGCTTGATATTCAGTACAAGAATTGGGACTTAAACGTATTCGGTCAAGGTGTATTTGGCAATGACATTTACAACGCTACGCGGAGATACGATTTACCGACATCGAACATGCCTGCAACTGCTATTGACCGTTGGACAGGGGAAGGGACATCTAATACCTATCCTCGTCTAACCTTCGACGATAGAAACAAAAACTTCGCCCGTAGTTCTGACTTCTACGTAGAAGACGGTAGTTTCTTCCGTTTAAAATCACTTCAGTTCGGCTACAATATTACAGGTTCAGTAGCTGAAAGAATTGGGTTGAGAAAAATGCGCATTTACTATGCAGGGACTAACCTATTAACCTTCACAAAATATAGTGGGTTTGATCCAGAAATTGGTGCAGGTATGGGTATTGACCGCGGTATTTACCCTCAAGCGAGAGTAAATACAATCGGTTTGAACATCACTTTTAAATAAATAAATCATGAATAAGTTAAACCACACAAAAAGCATTTGGGTGAGCCTTACGCTAGCGCTGACCCTAGTATTGGGTTCTTGTTCTAAGGACTTTCTAGATACGCGTCCTGTTGGTCGTGTTTTGGAAGTGAACTATTACCAAAATCAAGACCAGGCTTTCGAAGCTTTGGTGAGTATCTATGATGTTCTTCAGTGGAACGATCAGTACGGATTTACTATGTTCCGTTTCTTACAAAATGTTGCGTCTGACGACACATACGCAGGAGGTAGTGATGCTTCAGATCAGCCTTCATGGGTTGCTTATGACAACTTTACGTTAACACCTAACCTTGGCCCACAGCGTGGTTTTTGGAGAAAGTGTTACAAGGGTATCTACAGAGCAAATCTTTACTTAGAGAAGATCGATGGTATTGAGGAAGCAGCAGAATCTTTCCGTGTAAGGACAAAAGGTGAAGCGAAATTCCTACGTGCGAAATTCTACTTTGATTTGGTTCGATTGTTTGGTAATGTTCCATTGATTGATCATACACTTGGAGCTTCAGAATACTTCACAGTTGAGCAGGTGGGTCCAGAAAGCATCTACCCATTGATTATCTCGGATTTAGAGGATGCAATTAGTGTATTGCCAACTTCAGTTTCTGAAAACCAATTGGGTCGTGTAACCAAAGGAGCAGCACAAGCACTACTCGCTCGTGTTTACTTGTTCCAAAACGACGAATCAAAAATGAGCCAGGTTGCTTCATTGTGTGAAGACGTAATTAACTCTGGTGAGTATCAGTTGCTGTCAAGCTATGCGGACCTTTGGACAAAAGAAGGTGAGTGGTCGTCAGAAAGTGTATTTGAAATCACATACAGCGAAAACTCTGCATCTGACTGGGGTTCGTTCGGCTGGGGTGGCGGCGAAGGAAACGTAGGTGTTCAATTCATCGGTATGCGTGATTACAATGGTCCAACTTATGCTACGGGCTGGGGCTTCTGTCCAGTTTCTACCGAATTACAAACGGATATGGCCAACGATCCACGTTACGGTCAAACCATTATCAACGCAGCCTCTCTTCCTGGTGCAGAATACACACCGGGTTACCAAAATACAGGGTTCTTTATGAGAAAGTACGCGCCTATTGCTTCCAATGTAGCTCCTGATGGTGATCCTGCATTGAACTGGGGTAACAACATCCGTGAGATTAGATATGCAGATGTGTTATTAATGGCTGCAGAAGGTTTAGTTCGTAGTGGCGGCTCTGAAGGAACAGCTCGATCATATTTAAACCAAGTACGCGGTCGAGTTAGTTTGTCACCGGTATCTTCAACGAGTTCTGATTTGTTGGAAGATATCTACGATGAGCGCAGATTTGAATTAGCTACAGAAGGACATCGTTTTTTTGACCTACTAAGAACAGGTAAAGCAACAGATGTTTTAGGAGATCAAGGTTTTGTTTTGGCCACACACCAATACTTACCTATCCCTCAGCAAGAAATTGACGCGAGTCAAGGAGTATTAACCCAGAATCCTGGATACTAAAATTTAGAATTATGTTGAAGAGAATCGCATTATTCGCAGTATTAGCTTTTGGTTTCATTGCATGTGAGCCAAGTGAAGCTAGTCACACAGAGCTAGGGGCTTTGCCTCAAGCTGACTATACAATGACATACATTGATAGCAACAACGTACAATTTACATCGACATCTACAGGAGATCCATTTCTTTTCTCTTGGGAAATCGAAGGCGTGGGAACATATACCGGTGAAACGGTGGATGTATTCATTGGTTCAATTGGTGTATACAACGTGAAGCACACCGTATTCAACCAAGGAGGTTCTGCAACAGCTTCGGGAATTGTTGAAATCTTAAAGGAGGGTCCACCGCCATGTGTTGGAGCTATAGAATGGTTGACCGAGTGTAGTCAAAGAACTTGGAAGTTAGCTCCTCAAGCTGGCTCATTGTGGGTAGGATCAACCGACGGCGCTACTTGGTGGGCTGTCGACGCAAACGGAGCTACCAACGGACGTCCTTGTACATACAACGACCAATGGACTTTTGAAGCAGACGGCGATATGGTATACAACGCAAATGGCGATTTTTGGGGCGAACCAATCTTCGGCTTCTCGCCGGAAGGGTGTTATAATGAAAACATGCTCACTGGTACTTTAGAAGGCTGGAAAAGCGGTACTCACAGTTACCAAGTAATTCCTGCGAATAACGACCACCCTGATCAAATCAAGGTTGTTGGTACAGGCGCCTTCTTGGGTCTACACAAAGTAGCTAATGGTGCTGAGGTAAGCGTACCTCAAACTGAAATCACTTACGACATCTTATCTATGACCGATGTCGCTGGCGACCGTTATATGGAAATAGAAGTAAACTTTGGCCCAGGGTTGTGGCGCTTTACACTCTACTCTGAATCATAAGGAGAATAAATGAAGACACTCTTAAACGTATGTTTAATTTTCGGAATGGGCTTCGCAACTTCTAGTTGCGAAGCACCTTCCGTTCCTCAACTAAGTGCAGAGGATGTAATTATCGACGAAGGCAATGAAACTCATGTTTTGCAATTCTACGTCTATCTTACTGAGGCTGCACCAAGAGAAGTGTCGATCGACTACACAACTAGTGCTGTGAGCGCTGATGAGGGTAGCGACTTCGAGGCTACTCAAGGAACATTAGTCATTTCCAAGGGCGAATCTTTAGGAGTAATTCCGATAACGATTTTTGGCGATGAAGATTCTGAAGACACGGAATCCCTGTGGGTTTCATTCAGCAATCCTATAAACGTAACCACTCCGATTCCTTATGCTCAAATAACCTTGACAAATGATGATGGTGCACCACCCATCGATAATACTGGTTATACCTCTCCATCAAGTTACTCAGGTCTCACTTTAGTATGGGAGGAAGATTTTGATGGTTCATCTGTTGACGGTGCTACTTGGAACTTTGAAACCGGAGCGTCTGGCTGGGGCAACAACGAAAGTCAATTCTACAGAGCAGGAACTCAAAATGCCGAGCTGGATCAAGGATTCTTGAGAATTACGGCCAAGGAAGAGACGTACTTAGGTGCGCCATATACTTCTGCACGTATGACTACGCAAGGCAAAGAATCCTTCAAATACGGACGTATTGATATCCGCGCAAAGGTGCCCTATGGACAGGGTATTTGGCCGGCACTTTGGATGCTTGGCGACAACTTTAGTTCTGACGGTTGGCCCACATGTGGTGAAATAGACATTATGGAACTTATTGGCGGTGAAGGTTATAATGACCGCACTGTTTACGGAACTGCCCATTGGTCAAACAATGGTTCGCATGCAGAGTATAGCGGAAACACGAGTTTGCCGAACGGTGAAAAGTTTAACGACGAGTTCCACGTGTTCTCTATCGTTTGGAATAGCTCATCAATTAAATGGTACAGAGACAATATGCTGTACCATTCTATGAATATCGGTAACATGAGTGCGTTTCATAAGGAGTTCTTCCTTATTTTGAATATTGCCGTAGAAGGAAACTGGCCTGGTCCAGTTGGCCCTTCAACCCAATTCCCTCAGTATATGCTGGTGGATTATATAAGAGTTTTTCAATAATTACTAACCATTAAATAAATGCTTAACATGAAAAAAATCTACGCTTTATTGATGTTGTGCTTGCCTATGCTAGGTTTTGCACAAAAGGATGTTACGTTTATCGTTGATATGCGTGACTATTCAGGTTCGTACACTACAGTTAACCTTAACGGGGACTTTAACAGTTGGTGTGGTACTTGTAATCCTATGGCTGATCCAGAAGGTGATTCTATTTGGACAGTAACTCTCCCATTGACTGCTGACTCTATCGAGTACAAGTTTACTCTTGACGGTTGGACAGGACAGGAAAGTTTGACTTCTGGTACGGCATGTACTAAGACTACTGGTATTTACACTAATCGTTTTGCCGAGCTAGCTGGTGATACAATTTTAACTGGAGTTGCTTGGGAATCTTGTGATGCTAAGGCTGGTCAAGTTTATGTTACTATGCAAGTAAATATGTCTTACCAAGCTGTTGATTCAACTGGTGTATTCTTAGCCGGTGGTGGTAACTTCGGTAACCCAGGAGATAATCAAATGCACCCAATCGGTGATAGTATTTACAGCATTACTTTGCCAAAAGATACTGGCTTCTTCTCTTTCTTCACATTTACCAACGGCGCTTGTCCGTCGTGGGGTTGTAAAGAAAACTTAGCTGGTAAGCCTTGTGGTGACCCAAACAACTACAATGATCGTTCTACAGGTTCTGCATTGTATGGTGATTTCCATTTGATGACTTGTTTCGGCGAGTGTACTACTGACGGTACGTGTCCGGTTCCTCCGACTCCGGTAAACGTTACTTTCCAGTCTGACCGTAACTCAATCTTGGGGACGTTTACTACTGCTTACGTTTCAGGTACAATGAACGGATGGTCAGGTGATGCAGACATGATGTCTGACGATGATAGTGACGGTGTGTACACTGCTACTTTATCTTTGTTACCAGGTTCTTACGAATTCAAGTACACTGCTGATAACTGGGCGATACAAGAAAATTTTGATCCTGCAACTGCAGATTCAGTATGTACTTTGACTACTGGTGCTTTCACTAACCGTTTCATTACGATTGGTACTGCTGATACTACTCTGGACGTTCAATGTTGGGAAGAGTGTGGTCCATGTGCAAACATCGGTATCGAAGAAAAGTCTGCTTCATTTGTAGTAAAGCCAAATCCTGCATCTGACGTATTGTTCATCGATAACACTACTGGAACTACTTCGAATGTAGCTGTATACAGTATCACTGGTGCTCGTGTAATGGAAGCGACTTTTGAAGCCGAGGCTCGTTTAGACGTTGCTTCTCTGCCACGCGGTATGTACATAGTACGTGTACAAAACGGTTTGACTGAGAAGGTTGTGCGTGTAGCCTTGAAATAATATTCACTTACCTTTTGGTTAGTAAGTAAGTGTAGGGGGACCCGTTTCGGGTCCCCCTTTCATTTTGTACCTTACGCATATGCGAAGGTTACTCACGTTATTGCTTTTTGTCCTGTCTTTGTCCGGCTTCTGTCAGGAGGCTCGCCTTATTGATGCAAGCCAGGGATTGAACAACCCAACTGTATATGACATTGTCCAAGACCATTGGGGATTTGTCTGGATTGGAACCAGGGACGGTTTGTACAGATACAATGAGGGAAAAGCAATAAATATTTCCTTTCTAGATTCTACAACTGAACGTCGTTCAAACAACGTACAGAGCTTATTGGTCTCTCAAGATTCAATCCTTTACATTGGGCTACAACTTGGGGGTGTCGTCAGTTTTGATTTGAGCAACCTTAGTGCGCGTCCAGACAAAAAATGTCCGCAGTTGCCCTCAAATTATTCTATCATCTCATTATACGAAACCAAGGATGGAACTATCTGGGCAGGAACAAGTGGAATTGGTTCCTACTTTTTACGCCCTGGAGCTGACAGGTGGCAGCAGTTAACAAGTAAACTTCACGGTTTAGATATTTCGTTTTGCTTTGATTTTGCTGAACAAGGCGACACACTTTGGATGGCCACAACGGGTTCAAAATTGTTGTACGTGCTTCAGTCAAACAATACCATCCTTTCCGCACTCGTAAATGGGGAGGTAAGTTCGTTTCGCAAATCGGTGGATGTTCGAGGAGGCGATGTTGTGTTTGGGGTAGAAGATCAAGGGCTTTTTCGATTAAATACTACTTCGGGTGCTTTTGAAAGAGACGCGACTTTAGATCCAATAGGTCCACGGGATGTTCATTTTGACGGAGATGATTTGTGGGTAAGTACCGATGGAGAAGGCTTGTACAGATCGGCTGATGGACGCGTCGACCACTATTCTAAGTACCAGCCACAGTTAGGCTTCGCATCGGACCAATTCTATGGCATTTATGATATTTCAGACCAACTGTGGTTAGGTACGTTTAACTCAGGTATCACAGTACTTCCAAAAAGTGAACGCATAGTTCGAACCCTGCTTAAACACGAGGATTTCGCCTATTCTGGATTGCAGAGTTCAATTGCTTTGCTCGAGCACAACGGTCTATGGGTAGGTTACGACGGTGATGGTTTGGTTCGTTATACTACTGATACTGATAAGCCAACTGTACGCAGGATTAATCCTGCATTGTTGCCGGATGTTGTCACCAGCCTTGAGACCTATGGCGACGAACTATGGGTGGGAAGTCTATCTGAAGGGTTGTTCATCTTAGACGGTCAAGGCAAACTTAAACGCCGTTTCTTGGCGAGCTCTGGCATCGCCTTTGGTTTAATCAATAGTAATATTTGGTCTATCGAGCAAACTTGGGGGGACAGCCTTTGGATAGGCACATTGAGCGGACTCCAATATTGGAACGGACAGGAGTTTATCTCTCCTTTTCAGGTGCCGTGGCGTGTTGGTCGCAACATCATGGATCTTGAGTTTACCGGTAGCGAGCTGTGGGTTGGATCGGAATTTATGGGGCTGCATTCCATCGATAGTAATGGAGGAATATTTTCGGTAGCATTGGACAACAGTGTTCTTGATTTAAGTTCCTTTGGCGGCCAATTGATCATTGGAACCGAAGGGGCAGGGATTCTTTCGTATCGAGAAGGCATATTAGATACAGTTCTTAAGAATTCAGATTACATCAACTGTTATGCTTTAGCAACAGGGGACCACTATATATATGCAACAACCTCTCTTGGTTTAGGGCGTATACAGTACATCAATAACCTTTGGGAATTTGAGCTCATCCGCGAGATTGATGAATTACAGATTGGACTACCGAATAGGAAATCACTCATTTTAAAAGGTGAAAACCTTTATGTTGGAGGAACCAAAGGTGTAGCGATAGTTAATGTGAATGATATACGTACAGCGGAGGTACCTAATCTATTATTGACGGACGTATATGCAGATAATGAAAAGCAATCCACTAAATTGATTAAAAACGCCAATCAAGATCGTCACCCTATTGCTTTTAATGCGGGTACAAAGTCAATTAGGTTTTCATTTGAATTAATGTCTCCTTCTTTTCAAAGAGGTGTGTCGTTTCATTATAAATTGTCTTCAAACGACGAACGCTGGATGAACCTGCCTCAAGGCTCACGAATCATTGATTTATCAGAGCTCGATCCGGGTAAATACACGATAGAAATTTCAGCGACGAAATCAGGCGTAGCACCCCAAATATTGTCTTTTGATTTTGTTATGAAGGCTTTCTTTTGGCAGCAATGGTGGTTCAAGCTTATCATGTTTGTAGTAATTACATTCTTGGTTGGAGCAGCAGTATTCTTTTTCCAAGACCGTAAATTCAGATTGACGCGCCTAAAACTTGTAGAAACTGAACGTGAGCTTCTAAAAGCAAGGGCGTCCGAGCTGGAGGTGAAGACAGAAAAACAAAAGACAGAACTCAGCTTTCAGTTATTGAAGACTTCTTCGCGTCTAGAGCTTCTTCAATCCTTTAAGGAACGCTTGGTGAAGGAAAGCGAGAAGAAAGGACGTGCTGAGGAGGTACTCAAGTTCCTCAAAGGAATGACCAGAGAGTTGAATCGAGAGCTCCAAAGTGAAAATTATTGGGATCACTTTGAGCGGAATTACCGTGAGCTGCACGAGGACTTCTCTGCAAAGCTCAAAGCAGAATATCCAACGTTGACTAAAGGTGAGATTCGATTGAGTTATTTGCTTCGTCAGCAGATGAGTAATAAGGAGGTCGCTAACGTACTAAACGTGAGTCCGGCAGCTGTTGAAAAAGCCAAATACCGTCTAAAGAAGAAACTTGACCTTGAAAAGGGCGATTCTCTGGATGAATTCATCCAAAAAATTTAATTGTCCAGCAACTGTCTTGCTTTATATAACCCAGCCTGAAGTAATTACAGCATCTTTGAATGGGTGTTACTAATTTCCAAAATTATGCATAATTAAAGCGAGATAGTTTTCCATAGGGAGGCGCTTCGTTCTTTTTTTATCTTCAACACAGAACAACGCATCATGAAACGTATATTTTTATTTGGAGCTTTACTTGTTTCAACGCTCTTATCGGCCCAATACGTAAAATCAAATGGTAAGGCCATTGTCGATGGATCTGGGGATACATTGCTTATTCGAGCTATGGGAGTTGGCGGTTGGATGGTTCAGGAAGGCTATATGCTTCAAACCGCTTCATTCGCGAGTCCACAACACAAGATAAAGGACACTATTGAAGATCTCATCGGCGCAACAGCAACCCAGGCCTTCTACGACGCTTGGCTCGAAAACCACTTCAATAAGGCAGATGCAGATAGCATGGCGGCTTGGGGTTTCAATACCATTCGAGTTCCTATGCATTATAATCTTTTCACCCTTCCGATTGAACAGGAACCTGTGCTCGGTCAAAACACTTGGCTCACTAGGGGATTTGACCTGCTGGACTCCGTGGTTACTTGGGCAGAAGATGCAGGATTGTATGTCATATTAGACCTTCATGCCGCGCCCGGAGGTCAGGGCTATGACCAAGGCATTAGTGATTACGATCCCACTAAGCCTTCGTTGTGGGAAAGTGTCCACAACAGGACAAAGACTGTTGCGCTTTGGAAAAAGCTGGCGGAGAAGTTTGCCACAGATACGACCATTGCTGGGTATGATTTAATCAATGAACCCAACTGGAATTTGCCGGGTGGGACCTTGCTTAGAAATCTTTACGAAGACATAACTGATAGTATAAGAACCGTAGATACCAACCACATTATCTTTATAGAAGGGAATTGGTTCGCAAACACATTTACCGGATTGACGCCTCCATGGGACAACAACATGGCCTATTCACCTCATAAGTATTGGTCGCCGGTAAATAGTGTCGCCGACATTCAGTATGGATTGGACCTAAGGGATGCGTACAACGTGCCCATTTGGTTTGGTGAAACGGGTGAAAACTCCAATGCTTGGTACACGGGTTTAATTACCATAATGGAATCCGAGGGAGTCGGCTGGGCTTGGTGGCCGTTGAAGAAGGTAGAGACGATTAATGCGCCATTAAGCATTACTAAAAACCTTGGCTACCAGCAGTTATTGAATTATTGGAGCGGTAGTGCAAGTGCTCCATCGGTGGCGGACGCTACCGCAGCACTCATGCAGCTTGCAACCAATCTTAAAGCTGAGAATTGCACCTACAATAGAGGGGTCATCGATGCGATGTTTAGGCAAATTTATGACCCTACGGCATTGCCGTGGAAAGAGCATAATATTCCAGGCGTTGTTCACGCGTCTGAATACGACATGGGTCCTTTGGGTGTAGCGTATTACGATACAGAATCTATGCAGCTGAATCCTCCGCCTGCATGGAACAGTGGTTGGACCTATAGAAACGATGGGGTAGATGTTCAGGCATTCTCAGATTTCGTGAATAGTAATGGCTACTGTGTGGGGTTCGTAGATACAGACGATTGGATGCAATACACTGTAGATATTGCGCAAGACAGTGTGTACACGATCAAAGTGCGTCAAGGTGCAAACGGTGCTACTGGAGGCAACTTTTACTTTGAAGCGGACGGTGTAAAAGTAACCCCAAATTATTACGCTTCGAATACGGGTAGTTGGTCTATTCTGGCAGATAAGGTGATTCCTAATGTCATTCTTTCTTCTGAGGACAATACGCTTCGCTTTGTGGCGAACAGTGGTGGCTTTAACGTCGCTAGTTTCGAATTTATCGCTACTGGTAGTACTGCATCGCTGGATGCTGAATACGTTGGTTCAGTCACGCACAGCTACACTGAAATAGAGGTCAAAACGAACAAGCCTTTGGATACGACACAGCTCGGAAATTTTGCCTCTTACTACATCACTATAAACGGAAATCAAGCATCTGTTGTGAATATTGCACCTAGCCCAAGCAATGTTCGAAATTTCATCTTGACACTGAATCAGAACATGACCTTCTTAGATGAAATGAAGGTTTCTTATTCAGGAACCGCCCTTAAAGCAAAAGACGGAACTTCTGTAGATCCATTCACTCAGGAATTGGTTGAAAATACATTGCCTACAGTGCACGTTATACCTGGTAAAATAGAAGCAGAAGCATATTCTAGCATGGACGGAATTTCATTGGAGAACACCTCCGACGTTGGTGGTGGCCAGAACATCGGTTATCTAGACGGTGGCGATTATTTGCTTTATGACATCAAGGTGTTAAACAATGCTACTTATTCCATTGATTACCGCCACGCTTCACAAAGCAACGGTAAGATTCAATTTGAATTGTACGATACGTCAGGAACTTATCTAAGCAATATGCCGGAGGTCACACTACCTTCGACCGGTGGATGGCAGACGTGGACAACGACTAGTGGAAATGCTGGTGTGCTGACTACGGGCGATTACATTTTAAAGCTCAATGTCATTCAAGCCCCGGTGAACATCAATTGGTTTGAGTTTATTCAAGGCATTGGTGTCGAAGAGGAATTGGCCTCAGACTATCTTATGGTTTATCCAAATCCTGCGCAGGATGGGTTCAGGCTCGGTGGTATTTGGACTGAAGGAGCCCCACTTCAAATCTATGTGTATGATGAGTCGGGCAAGCTTTGGATTAAGGAGTCGCTGGCGTATTCTTCTGATCGCGTTATTTCTTCCAAGGAGTTGTCTACGGGTAGTTATTTTGTGACTGTAGTTTCCTCTGGTAGAAGGTTTACAGAAAAATTAATGATTGTTCATTGATGAGATACATGGTCTTTCTTTTGTCTGTTACAGCTTTATTTGTGAACTGTTCAACGAGGACCCAATGTGTAAATTCAGTAATAATATATGAGGGTCTCGAAGGCAATTGGGAGATTTACCAAAGAACGGATACGGTGACTATGTTGCCTACTTTCCTTCAAGGTGAGGATTTAATTATTCGAAATGACTCTATCTGTGACGATTTCCAGGGCCTTTGGGAGTACAGGTCGTCAAATAGCGAAAATGGCGGAGAATTCACTTTGGATACTACTATCAAAGAAATCATCTTCTTTACCCCAACCTATAGCTTTAGGTGGGATTACATAGTTGTCGATTATGACAATTTGGTTTTCGAGTATAATAACGCCGGTCTCGACATTCGAGAGCTTTGGCGTCGAAAGTAAATTAATTCGAGAACCAAAGCAGTTGTAAGTTTGCTTGGGCGTTTGTCATGTCTTTGGCTTCTCTGATATAGTGGGTCTTTGAGCCTTCTACCGTTCTAACCGTATATGGGAGTTGAATATTTTGGCCATCGCGTAAGACGCTGATCTCGATGGTCTCACCCGGTTCGAGTGCCTGCGGTCCAGAGAAAAGTTTGTCGTCTAGAATGCCCACCTTATCACCCGGTTCAAAACCAACAAAATCATCTTTACCAACCTTCTTAATAGTAATTTTCTGACCAACAATCAACCTACTGCGCTTAACATCGTTATCGTTCACAGGATGTGCAATGAGCGGACCGACATAATTCCTATCGTATTCAATACCTACTTTTTCTAAGTAGGATTTGATAGGGAGCTTTTCCCGCCCCGTGACGTAACTATCAAAGAACTGCTGGAGATCTGGATGAACGAGTCTTACGAATTCTTCAATAATCTTGTCGTCGTTAAAGTTCTTATTGGGACCGTATTTGTCTCGGAGGGTTAGTATGATATCGTGTAAGTCTTTTTCACCTTGGGTCAATTCCATGATGCGAATATCCAAAAGTGCCCCCATTAAGGCACCTCTTTGGTAGACCTGACCGTATTGCTTTTTATAAGGCTTGTCTAAAACATTTTCACTCATCTCGGTGAATGACATTTTCTTCGTTGGGTAACTTGCTGCACTGCGGATCTTTCCTTTTAGAACCTTTGTGAGGTACTCATCTTTGGTGATGACTCCACCTTTGACCTGGCTGATACCAGCAAAGTACTCTGTGATGCCTTCGTACAACCAAAGATGTTTGCTCATCTTAGGCTCTATATAATTGAAGTTTCCAATTTCTTCGCTGTGTAGTCCTAGTGGAGTAAGGATGTGGAAAAATTCATGGATACAAACATCGGCCATACCGTCAAGAACAGTCGTGCCGCCAAAATCTGGAAGGTAGTATACAGAACTGTTGCCGTGCTCGAGTGCACCGAACCCCTTACCGGCTAATTTTCTGAGAGCCTTAAACACGGTGACGATTTTAATTTCCGAACCGTTGAATAAGCTTTCAAATTCAGTATGGTCTTTAATGTAAAAAATGAAGGCGTAATTATCCACGGGTAGATCACCCTGCAAGAATGCTTCAATGGCCTTCATACTTGTTTCCACTTGCTTGTAGATGTATTCAGAGAGTGCTCTACCATTTTCGGTAAACACGCCAATAGTAACTTTGGCGTCGCCTAGCATAAATGAAGTTGTATCGGGTTTACTTACCATTATAGGACAATCCAAAAAATTGTGGTAATCGTGGGCGTAGAAGTTTTGCGTGTTACCGTAGCTATAACTTTCCATGGCACTCAGGCCGAATAGACTAGGGCTTTTAGTCACTTCAAGTGATACCGGTAAATCTTCAAGGCCTTCGAAAAATCCAAAGTATCCAGCAGCATTCAACAGAAAGTTTTCGTGCTCTTGGTTATTGGTACCTGCAGGTTCAAAGACTTTGTTTTTGCGAATTTTTGCGTCAAAGCTGTCTTCTGCCCAATATTCAATTTTGGCAGGCTTGCCTTTAATGGTATACGTGTTTTTTTTCTTGTAAACTTTGAGCGGTTTATCGGCGCTATTATAGGCTCTGAAATCGTGGATGAATCGAACGTAATCTAAAGTTGCATAGGTCCCAGGTATGGTCGCAGGGAAATTGAATCTGTATTTACCGTCAAAGGTTTGACCAAGATTAGTGAGCGATGCGTCGACTGTCACTTTTACACGATCGTTTACAACATTGGTGAGGTCAATTTTATAGGTATGAGCGCCAGTTTTTTGGGAGTAGGCGCTAAAGGAACATAGGAGGGCTAAAACAAGAATGGGGTGTTTCACGGTCCAGGTATTTGTAACATTAAAGATACACCAACAGGGGTTTAGTAACCATACTAAAAAAGAAACCCCCACCGAAGCCGCGGTGGGGGTTCCAAACACTCTGAAACGTATGATTAAGCCGCCTCTTCTTTCGTGCTAACAGCAAGAGAGTAGATGACAAGACCGAATCCGATTTTGTTAACTGCATCACCAATGTTGTAAACAACATCCATGTATGCAGATGCAGCAGCTGAGTCAGAAACTAATTGAATTCCGAACAGACCGCCTGGTGTACCCAACATGTAACCTAATGGGTAAATTGCCCATCCTACCAAAACGAACCAGAAAAGAATTTTTACTGCTTTCGCTACTGCAGGACCAGCGTTCGATGCCAACTGAGCCACTTCTCCTTTCCACACCAAGAATACGATGTAGAAGTAAGCAGCACCAGAGAAAACGCCAAACATAACTGAAGACTCACGATAAACAGTTTCACCGAGGTAACCAGTTACAAGCATAATTACTGACGCGATAATAAGTTTCCATAGAAGACTCATCTTTGCACCAGCTTTCTTAGTGATTAAGTAGAACTCAACACACATTAGTGGAACAGTGAGCGTCCAATCAACGTAACGGAAGAAAGTTGGAGATTCTCCAGTTTCGAAGTGGTAACTTCTCATGTAGTAGTAGTGTACGAACGCAATGAACGTAATCAAACCACTTACCAATAAAGAAGTACGCCATTTTTTATCTACGTTCCACATTTCGAAGAAGAAGAACACAGATGCAGCCATCATAGCCATACAGCCTACGAAAAACGTAAACGATGTAACGGTTGTGATGTCAGTGTAGGCAGTTAAATCAACTGCCGCGTTGCTAGCACTAACGCTAGCCAATAAATTTGTCAATGACATGGTGTATAAAAATTAAAGGTTATAACTACCCCTTAACTATACCCTTCGGAATTTGTTCACAGAATTTTAAAATTGAGTGAAAAAACTCAAAAAAGACCCGCTTTGCAACATCTGAAGCGATAATTTGACTCTTTTTCGCTTGGTATGGAGAACAAAAAGGCAGATTTTTAGTTTATTAAATTAAAGGGTAGGTCAGACATTTAATCATTATCATGTATACTTTTGGATTCATAGGATTGGGAGCGGCAAATTCATTGCTCTTGTTGCATATGGAAAAAGAAGGCTTGTTGGAGGAATCTGCAGGTATAGTATTTGACCATAGCTTTAAAGTAGTAAATGATAAAACCTATTGCTTCTGGGCTTATCCAAACGATGATATTGTGAAGGATCTGGGTGCAGAAATTAAGCACAGCTGGTCAAGAGTAGTTTCTGGGAACAAAGTAGAACACCTCAAGGGTATGCGTTATTATATGGTAGAGAGTATTGCACTCTACGATAGAACCCGAGCATTACTTGAACGCCATCCGAATATCAAGACCTCCAACGAAGAAGTTAGGGAGATTGAGGATCATAATGTCTACATAGATCTTCACACAAATGAAGGGAGTTACCAAGTCTTAAAAGTCTACGATAGTCGTCCACCACTCATTAACGAGGTCATTGGACAGACCGTGTGGCAAAGCTTTGAAGGATGGAAGGTTGTCTTTAACAAACCTAAGTTCAATGAGGACACTATGCGTCTCATGGATTTTAACATCCCGCAAAGTGGTTTTACACAGTTTGTATACGTGCTGCCGACAAGCAAAAACGAGGCTCTAATCGAGCTTACTAGGTTTGGAAACGAATTACTCTCACCAGAACTGTCCAAGGATTTATTGCGTAACTATCTGCTAACCTTTAACGGCAATTACAGCATCAATCATATTGAGCGGGGCGTGTTACCTATGTCCCAGAATGCAGAGCAGTACCACCGCAGTACAAAAGTAATTTCAACAGGTGCTCGTGCGGGTAAGTTGAAAGCTACGACGGGCTACGCATTTAAAAATATGTATGAGCACGGCCGTGAAATTGCAGTCAATGAATCTTTGAATAAATTAACTAGTCCTTGGTTCGGGTTACCTTCTCGAGGCGGCGGTCGTTTTGCGTTCTATGATTTTGTCTTACTTTTTATATTGAAGTTTAGACCGCAGTGGGGGAAAAGCATCTTTACGCGCCTCTTCAAATCAAACCCTACATCGGATGTCTTCACATTCTTAGATGAAAAGAGCAGTGTGCGTTGGGAAATAGGCATGTTTGCTCGCTTGAACAAACGTAAATTTGTTTGGAGTGCTGTGGTTTCTGCGCTTGCTTTCATGTTATCCAAACCTCAGCGTTGGGTGCCGATTGTATTTTCTTTACTGGCGCTTGCCGTCAACTACTTTGTACCGGGATATGGAACAAATCTCGGTATCGGGTTATTGTTGTTTTTCCTCTTTTTGGTTGGGATTCCTCACGGTGCACTCGACGGTTTTTCTCATACACGAAATTTAAAGTTACCGGCCTTCATAGCTCGTTATCTAGGTATTATGGCTTTGGTCGTTTTACTTTGGTTGGTTAGTCCAGTGGCAGGGTTGGTTATTTTCCTAATATATAGCGCATGGCATTTCGGCGAAACAGATCTTATTGAATGGCAGCGTTCAAACGTAGGATTATCTTTCTTATGGGGCACTGTGCTTCTAGGAATAGTTCTGCTTTCTCACATTGAGGAAGTAAATATAATGATGAGTTATATGAGTGTTCCTGACTGGCCTCTTCAAAGCGGAACGGCGACCTCTTTAGTTAATATGCTGCTCTTTTTTGGATTTATGTGTGCCTTCTGGTTTAGATCTGCCGCTTGGGCGCTCTCATTAATTGCCTTAGCACTTGGTACGCAGCTGCCTTTGGTGTTGAGTTTTGGAGTGTACTTCGTTTTGCAACACAGCTTGACGGGTTGGAGCCATTTGCGTACGACAGAGAACTGGACGCATAGTGGCATGTTTATTAAAGCGTTGCCTTTTACAGCTGGTGCAGTAATTATGTTTTTGATTATGTACCAGTTTGACCGCAGTTCACTTTGGCAGTGGTCGAGCTACTTTCTCATTTTCTTGAGCGCGTTGAGCCTTCCTCACATTTACTTTATGTCGCGCCTTTACAAAGAAATTTAGGTCGATTTTTTACGTAATGTAATGTGTGTGATCTCTGGCCATATGCCTACACGACCTGGGAAGGCCAAAAATCCGAACCCTCTGTTTACATGCAAGACTTGACCGTCAGATTCAGGATACAGTCCGGCCCACTTCGGGTATTTGAATTTCACAGGAGACCATTTGATCCAACCGGGGACTTCAATCCCAAATTGCATACCGTGGGTATGACCGCTTAAAGTAAGGTGCACTTTTTTTGAATGTTGTTTTACCTCGGCATCAAAATGCGACGGATCATGGCTCAACAATACCGTGAAGGCGTTTTCCGGAATACCATGAAGCGCTGCCGGCAAATCTCCGTATTGCGGGAAGGGAGGTAGTCCCCAATTTTCGACACCTGCTAAATATAACCGCTGATTACCACGCTCAAAGTATCGACTTTCATTCAAGAGCAAATCCATACCCATTTCTGCGTGGATTTCTTTGAGTCTGTTCAGGTTATCCGCCTTTGCTTGTTCTGAAGGGAAGCGCCAATAGTCGCCATAATCATGGTTTCCAAGGATTGAGAACACACCATTCCTGCCGCTTAATTCCTTAAAGGTGTCAATCCACGGTTCTGCTTCAGTAGCAATATTATTGACCAGATCTCCAGTGAACACAATGGCATCGGCACCAAGCTCGTTGACCATCTTTACACCGTATTCCACTTTTTCTTTATTGACGAAGGATCCGCTATGAATATCAGAAATCTGAGTAATAGTAAAACCTTGGAATTGATCCGGTAAGTCTTCGAATTCCAAAGTGTGACTGATGACCCTGTATCTGTAGCGCCCTTTCCAAATACCGTCTATAATTCCAAGAAAGGGAATGGCTGCAAGTCCCAGGGCTATCTGAGAAATGAATTTGCGTCGTTCGGTCAAGGTAGTTGGCTGTGTGGTAATAATGCGGAATACGTACTGTACCAATCGGCTAACATCTTCGAGTAGTAGGGGAATAATCGCCACGAGTTTTGGCACGGCCAACAAGATGCTCGCTCCCACAAGGATACCGAGGTATCTATAATCTGCCTTTCCGCTGCTCAAAAGCGCGGAAATACTTACGATGAGAACGATATACGTGAGTGTAATTCCCCAATAAATCCAGGGGGTACTGGTAGTACGGAAGACGGTTTTGAAAGCTTGATAAGCATATAGGTCTATGGCAAATACAAATCCCAGGGCAAGGAGAATTCTGAATATCATAATATATGGATACATACGTGGAATCAACGCCGTCTGAAGCCTATTGTTTTCCGTATACAAAACTCGTTATTTAAGTGGGAAGTAGCTAACTTCCCTTTCCAATATTTCCAATCATGGGACAAGACACACCTGCAGCTGAAAAAAAGCTGTTCTTATTAGATGCATACGCGCTTATTTTCCGTGCTTACTTCGCTTTTGCGAAGAATCCGCGTATTACCTCAGGCGGTTTAGATACCTCTGCGATTTATGGTTTCACCAGTGCCTTATTGGATCTGTTAAGCAAGGAAAACCCCTCGCATATAGCAGTTTGTTTTGATTTGCCGCAACCAACAGAGCGACATGAAATTTTTCCTGAATACAAGGCAAATAGAGATGCTACTCCGGAGGCCATTAAAGCGGCGGTGCCCTATATCCATAAGATTTTAGAGGCTTTTAAAATCCCTGCTTTGAGTGTTTCTGGATTCGAAGCTGATGATGTTATCGGTACCCTCGCCAAGAAGGCAGAAAAGGAAGGATTTATCACGTACATGATGACACCTGATAAGGATTTTGGGCAGCTGGTAAGTGAAAATATATTTATGTACCGTCCGTCACGTGGCGGGAACCCTCCAGAGGTTTGGGGCGAGGCTGAGGTTTGTGAGAAGTTTGATCTCGACAATGTTCAGCAGGTTGTAGATTACCTTGGCATGATGGGCGATGCCGTAGATAATATACCTGGACTTCCAGGTGTAGGTGCAAAGACAGCGAGTAAGCTATTGAAACAATACGGTTCGTTGGAACAAACTCTTTCGCATGCTGACGATATTAAAGGAAAGCTGGGTCAAAAGATTCGTGATAACGCGGAATTAGGTGTGTTGTCGAAGCGTTTGGCCCGGATTATTACTGAGGTACCTATCGATTTTGCTCCGGACACATTAACGCGTGATGCGTGGGATCAACACGGATTGATAGAAATCTTCGAAGAGCTCGAATTTAGAACGCTTGGTAATCGATTAGGGTTAAAACGAAGTAGTGAAGAATCGGCTGAAGCTTCATCAGCCCCAACAAAAAAGGTTAAGCTCACTTCTAACGATCAAATGAGCTTGTTTGGTGGAGACGATGCGCCTACACAGGAGGCTACTGTGTTTAGTTCAAGAAACTCTGTGGCCAATTCTGACCACCTCTATCAGTTGGTTGAGACTGTTGAGGAGGCGAGGCAACTTGCTTACTTATTGGCCGAAAAATCATCGGTGGCCTTTGATACAGAGACCACCTCTTTAAATGTCTTGAATGCTGAAGTAGTGGGTATGAGTTTTTCCTTTGCTGCCGGTAAGGCGTATTATGTTGCTGTGCCCGCGGATAGAGTAGAGGCCAAAGAATGGGTTATGGCGTTTAAGCCGTTCTGGGAAAGTACAGGCGAAAAAATTGGCCAAAACATCAAATACGACTTAAGTGTGTTGATGAATTATGACGTTGAGGTGAAGGGGCCATTATTTGATACGATGATTGCGCATTATTTGATTCAGCCGGACATGCGTCATAATATGGCCATTCTCGCCGAGACGTATTTGAATTACGAAACAATTCCCATTGAATCGATACTTGGTAGGAAGGGCAAGAACCAGAAAAACATGCGTGATATAGAGCCAGCAGCTGTGCTTGACTATGCAGCAGAAGATGCGGATATCACTTTTCAACTAAAACAGATTTTTGAGCCTAAACTGTCTGAGACTGGCGTAGACAAGGTCTTCCAGAATATTGAAATGCCACTTGTACCCGTCCTTGCTCGGATGGAGCGCGAAGGAATTAAAGTGGATGTAGAAGCCCTAAATACCTACAGTGTAGAATTAAGTGAAATAATTATTCGCCTGGAGCGCGAGATTATTGAAATGGCTGGTCGTCCTTTCAACGTGGGTTCTCCACGACAGCTGGGCGAGGTGTTGTTCGATGATTTGAAACTGTCGGACAACCCAAAGAAAACAAAGACTGGTCAATACGCAACTTCCGAAGCTATACTAGAAGGATTGCGCAAGAACCATCCTATTATTAAGTGCATCTTGAACTTCCGCGAGTTGAAGAAACTGAAGAGTACCTACGTGGATGCATTGCCGGAATTGGTTCATGCAAAGACAGGCAGAATTCACACGAGTTTTAATCAGACGGTTGCTGCTACAGGCCGATTGAGTTCGACCAATCCAAACCTTCAAAACATTCCGATTCGAACAGAAAACGGTCGTAAGGTACGTGCAATGTTTGTTCCGGCTAATGAACAGTACATGCTCATGGCGGCAGACTACAGTCAGATTGAGCTTCGTGTCATTGCAGCATTGGCTGGTGATGAGGCGATGATTAGTGCCTTTAAGAATGGCAAGGATATACACCGTGCTACCGCTGCAAAAGTGTTTGAGGTAGCTCCTGAGGAAGTGACACGCGAACAACGTTCGAATGCGAAAACAGTCAATTTTGGTATAGTCTATGGGGTAAGTGCCTTCGGACTGAGCCAGCAGACTGATATGAACAGGAAGGAAGCGAAAGCTGCCATTGATGGATACTTTCGAACCTATCCGGGCATCAAAGATTATATGGACAATCAAGTGGCTGTGGCTCGTGAAAAGGGGTATGTCGAAACCATTACTGGCAGACGCCGCTACCTAAAAGATATTGATAGCCGCAATGCGGTCGTTCGTGGACACAGCGAACGCAATGCGGTCAACGCGCCCATTCAAGGTTCTGCTGCGGATATCATCAAGCTTGCTATGATCGAGCTTGACCGCGCAATGCGGGCGGCTAATATGAAGTCAAAAATGCTCTTACAAGTCCACGATGAATTGGTCTTTGATGCACGTTTAGATGAATTAGAGGATTTGAAGGCATTAGTTATCGATAAGATGGAAGCTGCGGTATCCCTTGCGGTTCCTATGGTTGCTGAAGTAGGTACTGGAGCAAACTGGCTCGAAGCGCATTAAATTATGTAGGAGCAGTGAAATAGTGGGATATTACCGTATATTAGTAAGTGATTACTTACTATGTCAAACAAGCGAAGCGATATCATCAATGCTGCCCTATATTTGTTTTCTGAAAAAGGGTATGCTGCTACTTCTACAGCCCGAATTGCACAAGAAGCTGGCGTGAGCGAAGGCCTCATATTCAGGCATTTTAAGAACAAGCGTGGCTTATTGGAAGAGTTACTTCGAAAGAGTGATGAGATGTATCAGTCCGAAATTCAGCAGTTTATTTCTGTAGATGATCCTACAATACTAGTTCGTTCGTTCATAGACTATGCTTTAAGAACTTTACAGTACCAAGAAAGTGCAAAAATCTGGATTACTTCGCTGCGACTTTCACAAGAGTTGGGTATAGATTACGAGTCGCGTTATGCCGTTTTGTTGGAACGACTTGCCTGGGCCTTGGGCGCCATAGGCCACGGCAAACCAGTGGACGTTGCCCGAGCTTTAATTAGTGCGCAAGAGGGTATGTTGGCATCGGGCGCTCTGGGGGATATGGCCATTGTTGAGTCTATTGCTTCTGGAATGAAAGAAATCGTATTGAATGAGTGAGTAATTACTTAATAATAGCTTTTTTGAGTAGAATAAGCACTATTCGATTTTCATTGAGGTTGTAACGGTAAATCTATGGCATCGAATGCCCGTAATTTTTACGAGAAAATATTGGAACAATGAACACTATTGTGTTAGACTGGCGTAAAAATAATTATTCATACACTCTCAGCGATTAGATATGGAGTATTACCAATAATCTTTTTTACCCCAAACAGGGAAGGCTCATAAAAATTTTAGAAACATTATGGTTTCTGAGATTAAGAATGACGAGCTGTAGTTAAATACGGCGCTTACTTGGCGTATTTATATGCTCAAAGTATTCGTTAAAATTTCATCTCGGGAATATCTCCTTCTATGACTAAGCGACCGGCGGTTTTCTCAACAATTTCGGTAACACTAACACCTGGAGCTCGCTCCAAGAGTATGAAGCCACGATCGGCATCTACCTGCAATACAGCGAGATCAGTGACAATCTTTTTGACACAGGCGACACCGGTTAGCGGTAATGAACAGTGAGGAAGCAACTTGCTTTCGCCACGTTTGTTGGTGTGCTGCATGGCAACGATAATGTTCTCTGCAGAAGCCACTAAATCCATAGCGCCGCCCATACCCTTGACCATTTTTCCTGGTATCTTCCAGTTGGCAATATCACCGCCGTCGCTTACCTCCATGGCACCTAATACGGTGAGTTGTACGTGCTGGCCACGAATCATCGCAAAGCTTGTGGCACTAGAGAAAAACGATGCTCCAGGCATCGTAGTAATGGTTTGCTTGCCGGCATTGATTAAATCGGCATCTTCTTCACCCTCAACAGGAAAGGGCCCCATGCCTAGAATCCCGTTTTCACTTTGAAATTCAATATTGATTCCTTCAGGAACGTGGTTGGCCACCAATGTAGGAATCCCAATGCCCAGATTCACGTACCATCCGTCGCGCAGTTCCTGCGCTATGCGCTGTGCTATTTGATCCTTACTCAATACCATATTACTCCGCTTTTACACGCACCGTGCGTTGTTCTATTCTCTTCTCGTAATCCTTACCTTGGAAAATACGTTGTACGAAAATGCCAGGTACATGAATATCATTCGGGTCCAATTCTCCTACTTCAACCAACTCCTCAACTTCCACTACGGTAATTTTTCCAGCCATCGCCATCATTGGGTTGAAGTTTCTCGCCGTCCCTTTGAAAATCAAATTTCCTGCCTTGTCTCCTTTCCACGCTTTGACAAAGGCGAACGGTGCATCAAAGGCATACTCCAGGATGTGTGGCTTACCATTAAACACGCGCATTTCCTTTCCTTCAGCTACCTCAGTTCCGTAACCAGCAGGGGTGAAGAATGCAGGTATACCAGCGCCTGCGGCGCGGCAGCGCTCTGCGAGTGTACCCTGTGGCACAAGGTCCACTTTGAGCTCACCAGAAAGCATCTGGCGCTCAAACTCATCGTTCTCTCCAACATAGGAAGCAATCATTTTTACTATCTGACGTGTCTTTAAAAGTAAGCCCAAACCAAAATCATCTACTCCAGCATTGTTTGAAATGCAGGTGATCCCAATGGTGCCTTTATCACGAATAGCTGCAATCGAATTCTCGGGAATCCCGCACAATCCAAAGCCCCCGAACATTACGGTCATATTATCCTCCAAGCCTTCCAAAGCTGAATGAGCGTCGGTGACCACCTTAGAGATGTAGTTTTTCTGTGACATATATTGGGTTAATTATATCAATAAAAAGGTAAGAAAAAAGCCCCTTCATATTCGACTAAGAAAAGGGGTTTAGGTCTATTTCTTAATCATCAATGGCCGGAAGAAGCTTTGTGCTTACTTTGCCAAAACCGATGCGAACACTATCCTTTTCGCAATACCCGCGCATACTGATGGTATCCCCGTCTTCAATAAAGGTGCGTGTCTCACCAGTATCCAAAGTAATCGGCTCCTTACCTGCCCAACTCAGCTCAAGCATTGAACCGTAGCTTTCCTTAGACTTCCCAGAAATGGTACCTGAAGCCATCATATCACCGGCATTGATGTTACATCCATTGACTGTATGATGCGCCAACTGCTGACGTTGGTTCCAGTATATGTATTTGTAGTTTGAACGCGAAATAATTGTTCCTTCTTTTCCTTCAGGGGCCAATTCCACTTCCAACTTAATATCGTAGTTGTTCTTACCTTCTGTTTTCAAGTACGGCAGCACAGGAGGGTCCTGCATAGGGCCTTTCACTTTAAACGGCTCCAAGGCATCCATCGTCACCACCCAAGGGCTTATGCTCGATCCAAAATTCTTTCCAAGGAATGGCCCTAGTGGCACATACTCCCATTTTTGAATATCACGTGCGCTCCAGTCGTTGAAAAGCACCATACCGAATATGTATTCATCCGCCTCCTCAGCTGTGATACGGTGGCCCATAGGCTTGCCTTCACCGGTGATAAACGCGAGCTCAAGCTCAAAATCCATACGGATACTAGGCCCAAAAGTTGGTGCATCTGCACCCGGTGTCATACGTTGTCCTTTCGGACGGTTTATATTCATCCCGCTTATCACTATAGAAGAGCTTCTGCCGTGGTAGCCCACCGGAATGTGCTTCCAGTTCGGCAATAAGGCATTCTTAGGATCACGGAACATCTTGCCTACGTTCGTAGCATGCTCGATAGAGCTGTAAAAGTCTGTATAGTCCTGAACGAAAACAGGCATGAGCATCTGCACTTGACTGACAGGAAAGAGTGCTTTGTTTTGATCCGCAATATCACCTTTTAAAGAATTATTTTTTTCGTCAAAAATTTCAGCCAATCTATTGCGTATGGCTCTCCAGATTGGTTGGCCAAGGGCGATGAAATCATTCAATGTATCTTGTAGGAAAACGTCGTCCGGAAGGTCAACGCCATCAAAATAACCGAGCTGGTGAAGGACACTTAAATCGACGGCAGTATCCCCAATCCTTGTTCCTGTAGTGATAATGTCATCTTCGGGAATAAATACCCCGAACGGTAGGTTTTGAATGGGGAAATCACTTCCTGCTGGAACAGGAATCCAACTCTTTCTCGAAGGGTCGTTAGCTAATAAATTCATTAGGTACTCGTTTGTTTTGGTCTTGTAATATTACAACGAGTGTTTTGAAGTTTAGGATTTGCTGTCCAATTTTATTCGAAGTCCCAAATACATGTTCCTTGGTGCTGAAGGTATAATTCCTGGTCCAGGGTATCCAAGTGCTCTTCGGGTAAAATAAACATCGTTGAATAAATTATTTATACCAAATTCTAAAGCACCCCACTGAGATGTAAATGCACCGCTAAAGTCAACGACTGTATAGCTCGGGATGGGACCTAAAATTCCATCACGAAGATCACCGGGCTGCGCTATTTCACTGTTTTCTACATCTGTGAATTGTTTTGACAGCACGGTTGTTTGAAGACTGAAATTCCATTTATCACTCTTAGCTGAAATTCCATTTTTGAGATTTAGTAGTGGGACAAATTCAACGCGTTTTCCTTGAACGTTAGGGACCTCACTTCGAATGTAGTTAGCGCCGGTAATTGCAGTATTAGCCCAAACATCTATTTCCCATACTCCTTCGTTCGGAGGAAGTAAATCATAGGCGATATAGCTTTCTAGACCATACATAAGCGCAGTACCGATATTCTTGCGTACTCTTTGAGCGCGATTATTGAAGACGATACCAATTCTATTCGCGTAGTACAGGCTGAATACATTGGCGTCATAACTCAATCTTCCCTTTTTGCCTCTAACCCCTAGATCACTAGTCCATCCAGTTTCATCTTCGATATTCGGGTCTATGATAAATGTGGGATTAACTGTTCTGATATCAGAAAAGGTCACAGATCGATAATTCTGACTCCAATTAAAGTACCTTTCTTTATCATTGACTTTTTTAGAAATACCTACTCCAAATAGTGCAAAACCTCGTGAAAAACTGAAGTCATCATTTAGTTCACTACGATTTATCACATTTCCAGCATTGTCATAAACGATATTCGTATAATTTCCTTGCGCCTCTGTCTGTATATGTTCCATTCGTAGGCCAGGAATAATACTCCAGCCCTCATTTAGGTAGAATATATGTTCAGCAAAAACTGCAAAGTTTCTGTTGGGATAAGTGAAGGAACTCTGATTAGGATAGTCATTGAATTCTTGATTTCGAAAGGTGAAATCAGCATCCGCTGCATTACTGCCAGGCCCCTGTTGTGTGAAATTTATACTTTGAAAGCCCTTCATACCAAAAAGCATTACTCGTGGTTGCCCCCCCTTGTATCTGTATCGATGAAGTACCTTCGCCTCAAGGGTTTGATTGTTGAATTGGCCGGCAATGAGGTCACGTTCATAAACGAAAGTACCATCGGCGTTTTGTTCATCAATAGTTAGTATTGGATTGAGGTTAATCATACTCGGGATTCCTCTGAACCCTAAACTTAATCTTTCAGCTTGTAAAGCGGTTGTTTTGATTTCAATGGTTGTTTTTGAGTTCGGAGTATAGACCCAATTGGCATGTAGTAGATTCCAGTTAACAGAGAAATAATTACGTTTACGGTTAGATGCAAATGGGTCACTGCCAAACATGTAATCTGTTAATCCGCCAGATTGCTGGGCTAAATAGTAGAGATATGTGTGCTCTAAAATGAACGTATTGTTTTCATTTGGCTTCAAACGCAGCTTCACGTAACTATGATCAGCATTTAATGCACTATTTGGCCTAAATCCTTGAGAAAGGCGTTTATTGTAATAACCATAGGCACTTACCATTCCCTTGTTAATACTTGCACTGGTAAAATTTGTACGCAGCCCATAAGATCCAATTGTGGTACTGTTTTCAAAAGCCCATTTGACATTTTCTTGAGGATCTTTCATCTTGAAGTTGAGCATTCCCCCAAACTGAGATCCGTATTGTAAACTTGCTGCGCCACGTATAACCTCTATCCTTTGAATTCCATCACTTGTAGGGGTATAGTAAGATTCTGGATACCCTAGTGGATCAGCACTAATGTCATACCCGTTTTGGCGCGTATTGAAATTAGAAGTCCTATTCGGATCTAGGCCTCGAGAACCAACGGAAAGCTGCAATCCTGCATCATCATTTTCAAAAATTGTAAGACCGGTAATACCTGAAAAAAGTTGTCTAGTGGTATTTGCACCCTTGTTTAAAACCAAATCATCTAATGATACCACCTCACTTTTTTTTCCTGCATAAATACTGAGGCCTTCGACATTTTTCAATGATGCGCGAGATTCGGACTTTTTCTCCGTTATCCTAATCTCATCAAGCACCACACTCGCGGTATCAGACGACTGTGCATAGCTTAAAAATGGAAATAAAAGAATTACAACGAGCTTATTACAGTCCATGAATGCTGTCGTTAAAAGGTAACAACCAATCAATCGGTTGGAAGTTTCTCGATTTTGTAATTAAATCTATGGTAGGGTCAACAAATGCCTTCGAGGTACGCCCGTTTAGACTTACAAATGAATCTGCATAAACAGAGATATTTCGACCTTCCGTTGCTTTATAGTGATTAGCTAAATGATGCGCGTACTCCAATATAAAGTCCGGTTGGAATGCCATTTGTTTTTCCTGAAATGAACTGAGAAATTCCTCGTTTTGAACAGTCCAGCTTTCGCCCGTGTCCTTGTCGACTATTCTAAAAGTGGTGTATCCTTGTTTTTCCATAAGCATTACTCGCCATGAAAACCTGAACCCTTGTTCATGCCAAAAGAGCTCTCCAGGGTAGAATAAATAGCGCCAAGGTAAAATGATTTGACTCGCTATTATAAGAGTGACCAACCATTTGCTAGAACCAAGATACTTTCTTTTTTCAGATTGATCTTGCGGTCTAAGAAAAGGCAGCGCTCTATAAAGGAATGCAATATGATATTTTGAAGGAAAAAAAATTGTCGCAGCTATAATCATAATCCAAGGAAACATACCAATAGGAAACAGAACACGTGTCATGATGTGAAAGGCGATTACCAGAACAAACGCTATCTTTTGTGTACGTTTATTTACAAGTAGAAAGGGGATAGTCAAATCGTAAATCGCTCCTCCCCATGAAAAAAGATAGTGTACCCACGTACTTTCAAAGAATTGACCGATTAAGGGGAGATCAGTTTTCGTTGTCAACCATATACTAAGAGGCTGAGCCTCAAAGAGCCAGTCGCTGTTTAATTTTGCCAAACCAGCATAAAAGTAGACGATGAAAATAAAAGCTTGAATACTTAACAATGTCCACTTAGGAATAAGTCGTTCACAGGATCTTCCTTGTTTATTATCAAGACTATATGTCGCATTTGCAGGCAAAAAGCAAAGTAACAGAGCAACAATACTGATGAAGTAATAATGATTTAGATAAGTAGTCTTATCCATAGCCTCTATGTAAGTAAAGGATAGAAAGAGTACCATTGTGCTCAACTTGTATCGATAACCTAGAGCTACGCCTATGGCGCTGATAAAACACAACAGGAAGAGCCCATAGGTCCATATCCCCAAGGGTTGTACCCATGAGAAACCTAAATAAGTAAAATGAAAGACAGGAGATAGATAGAGCTTTTCAACCCAGCCATAAGCCACGAATCTAAGCATTGATAGAGCTATGATAATTCCGAATAAAACACGAAAAGCCGCTAAAGGAGCGGCTTCTGTGCTGTAATATATAGAACGGTATCTCGATCTAATCGCCATCCGCATCTACATAGTCTATTTTTACGTTAAGTATTTGCATTACATCAGTTTTGATACGAATCGTATTACGCTGAAGCTCGTCATATAGGCCGAGCATTGTAAAATTATCGGTTTCGACGGTTGCTTTAAAACTTTCAGTAACCCCGTTTAGAGCAGTTTGGCTGGCCTCAAATTGTTGATTGACCGCATCAGATAAAGGTTGGCCATTTTCAGTAGCACCCAAATGGTCCAAATACTTTGAGAAGCTGGGGCCATCACTCAACCCATCATAGCTAGTTCCATTGAAAAACGCTACATGTGCATCAAAGCTCGTTTGAAACAACTCTTTTGAAAACCCAGGGTTGAACAATGATTCAATGCTATGTGGAAGTGTATTACTGCTAAAAATCCCTGCCGGAATGCCAACTTTACCTGCTCTCAACTCTTTTTCATAATGGAAAATGAAATCATTAGCCATCTTGTTCACAGAGGCACTCGCAGAAGAGCCATTGCCTTCTAAAAAAGTAGTTCTGTAATCGGTTGACCATTCGGTATAAACCTCATTTGCCAAATTATTTATGCTTGAAAACAAAAATTTCATGTAAGTTACTGCGCCAGGTTGTGTTGACAAGTAGTTCAGTTGGTCAGCAACTGAACCCTTGGAATAAAGTAGGTAGTCCAATGCAGGGAAACCTTGTTGCGTGAATGTAGAAGGGAGAAGTAAATTTGGCTCATTCCCTAAATGAAGTTGATTCACATTTATTTTTATCTCACTGGTGTCTGTAGGATAGGTATTGCAACGCAGTCGAATATTCCTTTGCTCTCCAGGGCCAATTTCAAATAGGCTAACTTTTTGCCAACTTCGGTAGGCAACCTGATATTTAAATCTTAACGTCTCTAAACTAGAAGCATCTAACTTTAATGAAAATGTATCGGCGGCAAGGACTGCTTCTGTTGAGGCCACCGAAAAGTTGTTCCAAGCTGGAATGATAATATCATCAGCCCAATGCTGCAGCATTGTTGAACGATTCCATGTGTCTGAATTCCCAGTGGTTCGCTCACAAGAAGTCGAGAAAAGGAGTACTCCAAAAAGGAGTACTCCGACCAACTTACTTAACAAAAAAGGTTTATGGTTCATCTTAGTTAGTTACTTGATCTACTGTAAAATCAAAACGGGCTGCGATATCCGTAGATAAGGTTCTTAGGGTAGTTGTTGATACATCCCAGAACCCATTTCCTGATGCATTTGACAAATCTTCTAACATATCGTTTACTTCTGAGCGGCTAAAATATGGCGCCTCTGTATCTGGGTTGTGCGTAAACTGTAGGCTGTAGATAAACCCGAATCCTTCACTCAGATCATGAAATCCTCCGCCCATATCACCTCCGTCAAGTGCCGTTGCACCTGCTTCAAGGTAGTACACTGAGCGAATTCCTATAACCTCACTAACTAATTCACGGATAATTGCCGCTTGTTCGTCTCGAACATCGTAATTACCGGCTACAATAGCAGCACGTCCTAACTTCAAGGCATCATAAACATCTTGTGCCATTGTACTGAAATCGCCGTCACCAATTACTCTTCCAAAGTATTTGTTTAGGAATGAATCGTCACCCCCAATCGTACCCAATGGGTTAGCACCATCGGCCGCTCCACCAAAAAGGTAGCCATATGCTTCATCCCATTTGTGCTCCATAGTTGTGTAGTTTTTGTCAGCAGCTAAAACATTATTGTCGTTATCCTCGCGGTTTGTACCAGCATCCAAGACACCTGGATCTAGGTAGTTATTCATCATTTGATCGCCCATTACTGCTCCAATTAAACCCTTAACAATGGCTTGATCATACTCTAAGCCAGCTTCATTTACGTAGCGAACGCTCGAACCATCCGCTATTTGACCAGCAGTTCCTGCGGCTGCCACTGTACTGAAGTTTGGAAAAACGTCATCTACTTGCGCTTGAATCCAACCATCAAAGTCCCCTTTAATCTGAGCTGCTTCCGATGCATTTGAGCTAAAATAGAGGTATGAGTCGGCGGTTTTTGATCGCAAACTTTTGGTTGAAGCATTTAACACAGGGTTTGTAAATGGATCAACATCGTTACCGTTTGCATCCTCATTTGCGTACATCTCTGCAAGATCTGTTGCACTTTTTGTGTCATCTTTGAGTGCAGATCCAAATTCTCCTCCCATTGCTAGGCGTTCCGATTGACCGCTGTAAGATACAGAAGTTAGACCGTCACGCTCGAATGAATACGACGCAGGAGCTATTACCTCTGGGTCAGTATTGCGTTCACACGCTAAAGCTATTAGCACGACAGGTGTTAGTAAAAGTATTCCTTTTTTCATTTTATTTTTATTTAGACTTATTATAAATAACGACGCAAAAGTAAGTTTCAAAAACAATAACTTTTACCGGAATACAAAGAAAAAATACCGCTAATAGAAAACACCGAAATTATAGATAGGTTTTCCTTTAACGGTTAAGATGAATGGCTACAGGGTTCCTCGGTTTTCTTGTTCTCGCTCTATAGCTTCAAACAGGGCTTTAAAGTTTCCCTTTCCAAAGCTGGTCGCACCTTTACGCTGGATAATTTCAATAAATACGGTAGGGCGGTCCATCAAGGGCTTAGTGAACAGCTGAAGTAAATAGCCTTCATCATCTCGGTCGACGAGAATTTTATATTTCTTTAACACTTCCATGTCTTCGTCAATAACACCAACACGGTCTTTTAGGTCGTCGTAATATGTGTTCGGAACATCTAAAAACTCAACGCCGCGCTCCCGAAGCTCGTGAATGGTGTGAATTATGTTATCCGTGGCCAATGCCAAATGTTGTATACCTGCACCATTGTAGAAGTTGATGTACTCTTCAATTTGCGAGCGCTTTTTTCCTTCAGCAGGCTCGTTGATTGGGAATTTGATGCGGCCGTTACCGTTCGACATAACCTTTGACATCAAGGCCGTGTACTCTGTAGAGATGTCCTTATCGTCGAAGGAAATGATTTGTGAGAATCCCATAACCTCCGCATAGAACTTTACCCAAGTATTCATCTGTCCCCAATCCACATTGCCCACGATGTGGTCTATGTATTTCAGTCCAACAGGTTCCGGCTGGTACTTTGGACTGCGGGCAACGTAACCCGGTAAGAAGGGTCCGTCATAATCGTTACGCTCTACAAACATGTGTACGGTTTCGCCGTAGGTGTAAATCCCAGAGGTAACTACCTTTCCGTTGGAATCTTCAATAACCTTAGGTTCTTGATAGGGCTTTGCACCACGCTTGGTAGTCTCTTTAAATGCTTTGGTCGCGTCCGGCACCCAGAGCGCCACAAATTTCACGCCGTCTCCGTGGTCGTTGAGGTGTTTGTTAATATTGCTGTCCTTCATCATGGAAGAGGTGATGACTAGGCGAATTTTATCCTGTTGGAGCACATACGACGTACAATCACTAACTCCGGTTTCTAGACCAGCATAAGCGACCTCTTGGAACCCAAAAGCTGTTTTGAAGTAATAGGCGCTTTGCTTGGCGTTGCCTACGTAGATTTCTACGTAATCAGTGCCCCAAAGTTCCAAGAAATCTTGGGCGTCCTCGTATTGTTTAGGCAGTGTTACCACTTGGTCCATTTTCTGTTTGATTAGGTTGCTAAAACATTAATTGATGAGGTTTAAGGCGGTATTCAGGTCATGTATCAAATCATTACAATCTTCTAGGCCTATGCTCAATCGAATGAGACTTTCAGTAATATTTATTTCTTCCTTCAACGTATCATCAACTTTAGCATGCGTCATGCTGTAAGGATGTTCTGCTAAACTTTCGGTACTGCCTAAACTTACCCCAAGCTTGAACACTTGGATGTTATTTAGAACGGTGAAGGCCTCTTTTTCTCCACCTTTGATATAGAGCGCTATCATCGAGCCTATACCGCCATATTCTTTGGAAAAAATCACCTGTTGTTCGGGATTCCAGTCAGTTATATTCCCTAGATATCGAATTTCTTCAACCGACGGATGGGTCACTAAAAATTTAGCAACTTTTCGAGTATTTTCCTCTTGCGCCTGTATCCGTATTGTGTAGGTTTCTAAGGATCGTAAAATGAGCCAACTGTCCATGGGTCCCAATATTCCTCCTATAAAGGTCCTTGCTTTTTTTATACGACTAATTAACTCAGTTTTTCCTGTTACGGCACCTGCAATAACATCGCTATGGCCGGCGATATTTTTGGTAAGTGAGTATACGACGAGATCAGCTCCATTTTTATGCTGCTGACTTAAAACTGGACCTAGGTAGGTATTATCCACGATAACTGGTACAAACTGCTCTTCGCTGCGAAAGGCCTCACATATTTTTTTAGCTTTTTGGATGGAATAAATATCCATAGTCGGATTGGCGGGGCTTTCCGTGAAAAAACCACTGACGGGTCGATCGGGAAAAGTAGATTGAACATTTGCTACGACCTTCTCAATAGACCATTGATGTTGAATTTGAAAACAACGAATATCGAATTCCTCTAAATAGTTAACCATGAAACTGTGGGTTCCGCCATAAACAGGATTTGTATGTAATAGTACGCTTCCTGGCCGACAAAATTCTAATAGAGTTGCGCTAATGGCTGCCATTCCTGAGCCAAAAACTGCTGCTTCGTCTATTTGGTCTAAATGGGCAAGTCGTTCCTCCAAAAGTGCTGTATTTGGAGAGCCTAGTCGACTATAAATATGACCCATTTGAGTGTTCAAAGGAGGCTCTTCCTTGCCTGTTGCCCACGCAAAGAACTGTTTTCCGGCTTCTGCGTTTGGAAATTCATAAGTAGAGGTCTGAAAGATGGGTTGTTTCATACTGCCGTGGTAATTAGCAGCATCATATCCCAGACCTAACATCGCTGTGGATTGTTTTTTCTTCATTTCGATAGGTTCACCATGCCAAGGCATGGAATCGTTATTACTTTATCCAGCTCTTGTGGTATTCACCGGCATCAAGAGCTAGGGCTTGTTCTGTTATTTTCAGTGGCGCAAAAGTATCGACCATCACGGCCAGCTCTAGCGTTTCCTTTTTCCCAATGCTGGCCTCGTACGTTCCAGGATGAGGTCCGTGAGGGATACCTGCCGGGTGTAGTGTGATCTGTCCACGTCCAATGTTGTTACGCGACATAAAATCGCCATCTACATAATATAATACTTCATCAGAATCAATATTGCTGTGGTTGTACGGCGCTGGAATCGATTCCGGGTGGTAGTCGTACAAGCGCGGCACAAAGGAACAGATGACAAAGGCCCCTGTTTCAAAAGTCTGGTGCACCGGTGGCGGTTGATGAACACGTCCGGTTATCGGTTCAAAATCGTGAATGCTGAACGCATACGGATAATTGAAACCGTCCCAACCTACAGCGTCAAATGGATGAGCAGCATAGGTATAGGTATGTAGCATATCTTCTTTCTTCACCTTAATGGAAAAGTCTCCCAATTCATCGTGGGCTTTACCCAGAACGGGCGTGCGCAAATCGCGCTCACAATACGGACTGTGTTCAAGCAACTGCCCGAACCAGTTTCTGTAGCGCTTCGGAGAATATACTGGATGGCTACTCTCTATTATGAAGAATCGGTTTTCACTTGAATTAAAATGAAACTGTTGAATCATCCCGCGGGGTATTACCAGATAATCACCTTCAGTAAAGGCCAAATCTCCAAACTGCGTCTTTAATGTCCCGCTGCCTTCATGCACAAAAACCACTTCGTCGTTTTGTGCATTCTTATAAAAGTAATCCGTCATGGATTCGGTTGGAGCAGCTAGGGTAATGGTACAATCCTTATTGGTCAAAACAGGATTGCGACTTTCCAAATAATCTTGAACGGGCTTTACGTCAAATCCTTTGAAGCGGTAAGCTTTCATATTCTTCTCAACGGCAATTTTCGGAGCGACATTAATGCTTTTACCCAATTCTTTTACCATAGTTGGCGGGTGATTGTGATAAAGCAACGAAGACATGCCGTCAAAGCCAATGGTCCCGAAAAGTTCTTCATGATATAGCTCGCCATTTTCCTTACGGAACTGGGTATGACGCTTGTGTGGAAATTGTCCTTGCTTCTGATAAAACGGCATAGGAATGACTCTTTTGTTTATGCGGGTTCCCTACAAATATACACTACTTTAGAGGAGTTAAAATCTCACCTATGTCATTGCATAAAGACCTTGGAAAACAACTGTTCGATTCTTTGAACTCCGGCCGAAGTATCGCGCCCATCCGCTACCACATCAAAAACAATGTGGATGCGGCTTACGAAGTACAGAAAGAGTTGGTTGCCTTGCGCAAGGCACGGGGCGAGAAAGTGGTAGGAAAAAAGATTGGATTAACCTCATTTGCAGTTCAAAAACAGCTCGGCGTGAATCAACCGGATTACGGCATTCTTTTCGATACTATGGATGTTTCGGGTAGCGGTAGTTTTGACACGGCAAAGGCCATCTTGCCAAAAGTAGAGGGCGAACTCACCTTTGTCCTTGGTAAAGACATTACTGCCAGCAACATTACAATGGCGGTGCTGAAGGATGCTATTTCAGAAATCCGCCCATCTATTGAAATTGTAGATTCTCGTGTAGAAGGATGGAATATCCGCATTTCAGATACCATCGCTGATAACGCTTCGGGCTCACATTTTATGATCGGTAAAGACCACCAAACTTTAGATGAAATAGATCCTTCGACTGCGGTGATGCGTTTGCACAAAAACGGCCAGCTGTGTAGTGAGGGCAGCGGTAAAGCGTGCATGGACAATCCACTAAATGCAGCACTGTGGCTGGCGCAGAAAATGGCCGATCAAGGCGAACCGTTGACCAAGGGTGAAGTTCTTTTGTCGGGCGCTTTAGGTCCTATGGTACCTGTAGTTCAAGGTGATGAAATTACTTTGGAGATCGATGGATTTGAATCTATTACACTAACTTGTTCATAAGAATGAGAAAATTTCTATACGTTTTACTAATTCTTATCGCCTATACTGCGGCTAGCGCACAGGGAAAAGCTTTTATCCCTGAACCAGGTGAGGGATTGAGTTTTAACACCTCGTCGCTCATGGTTGTTGGTGCTGGCGGCGCCTTTGTGCCTTCTTGGCAGGCAAATTCACAAGAGGTACAGCTCCTCCGTGAAAGGACTTTTGGGCTAAGTCACTTTGGTTTGGCGTATGGAGTAGGGTACAGCGGTCACTTTTACCACGGCAACTTACACATTGATGTTGGGGCGGACGGTGGTCAAACCCTGCAGAACCTTAACGATGTGACCTACCTCTCGAACAGATTGGCCTCCGAATATGTGGACGGCATTCTAGAATTCAGGTACCGTTCGTCAGCTAATAATAAAGGGCGATACAATCGATTTTACGTTGGGGCAATCGCAGGATATCGAGTAGATTCTTATGCGTATTTTCAAGCCGAAGATTACCGTGTAAAGTTTTATAACATTGGGGGGTTCAATACTATTCGATACGGCGCTTATCTAAAAGCAGGTCGAGGACCGTTTAACCTTTATTGTTACTACGGCCTGAATCCAATAGTTACTTCAGGAGTATTGGTCCCAGAATTAGGAGAAGCGACCAGCCAGAATATCGGGCTATCTATAACACTTTAGTTATTTCAGGGGCACGGCGGAACACGCTTCACCGTAGCTTATCTTTTTGGCGATGCCTTTAAGTGCATCTGCCGTTTGGATATAAGCATCTTGTGGAATACGAGGATCGCCACATCCCTTAATAATCACTGGTTTTCCTTCGAATGACATCAAGTCTACTTGGGCAAGTTTCCATCGGTAATACAGGGCAAAAAAGGCCTCTTCTGTAGGTGCCCAAAAGCTCCGAATATTGTGATCACTAAGCTTTGAAGCAACTAGAATAGAAGCCCACGCCGGGAGTATGGAGTCCGTTGAACAATGAATACGAACCACTGCGCCCATCAAAGGTGAGAAATCAAACGCTTTTAATGCAGCTCTGAAATCTTTTTCACGCAATAGGTAACCTCCATCAATAAATTGAGAGATGTCTAAATCTATTACCTTGGCGGGAAGGTAGTCCTCCAAATTAAAGGTGATTATCGAGCTCTGCGCGACTTTATTTACGATTTCCTCCTTGGACACAACAACGGATTACTGTTTTTTGTAATCTCGGAAAAATTCTTGGTTTTCTGCTGTTCTTAGACCGTCAAATACGAAACCCGGTTTTGAGGGAAGAATTGGTGCGTCTAGACGCTCATTATGCCAGTTTTCATTTGGCGGATATTTTTCTAATTCACATAAATTCGCCCGATTCTTTGAATTACGAGCAAAAAGAACGTCACCATAACGGATTGGTCGTTCCATGGTTCTAGTTTTGGAAAAATTTTAAAGAATTGGTTTGATTAAAGCATACCGAGCTCGAGTTTTGCCTCTTCACTCATCATACTCTTGTCCCATGGCGGGTCGAACGTAATTTCTACTTCTACGTCGTTCACGCTGTCTAAAGCTCTAGACTTCTCCTTAACTTCTTGTGGCAAGCTTTCTGCAACGGGACAATTCGGCGAGGTCAACGTCATCAAAATATGAACATCACGCTCTGTGCTCACCTTCACATCATAGATTAACCCCAGCTGGTAAATGTCTACAGGAATTTCAGGGTCAAAAATATTACAAAGTACGCCTACGACCTCTTCGCCTATTTTCTGCATTTCACTGTGTGTCAACTCTTCACTCATTGCGCTTAAAAATTACCCGGCAAAAGCCAAGGCGTAAAACTTCATTTGTTTGATTATACTCATTAGACCATTGGCTCTAGTGGGACTAAGATGGTCCTTTAGCCCAATCTCTTCCAAGAAACCATGGTCTGCAGCGGCCACTTCCTTGGCTGGTTGATCATTAAAAACGTCAATCAACATAGCAACGATACCCTTGGCAATAATGGCATCTGCATCTGCTTGAAATAATACATTATCGCCGTTTTTTTCAGCGTGCAGCCAAACCTTGCTTTGGCAGCCTTGCACCAAAAGATCATCTTTCTTCTTTTCTTTTGGCAAAGCATCTAGACTCTTACCCATCTCAATGATGTGGTTGTATTTATCCATCCATTCGTCGAAGAATTCAAACTCCTCGATCAATACTTGTTGTCTTTCTTTGATCGTTGCCATTAGCGCAGCATCGTTACAGCCTTTTCAAGAGCAGTTTTGAATATGTCAATTTCTTTTTTGGTATTGTACATCGCAAAACTGGCTCTTGCTGTACCATCAATGCAGAAGGCATCCATGATGGGTTGTGTACAATGTTGTCCAGTACGTACCGCGACACCTTGTTGATCCAACAATACTCCCAAATCATATGGGTGCGTTCCATCGACGACAAAGCTTAGAACGCTGGCCTTATTCTTGGCATCGCCAATCACTCTAAAGCCTTCGATTTCTGAACACTCTTGAGTTGCATATTTGAGCAATTCTCTCTCGTGGGCTGCGATTGCTTCAATCCCTATTTCATTGATGTACTTTAGCGCGGCACCAAAACCAATAATCCCTTCGATGTGAGGTGTGCCCGCTTCAAATTTATGTGGTAGTCCAGCGTAGGTGCTTCCATCGAGAGTCACTGTGGCTATCATCTCGCCACCACCTTGGTAAGGGGGAAGGGCTTCGAGCTTTTTACGCTTGCCATATAGCACTCCAAGGCCTGTAGGACCGTACATTTTATGACTGCTTAGTGTAAAGAAGTCGACGTTCCAAGCGCGTACATCTACTCTAGCGTGGGGTCCACTTTGAGCGCCGTCTACCAATGTCCAGGCACCTACTTTCTGAGCACGATTCAAAATGGCTTCTACAGGATTAATAGTACCAAGCGCATTGGAGATATGGTTGAACGCAACCATTGCGGTATTCTCGTCAATGATATCCTCTATATCATCTAAAACTACTTCACCGTGTTCGTTCATCGGTAGGTGACGAAGTTCTGCACCTGTGCGCTGACACAGCATTTGCCAGGGCACAATATTGCTGTGATGCTCAATGGCTGTGATTACCACATTTTGATTATTCGAAACAACTGCACCCATACCGAATGCAATGGTATTGATGCTGTCGGTGATGCCTCGCGTAAAAATGATTTCTGCTGTTTCCGCTGCATTGATGTGGGCACGCACCTCTTCGCGCACGGCTTCCATCGCATCAGTGGCACGTTGGCTCAACGTATGGACTCCTCGGTGCACATTCGCATTGTAGTTTAAGTAATAATCCGAAATAGCATCGATCACTGTAATGGGCTTCTGCGCCGTAGCAGCATTGTCTAAATAAACCAACGGCCTTCCCTGAATCTCTTGATTCAGGATAGGGAATTGCTGGCGTATGCTTTGGACATCGTAGCTCATTACAGCGCGAACTCTAGGTTGATACCGAGCTTTTCAGCGATTACGCCATTTAAGCGCTTTTGTAATTGTGGAATCTTTATATACTCGAGTGCATCTGAAGCAAAGGCGTAGGTCATTAGACCTTGAGCTTCAAACTTTGGAATACCTCGAGAACGCAAATAGAAGAGGGCATTTTTGTCTAATTGTCCCACGGTACACCCGTGTGAACAACGAACGTCATCTGCAAAAATCTCTAACTGAGGTTTCGTATCAACCTTTGCTTTATCGCTCAATAGAATATTATCGTTCTGTTGGAATGCATTGGTCTTCTGTGCCTTTTGGCGCACCAATACTTTACCGTTAAACACGCCGTGGCTATTGCCGAGGTAGATGCCTTTGTACAACTCGCGGCTATAGCAATGAGGCTCTTGGTGGTCCACTAAGGTGTGGTGATCCACGGTCTGTCCATCACCAATGATGGTGATACCGTCCATGTGACTTTCAGCGTGTTCGCCGCCAGAGTAAAAATTGAGGTTATTACGAACCAATTTTCCTCCGAAACTATAAGTACCCACGTGCACAAGCGAGCCTGTCTCTTGGTTCACGTGGGTGTTGTCCACCAAGGATGCTTTATCGCTATCGTTTTGCACTTTGTAATAGTTTAGGCGCGCATCGGGCGCAGCGAAAACTTCACTCACAAAATTTGTAAAGCTCTCGGCGGTACCTAAATTTTGGTGCCGCTCTAAAACCTGCACCTCCGCATTTTGTTCTACAATAATGAGGTTGCGGTTCTGTGAGAATGAAGTGCCATTCTCATCTGTGGTGATGTAGAGGATTTCGATAGGCTTGTCTACCGTTTGGTTCGCCTTAACTCGAATATAAGCACCGTCGTCCGCAAATGCGGTGTTTAGATCAACAAAAGTCTCTCCTGCTGGAGCGGCTTTACCCAAGTATTTGGCAATTACATCCGGGTATTTATTCAATGCAGCAGCAAAGGTGCAAATGTCATAGCTCTGGTGGGTAGATTCGCTCAACCATGAGCTATATTTACCATTGATGAAAACCAACTTATACGTATCTAAATTGCTAAGCAAGTATTGTTTGATATCTCCAAAAGATACTGCGCTTTCGCTCTTCAGCATGATTTTGTAGTCGTGCTTTAGTACCGGCTTAAGATTGGTATATTTCCATTCTTCGTCCCGCGTAGTAGGGAAACCGGCAGTTTCAAAACGATCCAAAGCTTCTTTACGCATGTTAACTACGCCTAAATTTTTGGACCCGTTCAAACCAGCTTCGGCAATGACGAATGAAGAGAGTAAATCCTGTGCTAAATCTGTCATACGTTTTCTTCCTTGATCCAGTCGTATCCTTTAGCTTCTAATTCGAGGGCCAAATTTTTATCGCCGCTCTTGACAATCTTACCGTTGTACAATACGTGTACGAAATCTGGCTCGATGTAATCCAATAGACGTTGGTAGTGAGTAATGACTAACACAGCATTGTCTTCGCTACGCAGTTTATTTACTCCGTTCGCCACAATGCGAAGGGCATCAATATCCAAGCCTGAATCGGTCTCATCTAGAATGGCTAATTTTGGTTCTAACATTGCCATTTGGAATATCTCATTGCGCTTCTTCTCACCACCTGAGAAACCTTCATTTAGACTACGGCTGAGGTAGCTCTTATCCATCTCGAGTAGTGCAGTTTTCTCACGCATCTTTGCCAACATCTCTCTGGCTTCCATCGGTTCTTCACCACGGCCTTTACGACTTTCGTTGATGGCAGTTTTGATGAAGTTACTCACCGTGACACCTGGAATTTCAACTGGGTACTGGAAGCTGAGGAAGATGCCTTTATGTGCGCGCTCTTCCGGATCAAGATTGAGTAAGTCTTCGCCTTCAAAGTCGATGGTACCGCCTGTTACTTCATAATCCTCGCGACCAGCGATGACGCTACTCAAGGTGCTTTTACCCGAACCGTTAGGCCCCATGATGGCGTGAACTTCACCCGGGTTGATTTCTAAATTAATGCCACTGAGAATTTCCTTTTCCTCAACGCGCGCTTGTAAATCATTGATTCTAATCATCGCTTATCCAACTGAGCCTTCAAGAGAGACTTCCAATAGTTTTTGTGCTTCCACGGCAAACTCCATTGGAAGCTGGTTCAATACTTCTTTACAGTACCCATTAACAATTAAGGCAATGGCTTCCTCCGTGCCAATTCCTCTTTGATTACAGTAGAAAATCTGGTCCTCACCAATCTTCGAAGTGGTCGCCTCGTGCTCAATCTGTGCACTTGGGTTTTGCGCTTCGATATATGGGAATGTATGTGCACCACATTGGTTCCCCATCAGCAGCGAATCACACTGGCTGAAATTTCTGGCATTTTCAGCACGTGGACCAACGCGTACAAGACCCCTATAACTGTTGTGGCTTTTACCTGCACTTATACCTTTAGATATGATCGTACTTTTCGTGTTTTTCCCCAAGTGAATCATCTTCGTTCCGGTATCTGCTTGCTGGAATTTATTTGTTACTGCAACGCTATAGAACTCACCTACACTGTTATCTCCTTTCAAGATACAGGACGGGTATTTCCAAGTCACTGCAGAACCTGTTTCTACTTGCGTCCAGCTAATCTTTGAATTGCGCTCACAGATGCCGCGCTTGGTCACAAAGTTGAAGACACCGCCTTTCCCCTCAGCATCACCAGGGAACCAGTTTTGTACGGTGCTGTATTTGATTTCAGCACCCTCCATAGCAACAAGTTCAACCACCGCAGCATGCAACTGGTTTTCATCGCGAGATGGAGCAGTACAACCTTCGAGGTAACTCACATAAGATCCCTTATCGGCTACTAAAAGTGTTCGTTCAAACTGACCCGTACCCGCTTCATTAATGCGGAAATAGGTGCTTAATTCCATAGGACAGTGAACCCCCTTCGGAATGTAACAGAAAGATCCGTCGGTGAATACGGCGCTGTTCAATGCCGCATAGAAATTGTCGCGTTTTGGCACAACGGTACCTAAGTGTTTTCGTACCAGTTCAGGGTGCTCTTGAATAGCCTCACTCATCGAACAGAAGATGATGCCTTTTTCAGCCAAGGTTTCTTTGAAGGAGGTAGCCACCGAAACAGAATCGACCACAACGTCCATCGCCACCCCGGTCAAACGCTTTTGCTCGTCAATACTTATGCCTAACTTTTCAAAAGTTTTCAAGAGTTCAGGATCAACCTCTTCCAAGCTGTCCAAGGTTTTAGTTTGCTTAGGAGCACTATAGTAAGAGATTGCCTGAAAATTCGGTTTGTTATAGGTCACATTCGGCCAATCCGGCTCAATCATTTCCGACCACGTACGGAAGGCGTCAAGGCGCCATTCAAGCATCCATTCGGGCTCATTCTTTTTTGAGCTAATCAATCGAATCACATCTTCATTTAAGCCGGGGGGCACCTTATCACTTTCGATGTCGGAGGTGAACCCATACTTGTACTCTGATGCGGTTATTTCGTCTAAGATTTCGTCGCTCATAGGGTGTTATACTGCGAAGCTTTCGCCACACCCGCAGGTGCGCGTTGCATTCGGATTATTAAAATTGAAGCCTTTACCGTTCAAACCGCCGCTGTATTCGAGCGTCGTTCCGATGAGGTATAGCAGACTCTTTTTTTCAACTACCACTTTAACTCCGTTATCTTCATAGAGTTCAGAGTTTGCCGGCATATCAGCCGTAAATTCCATTTTGTACGACAAGCCGGAACAACCACCGCTTTCCACACCAACGCTGATGTAGGTAGTTTTAAGACTCCTGCCTTCTTCTGCCATCAGGGATGTCAGTTTGTCTTTTGCTGAAGTTGATACTTTGACCATATTGATTTCGACTAATTTCAAAAAAGCACTGCAAAGTTAATGAATAAGGGCCTTTTATCTTGCAATCGTATCTTTTAAGGTGATAACTTTACTTTATGTTTGATTCGAAGAACGCACAGCGCACCCCAATCTCAGATTTAGGCGAATTTGGTCTGATCAATCACCTGGTAAAAAACGCGAAAACAAAGCTCTCTAATACTGCGCTGGCAGGAGGTGATGACGCTGCGTTGATAGATCAAGGATACCATTATACAGCCATTTCAACAGACCTTCTAGTTGAGGGCGTGCATTTTGATTTGAGCTATGTGCCGCTGAAGCACTTGGGCTATAAAAGCGTCGCGGTGA
>CAJWZE010000010.1 GCA_913049845.1 uncultured Cryomorphaceae bacterium
TTCCTTAGTATGAAATACTTCATTACCCCAACGATCGAAAACAAAGAATTCGTAGCCTTCAAAGCCGACACCTTTGATTTCTAAACACTCATTTAGCCCGTCACCATCTGGGGTAAACGCTTCCGGTATATAGAGGTAAAAGTCCGTTTCCACGGTAACCGTAATAGTGATTGAATCGATACACCCGAAGTCGCTTGTCACCACCTGTAAAACTTTATAATCACCCGAGCGTGCAAAATCGTACTCAAACGTTGGTCCAGTCAGAACAACACTGTCAATGTACCATGTCCAACTGACCTCATTTTGTGCTTTCTCGTTGAATAAAACTCTTAGAGGGACATAAGGATCGTTAAAATACTGAAAACCGGCGCTTGGTTGTGGCATATTGACAGCGAGTACACTGTCCATAAATAGTTCACCACATCCATCAGTTAAAGAGAATGTGTAAAATGATGAGTCCGTAATCGGCAATACTGTCCTAGGAATGTTGTTTGTCAAGTTATCTAGCCACGTGAATACAACCGGATCTTCTCCACCGTAATAATATGGCACCAACATCGCAGAATCTCCCGGACATACTCGCACTGTATCTTTTTCGTATACAATCGGCTCGTATGGCTCAACAAAAAGATCCTGCTGTAATAATAGAGTGTCTCCACATTCGTCATAGAGTGTAAAGAATACCGTGGTATCTGTATTGACTTCTACATATCTAGTAAAGGTTATGGACGAATCTCCATGCCAAAATCCATAATAGTCTCCTTCGTGCGAACTCAAAAGAACAGAAAGTTGAATACTGTCCCCCGGACAACTCACACTATCCGTTGTAGACGGTAATATCAACTCGCCAATCAAAGAATCCTTATCCCTAATGTAGTATGGAAAGCGACGAACAGGGTAATTGTAACAATCCGTGTATATATAATCTTGAATAATGACCAAGGTATCTATACCCTCAACAAGGTTATCATCGTACGCCCAAAATGTCAAAGTATCCGAAGTTTCACCAGGTGATAAGGTGATGGTATCTGGTAGTGTGGAGAAATCTAACCCTTCAATGACCGTACTTAATAGCGTGTCTACAGCAATCGGAATCTTCATCTCTACGCTTAGGTTTACAGACCTAGAAAAAATAATATGGTTCTCATTACATCCCTCAACGATATAGTTATCATTAAAAGTATTTCCAACGTTCGTTGTATCCACTACAGTAATCTCAGGACCTTTTAAGGAGCTCTGTTCTAAGAATACAGCAGAACTCAATGCATTATCACTGACATTGGAGAGCTTTAGTCGAATGGTGTACCATCCTCCACACTCCACCTCTGCCTTAGCAGTAAACTTGTCCGTGTAACCATCGAGTGTGGTGATGGAGCCGTTCGAAGCATTGTAATAAGTACTGTGAGCGACAAAGTTTGGATTCGCAGAGGTACAGTTTGAGGCCGGATACGACCCAGAAGGGCTCCCAGAATTAATCGTATTTACTGCAATAGGTATAATTGTTCCAGGGATGGTAGCAATATTACGGACTATGGTTTGTCCCGTAGGTGCAGTAGTACCATTGATGTAGCTTCCCTCCAAAAAGAAGCCAAAAACATCGTTAAAGTTGGAGCAGGTATATCCGTCATATTCGTGTGAACCGAAGCAGTAATTAAAGGAAATACTATCGGATTGGGCGATAAAGCTAAATTCGATTTCAACCATATCCTTAATGGCATACCCTGAACTACCCAACTGTGTAAGTACACTGGCCAATTCTGTATCTGTAAAGGTCACATTGTTACCCGCGCCATTGGTGGAGGCAATAACGTCACTTGCGTTCTGTGCAGCAACCATGACAATCCCGCTTTGAATCGGAAAAGTAGTATCGTTCGACTGGAAATAACCAATCTGGTTTGTTGCCGACTGAGTTAGAGGCAATCCATTCTGGCCTGAATTATAAATGGACAACGTAGAGTCTACCAAGATGTTGGCTGCCATCCAATACGGTTTATTATAATTTCCGCTTGAGCTAACCGTCATGCTAGGGGTTTGGGCGGAAACAAAGTACCCGATGAACAGTAAAAAGATGACCAATATCTTCCGCATTCCCGAATATAGAAAAATCCCCCGTTATAAGCCGAAGTTCGTTTGGCACGATTAACTTTGGAGAACAATCAAATTAGCGACTTATACATGGACCCTAAATCCTTTATCGAAAGCAATAAAGATCGGCTACTCAAAGAACTGTTTGAGCTCTTGAGAATCCCTTCAATTTCTGCTGATCCGGCCTACAACGAAGATGTTGCGAAATGTGCTACGGCTATTCAAGGGCATATGTCGACACTTGGACTAGAAAATGTGGAGGTCTTCCAGACCAGAGGACACCCTATTGTTTATGGAGAATGTATAGTAGACCCATCTTTACCTACAGTTTTAGTGTACGGTCATTATGACGTACAACCAGCAGATCCGCACGAACTATGGGATACGGATCCATTCGAGCCCGTAATTAAGAAAACTGAGATTCATCCGGAAGGTGCCATCTTTGCCCGTGGTGCTTGTGACGATAAAGGTCAGATGTTCATGCATCTTAAAGCTTTTGAAATTTTGAAAGCTAATGGCGATGCTCCTTGCAATATCAAATTCATGATTGAAGGTGAGGAAGAAGTAGGTTCAATAAACCTTGAACCATTCATCAAAGAACACAAAGAAAAATTAGCATGTGATGTCATTCTCATCTCTGATACAGGAATGATTGCCAACGACGTCCCATCCATTACAACAGGACTTCGCGGTTTGAGCTATGTTGAAGTAGAAGTTACTGGACCAAACCGCGACCTTCACTCAGGGCTTTACGGTGGCGCAGTTGCTAACCCGTTAAATATTCTTGCACAAATGATTGGATCATTGCACGACAAAAATGGCGCAATCACCGTTGAAGGGTTCTACGATGGTGTTGAAATAGTAAGTGATGAGGGACGTGCTTTAATGGCAAAAGCACCGTTCTCGCAAGAGGCGTTCAATGACTCTATTGCCATTCCTTCTGGTCAAGGCGAAAAAGGCTACACTACTCCTGAGCGCACATCAATCCGACCGACATTAGACGTGAATGGAATGTGGGGTGGTTATATCGGAGAAGGTGCTAAAACTGTGATCCCTTCTAAGGCCTATGCAAAAATCAGCATGCGTTTAGTTCCTGGGCAAGACCCGGACGATATCACTGAGAAATTCACCCAGCACTTTAAGGCGATTGCACCGAATAGTGTTAGTGTCAAAATCACACCGCACCACGGTGGATTACCGTATGTAACGCATACTTCCGATCCTGCTTATCAGAGTGCTTCAAAGGCATATAAAACTACCTTCGGGGTGCCAGCTTTGCCTGTTCGTTCCGGAGGCTCCATTCCTATTGTAGCACTATTCGAACAAGTACTAGGTGCGAAAAGTATTCTAATGGGCTTTGGTCTTGATTCAGATGCCATCCATAGTCCTAACGAGCACTACGGCGTATTTAACTACTTCAAAGGAATAGAAACCATTCCTTACTTCTATAAGTACTACGCGCAAAAGTAAAATGCCCAAGAATAGGCTCTCTAAATCTAAAAGTCTATACCTGCAGCAACATGCAGGTAACCCTGTTCACTGGCAAATGTGGTCGAGTGATTTATTAAGCGATAATTCTTCTGAAAACAAATTGATGATTATCTCGATAGGTTATTCCTCCTGCCATTGGTGCCACGTAATGGAGGAAGAAAGCTTTGAAAATCATGATGTAGCTAAACTGATGAACACTCACTTTTGCGCTGTTAAAGTCGATCGTGAAGAACGACCGGATATCGACGCCCGTTATATGAATGCACTACAGATAATGACAGGGACAGGAGGTTGGCCGTTAAATATCATCGCACTTCCTGATGGAACACCGGTTTATGGAGGTACCTATTTTTCTCGGAAAGATTGGATGACTGTATTGACACAGGTTGCTGATTTATGGCAAACGGAAACAGAGCAGGTGCTTTCTTATGGCGCACAAATGCGAGAAGGGTTAGAGCAGATGATTGAATTGACCCTTAAGACGCAACCAAATTCCTTTCACACACAAGATTTCGAGGATGTTGTTGGGTTTTGGATGCGCACCATTGACCCAGTGAACGGCGGACCAAATGGCGCACCTAAGTTTCCTCTACCCTCAAATTATGCCTTCCTCTTGGATTATGCATACCATACTAATGACTCTAAAGTTCTCGATTATTGTCTGCTTAGTTTAGAAAAAATGGCGCTGGGTGGTATTTTTGACTGGTTGCACGGGGGCATTACCAGATACAGTACAGACAGATTCTGGAAGGTGCCACATTTTGAAAAAATGCTGTACGATAACGGTCAAATCATGGGGGTTTTTGCTAAAGCATTTCGTGCCTCAACAAAAACTATCTTTTATACTGCAGCAACGTCTGTAGCTCAGTTTCTAGAATCTGAGATGAAACTTTCGAATGGGTTATATGCTAGTGCATTGGATGCAGATTCTACTACACCCGAGCACGCTCGAGAAGAAGGTGGATATTACACATGGACCTCAATAGAATTAGATAACCTCGAACTCGAAGAAAGGACTCTTTTTAATGACTATTTCGATATTACCCCCTATTCGGCCCGAGAAGGAAAATATATTTTACACCGCACACACGGATTAGATTTTCATTGCAAACAATGGGGCATCTCAATCACCAAAGGACTACAATTAGAAAACTCCTGGCATAAGACCTTGAAAAATGCCTCGAATGAGCGAATTCAAACGCATACTAAGCCCGTTAGAGACGACAAGGCTTTATGCACCTGGAACGCCCAGTTAATATTGGGCTACTTCGAATTACACCTTGCCGCACCACAGGAAGGCTATATGGAAAAAGCGCTCGAATTACTTAGCGCTATGAAAGAGCATATTTTGAAGGAAAGTACTATATTACACGAGTTCGGTGGTAATCAAGGATTTCTTGACGATCATGCTACCTTAGGCCTGGCCCTTCTCAAAGGATATGCATTAACGGGCAACGAAGACTATGTACTTGATGCACAAAAAGTCGCAGCCATTATTGATGCGAAGTTTTATAAAGAAGAGAGCAACTTCTATTTGTATGCTACCGGTGGTGATAATGCCTGGGAAGAAGTCATTGAAATTGAGGACAATGTCATCCCAAGCGCAAATTCTTACACCGCACAATTCTTTTATGAACTCGGCTGCTATTCAGGGAAACGTAGCTGGATAAATCGCAGCACTGAAATGATAGAATCTATTCACGGAAAGGTCTTTAAGCACGGACAAAACTTTTCCAATTGGCTTACCCTTGCACTGATGCAATGCTATGGCTCAAAGGAATTGGTCGTTGTTGGACCAAAGGCGCGGGAACTTTTAGGGGAATTGACAGAGAAAAACTATCGACCAAATACCATCTTTCTACAGAGTGAGCGAGATGGAAGATTACCCCTCACTCTAAACCGATTGAGTGATACATTAAAAATCTTCGTATGTGAAAATGGCGCTTGCAATCTACCTACCTCATCTTTAGAAGAAGCTGAGAAACTATGGAAGTTATAGATTCTCGATGTCCTTGGTGAAACGGTTCTGATTGTTATCAGGCATACCATAATTTAGAATGGGGACTTACAGTACGAGACGAGCAAAAGATGTTTGAGCTCCTTATTCTAGAAACTTTCCAAGCAAGACTTAATTGGATTACTATTTTAAACAAGCGGGATAATTTTCGCGAAGCCTTTTTCAATTTTGATGTAGATAAAATCGCTCAAATGGATGAAGACGATATCGCTTATTTGATGCAAAATGCGGGAATCATACGAAACAGGCAAAAAATCAGAGCTGCTCTTCATAATGCTCATATGCTTAAAGGTGTGCACGATCGCGACAAACGACTTGTAGAAATTCTTTGGAGTTATTTGGACGGAAAGCCCCTAGATATGAAGCGAACTTCTATTGAAGAACTGCCTGCCGTAAAGGCCTTATCGGTAAAAATTTTCGAAGACCTGAAGAAACTAGGATTTAAATCTATCGGTCCAAAAACGGTATATGCACATATGCAGGCCAGCGGAAAGGTTAATGATCATCTCGTAAGCTGTCCCGCTTACGACGATTGTCTAGAATAATTTCTTGGTTGATTTAAGGGCTACGAAATCCTTGAGGTATAAGGGCTCGAAATAAGCCACATCTTCTTTCACCATGGAAGATGTATACAAGAAGGTTGCCATATCCTTTGCGCTTGGGTATGAGTTCTCAGCATAGGACCAGTGGGGATTAACATGCAATTGACTCACTTTTTCAGCAGCATCGCCAATTACTTGTACTGACTGCTTAGCCAAATGCGGCCATGAATTTTCCGTAACGACAAGGGCTTCAACTTCAGAAGCCTTATGAAACACACCTTCGTTACGAACCCAATGTTGCGCGAATACCTCATCTCTACGCGCATCAATAACCGTAATAACATCATCTACATTTATATGGCTCATATCAAAACATCCCAGCGTTGGGAGGCTGTATAAAGGCAACTTCGCTGCATAGCAAATACCCTTAGCTGCACTTACACCTATCCGTAAACCTGTGTAAGAACCGGGGCCTTTACCAACGCATACCCCTTGGATGTCTGAAAAAGCAACACCGGCAGATTGCATACATTTTTGCACAATTAGGTGCAGTCGCTCACCGTGAACGAATTTATCTGCACGTTCTGCGCTCCGGGCAATCACCCGACTATCAGAAACGATCGCAACACTGCAATTCTTTGTTGCTGTTTCTATGCAGAGAATCATTTTTCTTCTTTGGATTTTATCGAAGCGCCGTTTTTGAGTTCTCTTGATACTGCGCTGTAGGGACCAACGACTATAGCTGTACTGTCCTCTACTCTCTCAAGTATGATGTATTCATCGTCTTGAATACCACTCTTGACTACCTGGACGCTAACCTTGCCTCTTTGCGGTACGAAAACCACCTCGAAACTTTCGTCTAAGTCCTCTGAGGAACCGTATCGCTTCGCAGTTGTACTAGTATCCTTACGTACTGAAACCGCTTGTATTGGTGCCACTAGTGCGCCTTTAACCTTGTTCGTTATGATCTCAACGGTTGCAGTCATTCCAGGACGAAACGGATTTGCACCGTAGGTAGAACTCAGGTGTTCATAGCTGCTGTTGAGAATGCGAATCTTAACCTCAAAATTTGTCACCTGATCGGCCGAAGCACCAAGAGCAAGGTTTGCACTATTGGCAATTTCACTTACTATACCCTCGAATTTTTCACCCAAGTAGGCATCTAACTCAATGTAGGCCGTATCGCCAAGCATTAATTTTACAATGTCATTCTCATTGACCTCAACCAGAACTTCCATCGTATCTAGCTCAGCAATCCTTAGCATTTCAGTTCCTGTCATCGTGGCTGTTCCCACCACACGTTCGCCAAGCTCAACATTTAACTGAGTAACTGTACCCGATATTGGAGCGACAATAGCGGTACGCTTTAAATTCTTATACGCTTCGTCAAGATTTGCCTCAGCACTGTGGAGGTTGTATTGCGCACTCTCTTGTTGCAATTCAGCCACGGTGATTGCACGTTGTGCAGCATCAAACTCCTGCTGAGAAATAGCGCCCTTCTCAAATAAGACTTTATTTCTATCCCACAATTTATTCGCTTCTATTAAAGTGGCCTTACTCTGTGCTAAGCTTGCTTTCGCACTATTTACTGCCGCACGAGACCTAGTAATGGCACTCTCATAAAGATCTGGGTTAATTTTAACTAAGAGTGTTCCTTCTTCTACATATTGACCGTCTACCACATTGACCTCGGTTATTTCACCACTAACTTCAGGGCTCATCTTTACCTCGACCTCCGGTTGAATTTTACCACTTGCTGTTACAGATTCTACAACAGTCCTCTTGTGAACATAACCTATCTCTACCTCTATGGCATTAGAGTTAGAATCTATCCAACCTTGCTTTTTTGCGACAATCACCATGAAAATCAGCAAAACAACGGGAACGATAATTTTATAATTCATTTTCATGGTTAGCGGTGTTTAAAGGGTGATTTGGTTGAATAAATAAAACTCAAGGACTTTAACCTTGAATAGATAATCAAATTTGGTTTGAATCTCTTGGCTTTTTGCAGCTAGAAATTGATTCTTCGAAAGTCCTAAATCAAAAGCGCTAATCACACCTTGATCGAAATTCAACTGAGCGTTGTTCAGCGCAAGTTTTGCAGCGGCGGAAGAAGAATTGGCTGCATTATAAAGCGCCAACGAATTCTTCGCGTCAACGAGGGCTCTTTCTATAGTTTGGCGCACTGTCAACTCACTGGCCTGCTTATCCAACGCCGCATTGTTTTCTTGAATCTTAGCACGTTGCACAGCGGCATGTGTCTGACCACCATTAAATAAAGGCACTTGGAAGCCAAAACCAATGAATTGGTTCCAGTTATCTGCCAACTGATGGCCTATGGTGTATTTAATCTGTGAATTTGGATCGGGCACATTTACAGTTTGGGGTAATTGTAAAATATTTCCAGTTGTAGGGTCCTGCACCAAGGTATACGTAGTTAGTTCGACATAGTCCGTGAAATGCGGCAAGCCTTGTACATAGTTAGAATTCAACTGCGCTAAGAAAAACAAACTTGGGTGCCTTGCTGCATTCGCGAGTTGAATGCCGTACTCCGCACTTTGTAGGTTTGCCTCCGCAGCTCGGACGGAAGGTTGTTTAAGGATAGCTTCTTCCTTTAAATCGGTCCTGCCGTAATCTTGTAAGCTCAACAGATTAAGATTGACTTCGGGCATTTCTATTGTAAAGTCTTCAAAATTATCGTCAAGCTGTAAGAGTTGGTACAGCTGAAGTTTACTTATGAGTACGGCATTTCTAGCACTGATAAGGTTGCCTTCGTCGTTTTTTGTCTGAGCAACGCTTTGTAAATAATTATCCTTAGAAATTGCGCCATTATCAAAGAGTAGCTGCGTTCTTTCCAAGCTTAGTAGAGAGGTATTTAATTGGCCTTGAGCAACCTCTTCAAGCTGCATATTCACAATGATTTGCAAATAGGCCGATGCAATATTCAAAAAGGTATTGTTCTTAACATCTTCAAGCTGGTACAGCGCAGCGACGCGGGTCATCCTTGCTTGTTGAAGCTGGTATAAATTTCTACCTCCCGATAGCAAATTCCAGTTTCCCGAAACTGTAGTACTGAGGGTTTGTCGTGAACCTGGCTGACGCGTATTGGTGATTGGATCAATGGTCAAACCAAAATTCCAATAGTAGCCGCCGTTTATGTTTGCCGTAGGAAGGAATGCAAGTTTACTTTGCATTTCTGTCAATTGAGCATTAGCCAAACCGTTCTGACCACGCTGAATATCGATACTATGCGTTCGCGCGTGCTCGATACAGCGGTTTAGCGACCAACTCTCCTGCGCCCAGATTGCCTGGGTGGTAAATGCTAGAAGGATTAAAAAGAGAAAGGATTTCTTCATCAGTACTGCGGTAAGGTTAGCGGTGCCGTGAAGATAGTGGATTTAGTTGGCTTTTTTAGCTCGGTACAAACGATAAGCAATGCCTCCAATAATGAGGTAGGGAAAAATCATCAAATACAATATTCCGTAGTTCAATCCAGCACCAAATACGCCGCCGTCTGCACTCTCAGCAACTGCTTTACACATACTGCATTGTGCTATGCTAATGAATGGCAATGACAAAAAGGAAATTGCTAATACGAAATGCTTCATCAATAGTAGGGTTGCATGAATAGGTAAACCAAAACACCCGTGAAACTTACGTACAACCAAATTGGGAAGGAGAATCTCGTAAGTTTTTTGTGCTTCACAATATCATTCGTCCACCCTCTCCAGATACTCAATAATGCGAATGGAATAACCGGGATACTCAAAATGATATGTGAAATGAGTATAAAGAAGTATACGTAGCGCACAAAGCCCTCGCCAAGGAACTTCGCACTTGGGTGGGTAGTATGGTAAATCACGTACGAGATTAGGAATACAGAACTCAATACCAGTGCAGAAATCATGAAGGTTCTATGTATGATAATTCGTTTATTTTTAATCGCTATCAGCGCTATGAGCAAGAACAGAAAAGTTAAACCGTTCAATACGGCGTGCACCAGCGGCAAATTACTGACAGGCGTATTCTCGTTCATACCAAAGCCCATTTTCCATTCGGTGGGCATTATCATCAATAATGCTACTGCAACGGGAATAACTGCACTAACGATGTAAATAAAATTAAGGACCTTCTTGTCCTGAGCTACATTAGTCATCTAACAAATTGTGTTTATACCGCTCATATTCAGCGATTAATACCTTAATGTCTGATTCTAAATCGTTCAATTGTGTTACATCTAAAACATCGTAAGAGCCCACAATGTTCCCTAAATCATCTTTTCTGCTTCTTATGTGCCCATTCCAATCCACAATAATGGCATTAGTACTGTGCAAGAATCCGCCCTCAGCCGTCTGATCTTCGAAAGCATTCAGGAACAAACTTTTTGCTAAAACATAAATAGACTGTTTTTCTCCAGTAGTAAAAAGCCACTTAGCTTCCCTGTAATTGCGTTCTTTCTGATACTTAGCCAGTGCTTGAACAGAATCCTTTTCAGGATCTACTGTGATACTCAAAAGCTTAAAGTCTGGGTAACCTTTGAAACGATTCTCGATATCATTAAGGTGAAAGTTCATTGCAGGACAAATGGTAGGGCACGTCGCAAAGAAGAAGCTTACTACGTAGATGGTTGAATCCATCGATGTTTTATTCACTGGGGTTCCCTGTGAACTCATAAGATCAAACTCCGGTATCTCGTAATAGACAGTATCTCCAATTTCCTCGTCGTAAATCTTCTCTCCTACATAATCTAGGGTCTGAAAGAACACCTCGTTCTGTCCGTAAACGAAGATGATATAAACTAAAGCGGGTAGCACTAATACTGCCATCAGTGCTACCCGTTGAAATACTGTTATCGCTTTCATTAACTAAAAAGGTATGAACCTTCGGTCAATAAGATAAATGTTAAATAAGGAATAAGAATCAGGCTAGGAAGGTACAGTGCATACTTCATTGCTTTCTTTTCATACTTAACGTGCATAAAAACTTGTACGATGTATCCTGCCTTTACCAATGTCAGGAGGATGAATACAATATTCAAAATAGACGTGCCAATAACCGGAGTTAATAAAAACGCAGGCTTGATAATACCGAGAACCACCTCGACTCCGGTGATTACTAAAAGGATCCAGAAAACTTTCCAAATCCACCATGTTCCATTGTGCTCTGCCATGATTTCTCTTTTTATACGAGGTAGAAAAATGTAAATACGAAAACCCAAACAAGATCTACGAAGTGCCAATACAAACCAACCTTTTCAACCATACGATAATGACCTCTTTTCTCATACGTTCCTAAAAGAACGTTGTAGAAAATTATAAAGTTGATGACCACTCCTGAGAATACGTGGAATCCGTGAAATCCAGTAATGAAGAAAAAGAAGTTTGCAAACTGCTTTCTTCCGTATTCGTTATGTATCATATTGGCACCTTGAACCACATCACCAGCCTCCAGAAAAGCTACACTTTCAGCATGCGTGAAGGCACGACCGGCTTTTCCTGGTTCTTTTAAGTAAAGGGAGGCATCGCCTTGCATTGAAGAAAGTACTTCTGATTTTGTAAATGTTTCACCGTGGTTACTCGCATGACCTTCTTCCATGCCGTGAACAATCTGGCTAAAACTCAAGCGCTCACCTTCAGCATTGTATACATGCAAGATTTCTTGACGGGTAGTTTCCACTGCACCGCTATCGCCAATGATGAAGTGGTACCACTCCCATGCCTGCGAACCAACAAAGATGAAACCACCAACGATGGTCCATAGCATCCAGTTGGTTACGCCACCCCTGTTCATTTTCTCACCTGCGTTAACAGCTAATACCATAGTTACGGACGACATAATCAAAATAAAGGTCATCAAAGCTACATAGAGCAATGGCTGGTCGCCCTCTAGACCTGGAAAATGAGTAAATACATTTTCAGCGATTGGCCAATTGCTTTCATACTTAAAGCGCATTAAGCCATAGGCGGTTAGAAAGCCAGAGAAGGTCAATGCATCTGATAACAAGAAAAACCACATCATAAGCTTGCCGTATCGAGCGCCCATAGGTCTCGATCCTCCGCCCCAATGGTTGGTGTCTTGAACTAAATCAGCATTAGAAGACATAACGAGTGTTTTGAATTATGATTCATGCAAATTTAACGAATAAGAGTCAAAAAGATGAACAAATATATCCACAAAAGGCCCACAAAATGCCAGTAGATTGAAGCAAGCTGAAGACCGTGATGATCTTCGTGTGAATACTTACCACCGTAGGCTTTTAAAGTCGTGTACAGTAATGAAATTATACCGCCACCTAGGTGAGCGAGATGGAAAAAGGAAATAGCGTACACCCAAGACCCTGCAGGGTTAGAGCCAGGCCCCGTAAAGAATACCTGACCATTAATCAATTCTACCCAGCCTCGTACCTGCAGAAATACAAAGACTACACCTAGTAAAATGGTCAACCACAAGTACGTTTTCAGCATCCACGTATTCCCGGAGTTAATTGCTCTTTTACCAAGCCACAGAGTAATAGAAGAACCTATAATTGCTAAAGTGCTATGTTTGAAAGCTGTTGGTAATTCAAACACAAGCCAATTTCCAGATTCTACAAGTGTAGTTCTACTAACCACATAACCTGAGGTCAAGCCAGCAAAGGCCATGATAATTGAACCAATACCAATCCACAAAAGCGGCTTAGATGCTTTTTTTCGTTGTTCTGCTAATGTTTCCATTCTTAGATAAATCTATCAATAACATAAATGAGCTGCATACCTGTTAGATAACCGATACTACTCAGCATTAGTTTTCTTGCAACCTTATCGTCGCCGCTCTTTAAGAGTTTCATGCCGTTGTTTAGCACCCATAGGCCTAAAACCAATACAAGTGCCGCTCCAGTATAACTCAAAGTAAGCTCCCCGGTAATTCCAAAGACAGGAAGTATACTTACAATGATCATCCAAATGGTATAAATAATTACGTAAAGCTGACTCGGACGGTCTTTTGACCCTGAAGGCAGGAGGTTGTATCCAGCTCGCTTATAATCTTCAAAAGAGAACCAAGCAATGGCCCAGAAGTGAGGAAACTGCCAGAAAAATTGTTGCGCGAACAGGGTGCCAGTTTCAATATCAAAGTCATTTCGTGCAGCTACCCAACCGAGCATATATGGGATGGCTCCGGGGAATGCACCTACAAATACAGCTAATGAGGTACGTGCTTTTAAAGGGGTGTAAATAACTGCATATAAGAAGGCACTCAATCCTCCAAAAAAAGCTGAAAGCACATTGATGCTGTAGAGCATAAACAAACCCATCAAGAGTGCTAGAACGGCCGCAGTATGGGCTTGGGATACGGTCATCGTTCCTGACGGAAGTGGTCGGTTTTTTGTTCTGTTCATTAAAGCGTCCTGCTCCACTTCGTAAATCTGATTGAATGCATTTGATGCAGCAACCACGAGTAATCCACCAAAGGTTAGAAGAAGGAATTCAACCCATGAAAAAACCTGATATCCCAGGAGGTAGCCCGCTATCGAGCTTAATACTACAGATACTCCCAATCGAAGTTTTCCTAGCCGGACAACCTCCTTAAAAAGTGATGGTTTCTTTTCGTGTGACACCTAATGGTAATTTGACGGTGCCAAGATAAGATACACCGATGTGAAAATATGAGACTTATAGCACAATAAAGTACGGATTCAATAAGTCTTCCTTATTGTATCTCAGCGGAGTTCTACCCTCTTTTTCAACCATACTAAATCCAGCTGCTTCAACTACTGCTTGACCCGCTGCAGTATCCCACTCCATTGTTGGTGCAAAACGTGGATATACATCTGCCAATCCTTCTGCGACCATACACATTTTAAGGGAAGAGCCCTTCGAGAGAATAACTACCTCTCCGTGTTTTTCGTGATATTCCCTCAAAAAGTCTTCCGTCTCTTCATTCATGTGACTCCGAGAACCTACTGCGGTGAATGGTCGATTGATAGCCACTGGTAAATCAACGCCTGTTTCTAATATCTCGTTGCTTACAGAAGATGTTGGAGGTAGAGTAAGTTTCTTTGCACCTTTTGCGCCTGCGCCAACGTACAACTCACCCGTAACTGGCACGTAAACCACACCCATAATCGGTCGACCTTGTTCTACCAATGCGATATTCACAGTAAACTCACCGTTGCGTTTGATGAATTCTTTTGTGCCGTCCAAGGGATCTACAATCCATAGCATTGACCAAGAAGAGCGCTCGTCAAAAGATAGATGCTTGCCCTCTTCACTAAGTACAGGAATGCCTATAGGCTCGAGTAAGGACATAATTGCTTTATGGGCTCTAGTATCAGCTTGTGTCAGCGGACTATCGTCTCCTTTAACCTCAACCTGCAACTCTTCATTGTTATAGACTTCTAGGATTTCGATTCCCCCGTGCAAAGCTGCCTGTGCAGCAATAATTGTAAGTTCATCCAACGTCCGGCTCATAAATGTCTTTTTGATTTTTCAAAAATAGAAAAGCCCGAGCCAAAGGCCCGGGCTTATTATACCCTGATTTACCGATTACTGCAATCTTGCATTGATCGGCACTGTGTACTGCATTCGCACTGGCTTACCGCGCTGCTTTGCAGGGGTAAAAGTTGGTAGTTTTCTGATTACACGCATTGCTTCATCATCAATCAACTTATCTACACCACGTGCAATAGTGACAGAACTTACTTTTCCGTTTTTCTCAATTACGAAGTTAACATAAACCTTACCCTGAATACCCATTTGGCGCGCCAATTCTGGGAACTCAAAGTTTTTACCGATGTGCTTCATGATTTCTTGATTGAAACACATAAATTTATCCTCCTCTGTAGCTCTCTTTTCACAACCTGGGAAGATTGGTTTGTTCTCTACTACCGCGAAGTTGAAAATCTCGTCGTCTTCTTCTTCCTCTTCAACGATTTCGATTTCCTCGCTCTCGTCAGTTTCAGTAGATTCAAATTCCACTTCTTCGATTTCCAAATCGTTTTCTACAATCTGAATAACCTCTGGCGGTGCCGGTGGCGGTGGCGGTGGTGGCGGTGGTGGCGTTCTGTTTGTGATAATCGCAATCTCGTCTTCATCGTCATAACTCATCTTACCTAGCTCGCCAGGACCTGATTCGTAAGATCTGTATTCCAATACGAAGAGCGTGAGCGCCAGAGACAACGTAAGACCGATTAGCAAGAAGAGATTCTTCTTGTTTTCCGAGTCTGCTTTGTAGGTTTTTCTATTCTTCATACGTTAGAAATAATTGAAGTGCTAAAATAGCCAAAACTACCATTAGCACAAATGTGTTTTTAGGAGCTATTTCTTGAATTGTACCGGTATGGTATAGGTAATAATTACGGGCTCGCCATTTTCTGTAGCAGGACGTAATATCTTAGGCAATGAGCGCAGTACTTTAACCGCTTCATCTGAAGCCAATTTAGAAAAACTTTTAATCACTTCAGGTTGCTGCAAGATTCCTTCTTCGTCTATGGTGATTTTGATGAGCACCTTCCCCTCGTCTTCCAATCCTTTTGGATAAGTCAAAGTGGTCATCACGTGTTCCATAAGCGTCCTGTTGAAACACACCTGCATTTCCTCACTAATTTCAATGTGCTGGCAGCGTTTAAAGGTCGGGGCGACCATTTCTTGGGCCATCGTTGGGATAGTTGTAATCAGGGAAATAAGAAGTGCTACTTTAAATTTCATTGTAATTGTAACTTGACATTTATGGGCAAAATGTACGACATTCTTACGGGCTTACTATTAATTTTAGCAGGTGTTAATTGCGGCAGGCCAATACAGGACTGCTTTTCGATTTTTATAGGTCGTCTGTACCCTCTAGACGAGGCGAATAAATTAAAATAGTCCAGAAATAATACAAAATAAAATGAATCAGTTAATCACTGATATTCATCTCTCAAAGCGGATATAAATCACTCTCTGGAGCGAGGCAAGCATAGAAAACAAAAGCCCCAACCAATGGCAGGGGCTCTATATATCCAAGGATTACACATGATTATCCCAGCATTGCTTGATATGCTGCTGAATCCATCAAATCGTCTAATTGAGACGCGTCGTTAATCTTAATTTTTACCATCCAGCCTTCGCCGTAAGGGTCCTCGTTTACCGCCTCTGGAACATCTTCAAGACCCTGGTTAAACTCGAGAACTTCACCTGCCACCGGCAAGAACAAATCACTTACCGTTTTCACAGCCTCTACACTTCCGAAAACCTCATCTTGGTCTAAAGACTCACCTTCTGTATCAACATCAACAAATACGATATCTCCTAATTCACTTGCTGCAAATGCTGTAATTCCAATGAAGGCCTCATCGCCCTCAACGCGGATCCATTCGTGGTCCTTCGAGTACTTTAAGTTATCTGGGTAATTCATTCGGTTGTATTTTTAACAAATTTAAACTGATTTTTATTTCCGTGGGGTCTATTGTGCAAGATTAAATCTAAACGCAATTCCGGCATTCGTGTTCAAAGTTGGGAAGGCGTTTGATGTCTTAAATTTGCTGACAGTTTGATCGTAGTACAAGCGTGCTGTCAATTTTGACGATAGCATGTAATCAGCGCTTGCTTTTACCGACCAGATGCGTTGTCCAGCCGTAACCTGATCCACCCCTTCTTGAATACGACGAATTACCGTTTGATTGTCACGTAAACTAAAGTCTAATTTCAAATCTAGGTTTGAAGTAATCTTTTGTGGTCGCCCTTGACTAACGATATTAAAACTGACGTCTTTAATTATATATCCAGTACCAACCACAACTTCCATACCGCGAGTATCACTCAACTGATTATTAACCAACGAGAGATTGAGCTGTCTATTGCGCTTAATATCTAAACGCAGACTCGCTTGATTTTTCAAACGCATATTGAGGCCTACAAACGGACCAAAGTTTTCTGCAATACTCACCTGAGAAATCTGCTCCAGAGGCAAGAAATCCCCATTGGTATTTCGAATATTATTGGCCGGCTCCCCATTTTGTATGCGCTGCTGTAAAAGCATATTGCTTTGGTACGAATTCATTGTGTACATGCTCTTGTAGGTATGGGTAAGCGTGAAGGTTTGGAAGTTCTTTTTGAACCATGGAATCTTCATGAGTCCATTAAAGTTTACGTTCCAATTCGGCATTGGTAAATCAGGACGTCCGTTCATCACCACCTCGCTAGGGTCCATACCCCCGTAAGCCGCAAGGAAAGCAGGCACGAGCACCTCGGCACTATTGTAACTATATCCGTCATATCCTTCTCGTGTCCCGGTGCTGTCGTCTACGGCCGTAATAAAGTTTCCTAAATAGGTCGGATCATTTGCAGCCTTATTATCTCGTAGACGCCGCGAAATGGTGTTTCTATTCGCTAAGAAGAGGTCGTAAATCGGAGAATTAGATGAATCAATCGGTTCAAAAGCACTACCTATAGAAAGGAAACTGATGGAGTAATTCCCATTATCCATAGGGTTGAAATTATAGAAGCCTGCTGGCAGTCCAAGAGTGGAATCAATCAAGGGATCGTGGTACCTGAAGATTGACGAACTGTTTAGACCGGCGACCTTTGATGCGGTAATCTGTATTCTGAAATCTTGCCACGGCTCGACGGTTGCACGAAAGTTCAGATTCTCAGTAAATGTCTCCTGGAACTGGTTCGGTTGCCTAGTATTCTCGGTGACCCATCCATTGGCCGCAGCTAACGCTTTAATATCACTTTGACGACCGAAGACGAAATCTAAACCGGGTGACATCAATGCACTTGGATCTATCCCGAAATACGTAGGGTTAGTAATAAGGCCCGGCAGCAATGTACCGTTCGTCTGTGCATAGGTCAACGAAGCCGAGCGAACCATCATTGCAATACGCACCGCGCCGAGGAGAATCTTATTGTCTTTCTTATCCTTGTCTTTTTCTTCCTCTTTGCCTTCTTTTTTTGCAGCGCCTCTACGCTGTGGTGCTCCCCTGCGAGCCACAGGTTGCGGTCTTCCGCCTTGATTGGCTTTTCGTAAGAATGGAACTTGGTTGTAGAAGTTGATGAAGTTCGCGTTTGCTGAAAACTGGATATTGTTGGAGTTCTGTGCACGGTTACCAAAGTAAAGCTCAGGTTTGGCCTTAGGATTCAAGGCCGCCGTTGAATTCGTCTGCCAATCGTAATTGCCCGAATAACGAACACTTGCCGATGTCCAATCCATAAATGGCAACTTACTCACCGGTATCTGCCAGTTAACGTTAAGGGTTTGGTGGAATTGAGTTGGTCTCCCCAAGCTTGAAAGGCCGGCAATAATCGTATCCCTGTTTGCCTGTGTTTTAGGATCTCCCGGCATTTCATCCACCCTACTCTGTGCAGTCGCATTGTAATCCAACTTCAAGCCCTTAGACAAATCGTACGCAACATCGTACATGCGTTTTGAAGTTAGCGACTTGTTATAGGTAACCGGTAAGGCAATAGAAGGATCGAAAGTATTGCGCATTTGCATTGTGGCCAGTTGCCTTCTTACTTCGGTTCTCATACTAACCTTTGACGGCAAGTAGTAGAAGTTGAAATCGCGAATCAATGCCAGCTGTTTGCTCTGAATATTGTTTTTAAAAGGCGCAATATTCTTTGGTCTTGTTTGGTAATTGTAATTGACCGAGGCCGTATGCACCACGCGATGGTCCTGCACAATATTGATATTACGACGATCGCTCTCCGTGAATGCATAGGAGGTATTAAAGTTGCTTATGGCTAGCGGTGAGTTGGCCCAATTGATTCCTTTGGAGTTTGTTTCGCTGAATTCTTCTTTACCGCCGCCCTTGGGAGGTAATTTTGGCGCGGCTGACCGTAGACCTCCAGCACTCTTTTCTTTACGAACATTTGTAAAGTTGATGCTCTTACGCATCTGGTATTCTTGTCCAGCGATTCTTAAACTATCGCGCTCCTCTTGAGTATTAACAGTTGCTAGAGACTCCTTGAAATTAATATCAGGGTCTAAAGGATTGAATTGCGGGTTTTTAAAACTTTCATTAAAGCTAAAGAACATTGGGAACTTAATACCTGCCTCCTGCGGTAAGAACTTGTCCAAATTCACATTGGTCTGAACCCCGTACGAGCGTTCAGCAAATTTATTTCGTTCGTTAACCGTCTGGTCGATGGACCCAAAACCAATCGTACTCATAGTACCGGTTAGGTTCACATTCGCAATATCTGCGAGCTTTGCGCTTGCTGTAGCTGTAGCTGCCCAACCGCCGCGGTTGTCAAAGTCACTCAGGCGCAACTCATTGACCCATATCTCTGCACATTTGGCTAAACCGTCGTCACCATCACTTGCTGTGCGTTTTTTCGGGTTTCGTATACCTACAAGTAAGGTTCGGATATTGCCCAAGTTTGGTGAACCAACGACAGAAAGTTTATGGCCTTCTGGAGTAGTGACTGTGTATTTGTTGACCAAACTCAAAGTTGGATTGCTCTCCATGGCAGCATTTCGTGTGAGCTTGAGTATTTTTAAATCTTCAAATACAACATCAATATTGTTATCGTTTGGCCATATATCTTCAGGAAGTAGCGCACCCCAAGGAGTGACTTTTAAGGGCACCTCGTATTCGTAATAATTTCCATTATAATCCGAACCTAGCCGTACAAAAATGCTGAGATCACCATCATTGAGGTCTTCAATCTCCCCGGCTGCCTCTGCGTGAACGAACATACGCAGACGCTTGTACATTCGCATATCAAAGTTGAAATTGCGGAATACAGCACGTGCATCACCGTCTTGGATATCACAGATTTCAAGCGACATACTTTGTTCATTCTGTTGTATGATTTGAGTACCACCGTATACCAACTGACGCTCGATATCTGGGGGCAATACATACGGGATAGGGGTACGTCCGCCATTCTCTTCAAGGTTTACTGCATTTACATTAAATGAGGTTTCGTCGTCCTCGTCGATAGGTACATTATCTCTAATATCATCCAAAGAGAATGGGAACCGACGCCATTCGCCTCTTACGAGTTCAAAGCGTGCAAAACGCATAACGATGGGATCCTCGAAGTCCCGGACAAACATTCTAAGGAATCGTATGGAACGAAAATCGGTGATACCACCCACCTTTTTCTCTGGCTGAAAAACAGGAATTTTGAATTGGAGCCAACGGGTAGGACGGGATAAACCGTTTGGCAGATCATGACTTTTGGTCTCGTAAATATCTGTGATATGGTTCTGGCCAACCACCAAATCCTCCGGACGCATCGATACGCGGTATTGGAAATAGCTTTCCGTTTTACTCAAAGTCTGGTCGCGGTTTGCATCCTCCTTATCGGGGATGTTTGTAGCAGAGGCCGGTGCGCCGTTAACCGTTAACGTGGCGCTATTCCCTTGGGTTCCATTAAACGCCTTATAACGTTCCATTATATCCGCACTCTCAGCATCAAGGCTATCGCTGCGGTAGAAATGGAAGTTATCCCTCGAAGGATCTGGATACGAAATTTGGTAAGCTCCAGAACCGGTACCGTAGGCATTGGATATTCTATTCAAGTAGCTTGACGAGCCGCTTGGTGCCCAAGTACGCTCTTCACTATCGAGTAATGCATCGAAACCCACATCTTGGGCATCGCGAGCGCCGGCTGCATTATCGAAAAATTCAGTGATGGGTTGAATTTCGCTCAGATACCCCCAGCCCGTGGTGTCCATCTGGCTCTTATCACCATTAGCCGGAATACCATTTTCAAAGCTTTGCCGACCGTCTTTCAAGATGTCCTCACTAACACTACCAAGGTTGAAGTACAAATCACCACCGTCGGGCGCATTGTCGTTTTGATAGAAAGGGTCCATCACCCAGAACTGGATAAATTCTATGTTCTGCTCTTCAAAATTGTTGATTTGCAAGGGACGCATAATCCCGGCCCAACGGGACGAGGGGTCAACTAGTTCACCGTCTGCATTCAGACCTGCACTGAGGCTTGGCTCACCTTCCACGTCAAAATTATAGGGCCCTGGTTCGCTTGGGTAGTAGGCAAGGTCAAACATGGCTAAATTACGGGCCTCGTTCTGCGCCAAAGAGTAATTTGGAAATACCTCTTTAACCAAAACTTCGCGCATACGCTGGTCGGAAGTAATCTCTGGATCGTTAAGGATATTATCAGGTACAGCACTACCGCCGGTGTACAAGGATGGATCAATGATGTACCAAGCCAATTTTGCACGGTTATACCCATAGGCTAAATCGTTATTGAGCGCACTCTCTGGGAATAAGTCTTCTTGGTTGCCTGGGGTAGATGCAAGATTCCAAGCGTTCAGACTACGCAGGTCTATGGTAGTCTGTGAACTTTCAAAGTCATCGAGATAGGTAGTCTCAGAACCTGTAATTCTAATTCCGCGTGGTGACCCTGGTATGAGGTGGGCGAATTCGCCACGGAATTGTACCTGACTTTTCTCCTTGGTTTCAATGAATGGTAAGGCATCCATCAAGCGTGTGAGGTAGGGTGCCTCGTTACTGTAGTTGGTGTTCATCCCCCAGATGGTATTGGAGATAGGTTCATCGCCAATATTCACCTTTTGCGTCAAGGGGCGTTCTGTCAAATGCAACCAAGTACCACCAATATTCAAATGGTCGTTGACCTTATGGTCGATATTGGTACCGTAGAACGTCTTAGTTTGAACGTTGAACAACGTATTGTTTTCAAAATTCACCTTGATCGGAGAGCCCGAATTCATGACACCTTCGTTGATAATGCGTACGCGACCTAAAGCGTAATCTACCGTATAATCCTGGTTCTCGGTCAAGGTTCGACCGCCAGCTGTCACAGTAACAGAGCCTCGGGGGATGTTAAAAGCACCGAGTGAAATTTCGGAACCCGAGGCGCTCTTGTATTGACCGCGGAGGATGAATTTATTCTTTTGGGTTTGCTCTTGAGCACGGAACCGGGTACTGTCGTAAAGTGCATTGTAGACGTATTTGTTCCTTGCCTGTTCGGTGTCCAATTTTTCTTCGAGGTTCGATCCAAATGGTTCAATTACTGGGAATATAATTCGACCGCGCTGCTGGTCGATAGTCACTCCTGGGACAAAATCAAAAATCCCATCTGGGAACGGATCATTGTTGTTGTTCAATCGGTCCAGTTCCATCACTCCAACAAGCAACGTATCGCTCAAATTTCCGTCTGGAAGGAACGGAATAGGAACTCCAGTTTCGTCGTTCATGTATAAAACGTCCAAATAGAAATCTTCTCGGTCCAACTGGAAGGCGTTCAATGCGTAAATGTTCTTCATCATCAAATCCCAGGTGGGCATACGTACGTCCAAGACTGTACTTTTAAGAAGTTTAAGAATCAACGTCTTAGGTGGAGTTACACCGTCGTTCGAGAATTCCCCAACTTGGTACGTACGACCGCCCGCGGTGTATTGGAACGCAACTGCCAAAACCTCATCTTGGTTGAGGGCTTGATTCAATGTGATATAACCGAGCTGCGGATGAAACTTGTATTGATTCTGTTCCAACTTCCGGGCATTGGCCAGTTCGATATATTCTCGCGCCTCCAAGAAACCCGAGGTACTCAAATCTTGGTTCGCAGTAGCGATATCGCGAACACCCGGAATATTTGCTTCAAGAGATAGAGGGTCCAGTTGGTTGTTGGCATTATTAGGATACCCTTCAATATTTACATTGGAACCTGGAAAAATACCTACACCAGGGAGAGTGGAATTAGGATATCGATACGCAAACTTTGCATCTGCTCCAAGGTCCATAAAGGCTACAATATTTCTAAGGTTTTGCGTGGAGCTACGTTCGTTGGTCACCCATACCTCCACCTTCGTAATTTGAACTGGCGAGGTTACAAGCGGCATATTCTCTAGGTATTCTTCGAAGTGTTCACGGAAGAATTGGGCCAAGAAATAGTGACGATTCGCTTCGTATTGGTCGCCTTGAATGTAGAATTCGGTCGTGGTCCCCCCACCCTGAACATTGATGCTCTGACTTTGTGAACGCTGCTCAGAAAACACGGTGGTGACCATGGTATTTCCAAATTGGAATTGGCCCTTCAAACCAAAGAGACTCTGCGCACCTGTTATTAATGAACTATTAAGTGGCATATTGATGTTACCCATCTCCAAGCGCTTGACAATATCGTCTTCCTCCCCCTCAAACTCCAATTTCATCTGATTGTCAAATGCAAAAGAAGCCTCAGTATCGTAGTTGATTCCCAACTCTAATCGATCACCAATTTTCCCTTTGACGTTCATTTGAATACGCTGACCGAAATCAAAGGCAAAGGTCTTTTGATTTCGAACGGGAATTCCCGGATTCTCAACATACTGATAACGGCCACCAAAACGGATTTCAGCCATTCCCTGCGGACGGATTTCAACCAAATCACTACCGAAAACCTTTCCTAGAGCTTCGTTGCCCGTTTGAATCTGTGGGACGAGCCCTTCCCCATCGCGAGGATTGTCACCTGTAGGATTGTATATCGCTGCTTTGTTTGCCATATAATCCTGCTCGGAAATATCGTACATGTATTGGCGGTACTGATCGACTGTCCAAACCTCAGGAATGGGTAGACGGATATCTCCAATCTTTTTGTAGACCAGGTAGTTGCCAGTAGTTGGGTCGTATATGATTTCTTTGGCGTAGTTGGATGGTTCGGGCAAAGAGACCGCCACACCATCAGTTCCTGTAGTGTCCGAGCTTTCTTGTCCGTGGCTCATCACTGGAATAAATAGCAGAGCGAGAACCGTTCTACTTACATATTTCTTCCAATTTCTTGGCATTTACAACAGTTGCAAAGCTTTTCTTACTAATTCTTCTGTGCTCATAGTAGGATCTTTCTTGAGCAATTTGTTCAAGGCACCTTCGGCTTGTTTGGTAGAAATACCAAGGGTAGTCAACGCAGCATATGCTTCGGAACGAGCCCCGCCCGATCTTGCACGTATCGGCGAGTCACCGGCTGCGGAAACTTTAGCTACTTTATCGCGGAGATCAATGACGATACGTTGTGCAGTTTTAGCACCAATGCCTTTGACACCTTGCAGGGTCGCGGCATCTTCGGACACGATGGCTTGCTCTACCTCTGCAGGAGACAATGAACTCAATATGACTCTTGCAGTATTTGCACCAACGCCACTCACTGAAATGAGCAACTCAAAAAGAGCTTTTTCTCGTTTTGTGGAAAAACCAAAAAGGATTTCCGCATCCTCACGCACCAAATGATAGGTGAAGAGCATACCTTCCGCCAGAGGCTCGATATCTGCAAAAGTATTCAGAGAGATCTGGACGTTGTAACCAATTCCGGCACAGTCAACAATCACATTGGTCGCGGTTTTCTCAACAAAATTGCCTTTAACGTAATAAATCATAATCAGTATGTCAATCTTAGGATAACGTGTTAAAATACTCTTTCGTGCGCCTAAAATGAAAAAGCCGCGCTATGGGCGCGGCAAAATCTGTAATTTGGAAAATTCTAGTGATTAATGACAACTCGTTTTAAAGTGGAGCCGTCAATACTGTAGAGATAGATACCGTTGGACAAATCTGCCACAGAGACTGAATTATGACCAGGTACGAAGTGAGTTCGTTTTACCTCTTCACCCAAGATATTAAACAGTCGGAATGCACCGGATTTTTGGGTTTCAATGTGAAGGACGTTCACCACAGGGTTGGGATATACTTTATCCTCAGTGACACTTAACTCAATGGTTCCGACAGTTGGACCTGCAGAAATTATTACCCAAACGCTCAAAGAATCGCTATTATCATTTCCGTTAAAAAAGACATATCGAGTACTGTCTAAACAAGAGTTACCCGTTGTAGGTGAATATACGTGACCCGAAAAATCCCCCTTAACTACCCCGGGCTGGATGTTGATGTAACCAATAGAGCTGTCGATGTCGCTGCCGTAACAGTAATCCCAACAGAAATAGCCGCTATCAAAGGCACAATCCATCTCATGGTAAGCTCTACGAACATAAACGTCCGCATCTGTGGCGCTCGTGTTCTTGATGTCGATAGAAAATCCATAGTCTGCCATAGCCATGGAATTTACCTCTAGCACCGTATCCATCTCATGGACCGCAAGTGATTGTGCGTTTAGACCAAGAACAGAGAAGACAAACGATAGGAGTAATAGGGATTTTTTCATTTCTAATATAATTTCAATGCTTAAAGATAACCAATGTTCTTAAAGAAGAAACGATAAAATTTTCGTTGTTTTTTTGTTAAATTCAGTCCGTATAATTTAGACTTCATGAAAAAACTTTTACTAAGCCTATTTGCAGTTTTTACCGCAATATTAGCGATGGCGCAAGGACAAAGCGTTATCTATTCTTCTGATTTCAACAGCGGTATCCCAGCAGGATGGACGCAGTCGACTCAAGCCACGGACGGTGGTTTCCTTTCCGGCTCGGCTTCTACGTTGAGCTCTAGCTACTTTACTTTTACCGATCCAGGTTCAAACTTTGTTGCTACAAACGACGACGGTTGTAACTGTAACAAATCAGATGAGTACCTCATAACGGATACGATTGATTTGAGCAACTATTCTGTAATGCACGCAACCTTTAAATCATTCTACTACGGCAGCACCTACAACGGTGCTACAGAGGTTGCTGAATTCTTGTATACTACTGACGGTGGTTCTAATTGGACGACATTAGCTACTCTTGACCCGTCAGTTGATTGGGTAAGTCAATGGATCGATGTAAGTGCGGCTTGTGGTAACGCCAACGTACAGTTCGCATTCAACTATCAAGACGGCGGTGGCTGGTTATACGGTCTAGGTATCGATGACTTCACGATTTTCGCACCTTACAACTTTGATGTAGCAGTGGAGTCTCTAAATATGCCTCCTATCATTGGTTTGAACAACGCACCTATCACTGTGGAAGGTACATTGAAAAACTGGGGTGGTACAACGATTACTTCAGCGACTATCAATTACTCAGTTAACAGCGGTACGGCAGTTACTTCAAACTTGACAGGTTTGAATATCGCTCCTTACGACACATACACTTGGACGCATTCAACTAATTGGACTCCAACGACGATAGGCAGTTATGATATTGAAATTTGGGCTTCAGCTTTGAATGGGACTTATGACCAAAACAACAGCAACGATACCATAAAATCGAACATAGAAGTAATTACTTTAGCTACCGAAAAAACTATTCTCGCAGAGTCATTTATTTCGTCTACCACACCAATGTTTGCTTGGTATAATCCAACCTATTTAAACATACTAAACTCAAATAATCCTAATTCCTCTAATAGTCGCATAAACTCCGTCAATTACCACATGAATTGGCCACAACCAGGTAATGATCCTGCTTACAATTCTGAAGCTTATGATAGACGTATTCAATTAGATATTAATGCAACACCTGATATTGTTTTATCTGGATTTAATTCAAGTTTAAACGCTAGCCCTACCCAATTAGAATTGGATGAGATGATTTCCGTACCAGCTGTCGTGGAATTGGAAGCAAGTTGGGGCTTTACGGGTACATATATTCAATGCGACGCAGAAGTGAAAGCGCTAACAGGTATCGGTAATGATATTGTACTTCACATGGCTATGATTGAAAAAGCAATTAGTCATTCGATTGTATCTAATGGGGCGGATTCCAGTTACTCCAATGTTTTTAGAAAGTTCATGGATGGTTCAAGCGGTCATTTAATCGGATCAATGACCTCAGGAAGCACCTACAATCACTACGCAAACTCAACGATTACAGTTAGTTCGTCTCCCGCTCAAGGTTCCTTTGATTTTTGGATAGGCACCAGTAATATGGATATAATCGTTTGGGTTGAAAAATCTAGTACCCGAGAAGTTTTGCAAGCTGCATTGGCAGAATACACTACCTCAGGGGTTAGCGAGATGGATGACATAGCTCGTTACATTGCAGTTTACCCTAATCCAGCAAACGAATTTGCAGGTTTAGAGATTGATTTAATTGACCGTTCTGACGTTACATTGAACGTTGTAAATGGTTTGGGTCAAACAGTGTTTACAGATGCTATGACTATGGACGCCGGTACTCAAAAAGTGGAGCTTCCTGCAAGTACTTTGAGCGCTGGTCTATACTTTGTGAATGTTAACGTGAATGGCGTGAGCAAGACCTTACGACTTAACGTTGCTCACTAAGTATTAAATATGTTACTTTTGCGGGGGGCCGAAAGGCTCCTCGTTATTTTAATATACCCTAAAATAAATGAAACAACTTCTTACCGCAATCGCCTTTTTCGGTCTTTTTCAGCTTGGCGCTCAAGAATTGCCGAGCACTAATCTTAAGACCCTCGACGGTCAAAGTATAAACATTCAAGATGCTATAAGTGAAGAAGGACCAACAGTCATAAGCTTTTGGGCAACATGGTGTAAACCGTGTATTAAAGAATTGACTGCTTTTATGGATTACGCCATTGACCTTGAAGAAGAGGTAGGTGCTAAGGTTCTTGCCGTAAGTATTGACGATTCACGCAATTCTGCACGTGTAGCGCCAATGGTCCAAGGACAAGGTTGGGAATACACCGTACTCCTTGATGAAAATCAAGACCTAAAAAGAAATTTGGGTATTGTAAATGTGCCCTTCACCCTAGTGCTCAATAAAAAAGGAGAAGTTGTTTGGAAACACAGCGGTTATTCGCCTGGTGACGAAGAAGAACTTGCTGAAGTCGTCCAAGAGGTAGCTGCAGGTCACGACCCAAGCCACTAATACATGAAAAGATTTCTCCTATTCGGTTGGGCCATTTGTAGTGCTAATGCATCCTTTGCCCAAGAGCAAAATACTTTTGGTGGGCAACTGCACGGTAACTTCCAATTAGACTGTCAGTTATATCTGCGCGATGAAAGTATTGATCCTACGGGTGAGTTTTATCCAGACGAGCGCTTCTTAGGCCAAGGCTATGCCAATTTTGTGTATACCGACGGTAACTTTTCTTCAGGCCTTCGTTACGAAAACTACCAAAATGTAATGCTCGGTTTTCCCGAGGGCTACCGCGGTGAAGGCATCACATACCGCTACTTACAATTCAAACAGGACGGGTTGGATATCACTGTTGGCAATTTCTATGAGCAATTTGGAACAGGTATGGTTTTCCGTTCCTACGAGGAGCGCGGGCTTGGCTACGATAACGCCATGGACGGTGTTCGTATAAAGGTTAATCCTTTGAGCGGTTTAAGCATCAAAGCAGTTATGGGTCGGCAACGTTTCTACTTTGAGAAGAGTCCTGGGCTCTTGAGAGGGATTGACGCCGAATATAACCTCAGTAAGGAACTATTCCCGAAGCTAGATTCAGCCGGTTTTCGATGGACCGTAGGCAGCAGCTATATTAGTAAATACCAACGTGCAAATGATCCGTTCTTAGTATTGCCTGAAAATGTTGCCGCAGGCGGAGTCAGAACACAATTATCGAAAGGTCCATGGGCCATGCAGTTAGAATATGCCTACAAGGCAAACGACCCATCTGCCGACAATGGTTACATCTATAAAGACGGTAACGGAATTATCGCGAATGTGAGTTACAGCAAGAACGGTCTTGGAATTATAGCCGGAGTTAAGCGTATCGATAATATGTCATTTAGAACGGACAGAAACGGTTCCACCATAGACATGCTTGTTAACTATTTGAGTCCTACCGCCCAAGTACACACCTATGCACTACCCGCGCTATATCAATATGCGACCCAGATTAATGGTGAGGAAGGCATTCAACTTGAAGCCAATTACAAGTTCAAACGCAATACAGCCTTAGGTGGAAAATACGGTACATTGCTTAGTTTTAACTACAGTCTTGTAAGGAGTATAGATAAAGATTACGTTGATCCTGCAATGGATACTTTGAGAGCGCTTCAAGGCTACTACAGCAATCCAATGATGCGTGGAGAAATCTCATACTTTCACGATTTCAATATGACCCTCAGCAAGAAGGTCAATAAGAAATTGAAGGTAAATGCCATGTACCTCAATCTATTCTACAACCGCAGCGTGTTAGAAGACGGTTTGGGCGATGAAAGCATTTTACTGAATCCTGACGGTCAGAAACTGATGAGTGGGGATATTTTCATTTTAGAAAGTCTCTACAAGGTAAAGCGCAAGCATTACTTGCGAACAGAATTCCAGCACTTAAGCACCAGAGACGATCGCGGCTCTATGTTCATGGCGCTGGCAGAGTATAGCATTGCTCCGCACTGGTTCTTCAGCGTACAGGACATCTACAATTACGGCAATCCTAATGAAGCGCAACGACTTCATTATCCGTTGTCCTCCGTGGTTTATACTTCAGGAACTAGTCGCTTTCAACTCTCTTATGGGCGTCAACAGCGAGGTATCTTCTGTGTGGGTGGCGTTTGTCGTGTCGTCCCTCCTTCAAACGGTGTGAGCTTCTCCCTAACTACAAGCTTCTAGACATGAGAAAACTCTTCTTATTTTTTGCCCTACTCTCTCTGATATTCCTCACCCCGCAATGTGATGTTGTGGAACAGCCTTTCAAAGGCGGGATTATTGATACTACAAGTTCCGAGCAGCTCCGCAATGTGCTTATTGAAGACTGGACGGGACATAGATGTAAGAATTGTCCTAAAGCATCAAAAGTCATAGAGAATCTAGTTGACACTTATGGTAGTGAACGTATAATAGGTCTGGCAGTTCATGGACGTCCTAGCTCATTCACAGGAGTTACGTCTGATTATCCAACGGATTTTACAACCCCTGAGGCAAAGGCTTTACAAAACTTTTTCTTTGGTAATAGTCCTCCCCTGCCTATCGGTATGCTAAACCGGGAAAATTGGGCAAGTACTGGTAATGGGCACTTATCTGGTCGTAATGATTGGCCCACCTTAAGTGCCGAAGCAATGGACAGTACCTTGCGCATCGCCCTCGAAGCATCTACCTCTCTTGACTTAGGCCAACTCAATGTGAGCGTCCAAGGATTTCCGCAAACCAGCCTACTGCATGATTTAAAAATTGTTGTCTTGGTAAAAGAAAGCAACATCATGAGCCCTCAGCTTATGGAGGACGATACTCGTGACCCAGATTACGTGCATATGAATGTCCTTCGTGATTACGTGACCGATACTTGGGGCAGCAGCTTCGGTACCAGCCCAATGGTTCCTGGCGACACCCTAAACGGCTCTTATTCCTTGGCTTGGAATGGGGATTGGGTGAAAATCAATACTGCGATTGTGGTGTATGTCTTCAACCCGGACAACTACCGTATCTTGCAGGTTATTGAAGTCCCTGTAGGCTAATCCTTTTTAGCGAAAGTCATATTTCTCTTGAACCCTTCGAAGCCGGTCCTGCTAATGGAGGAACCCTTCATCATCTCGTCCCAAAGTTCATGGGTGATTTCCTCCCATGCTTCCCAGTCGTATTCCTTGATTGCAGGTCGTAAGTCAAAATCTTTTTCTTGGTGCGGCGCAGAGAATCGATTCCAAGGACAAACATCCTGGCAAATATCACATCCGTACACCCATTCTTCCATTTTCTCCTGATACTCTGATGGTAGCGCCTCTTTGTATTCTATAGTCAGGTAACTAATGCATTTGTTGCTGTCGATGACTGTAGGGGCCACAATGGCCTCAGTTGGACAAGCATCAATACATGCAGTACACGTGCCACAATGATCGGTTGTAGGACCGTCTGGCTCCAATTCTAGATCTACAATCAGTGCTCCGATAAAGAAAAAACTACCCGCACCCTTGCTCAGTAGCAAACTGTGTTTACCAATCCAACCCAAACCACTTTTACGCGCCCACGCCCGATCCATCACTGGGGCACTATCCACAAATCCCCTACCTTCTACTTCTCCTATCACAGCCTGTATGCCTTGCAGCATACGCTTGAGTTTACCGCGAACCACTTTATGATAATCGCGTCCGTAGGCGTATTTAGAAATCTTTGGAGCACCCTCCTCTTGCGTTTCTTCTGGAAAATAATTTAGAGTAACACTGATGACAGATTTTGCTCCGGGGACAAGCTTTCTTGGATCCAAACGTGCATCAAAATGATTCTCCATCCAGCTCATAGTACCGTGGTAACCCGCTTTAAGCCACTTCTCTAGACCCGTGGCTTCTTCTTCTAAGAATTTAGCCGTAGAAATACCACAGGCGTCAAAGCCTTGTTCCTTAGCAAGACGTTTTACAATCTGAGATGCCTCAGTCCGTGTCATTAGAATAGTGATCCTGTATTGCCCTTTTGTGGACGATTCAATCCAAGATGCGTATATGCCTTTTCCGTTACCATTCTACCACGAGGCGTCCTGAGTAAGAAGCCTTCTTTGATGAGGTATGGCTCATACACCTCTTCGATCGTCTCTGCTTGCTCTCCTATGGCCGTACTCAAGGTATTCAAACCAACTGGGCCTCCAGCAAAGTTATCTACGAGTACGGTCAATATCTTATTATCCATTTCATCTAGTCCTTTGCTATCTACATTCAAGGCATTCAGTCCAAATTCAGCAATTTCCACATCAATGGTTCCGTTCCCTTTAACCATAGCAAAATCTCTAACTCTTCTCAGGAGTGCATTGGCAATACGTGGTGTCCCTCGAGAACGAGATGCAACGCGGATGCAAGCCTCGTATTCTGCTTGAACCTCTAGAATTTCAGCACTTCGCTCAACAATAGTAGTCAGGAGTTCAACGTCGTAATATTCCAATCTTGAATTAATCCCGAAACGCGCTCGCAACGGTGCCGTTAAAAGTCCGGATCGGGTGGTTGCGCCAATAAGCGTAAATGGATTCAAGCTGATCTGTACACTGCGTGCACTGGGTCCAGAGTCAATCATAATATCAATCTTGAAATCCTCCATTGCACTGTAGAGGTACTCCTCTATCACAGGGGATAAGCGATGAATCTCATCGATAAATAGTACATCACTCGGTTCAAGATTGGTGAGTAGACCGGCGAGGTCTGACGGCTTATCCAATACAGGACCTGAAGTGACTTTAATACCCACACCAAGTTCATTAGCTAATATGTGACTTAATGTCGTCTTACCTAGTCCAGGTGGACCGTGCAACAAGACATGATCCATGGCCTCGTCGCGCATTTTAGCCGCCTCAACGAAAATCTTGAGGTTCTCTAATACTACAGCTTGACCTGTAAAGTCGTCAAAGCTCAATGGCCTTAACTTCTTTTCGATCTCACGTTCCGTATTTGTGAAGTTTCCCCCTGTAGGATCTAAGTGCTCATTCATAGTTTTACAAATTACCACAAAAAATCCCCTAACCGCGCGGATAGGGGATCTAATATTTTAAAGTGAGATGTGGGTCTAGTGACCGCTCTCCTCACCTTCTGCCAATGGTACGTTTTGTGGAACAAAATCCTCTTCAGCACCTGGCTTCGAATAATCGTATGCCCAACGGTATACGACAGGTACATCACCCGGCCAGTTACCGTGAATATGCTCTACAGGAGTTGTCCACTCAAGTGAATTACCTCTCCACGGATTTTGTTTTGCCTTAGGGCCTCTCCAAATGCTGTAGAAGAAGTTGAAGATAAATATCAACTGTGCAGCACCACCGATGATGGCAAAATAAGTAATCAATACATTTATGTCTGCCAAATTATCAAACATTGGGAATGCTGTGTTACTGTAGTAACGACGTGGCAGACCTGCCATGCCCAAGAAGTGCATTGGGAAGAATACACCGTAAGCAGTTATAAAGGTCAACCAGAAATGCGCATAACCCATTGATTTATTCATCATACGGCCGTACATCTTAGGGAACCAGTGGTATACTCCAGCAAACATACCGTAAATCGCACTAAGACCCATTACAATATGGAAGTGAGCAACTACGAAGTAGGTATCGTGAACGTTGATATCCAAGGCGCTATCACCAAGAATAACACCAGTCAAACCACCGGTAACGAATGTACTTACCAATGCTATAGAGAAGAGCATTGCAGGAGTGAACTGGATATTACCTTTCCACAACGTAGTGATATAGTTAAACGCCTTTACTGCCGATGGAATCGCAATCAATAGTGTCGTGAACGTGAAGACTGAACCTAAGAACGGGTTCATACCTGTAACGAACATATGGTGACCCCATACGATAAAACTCAAGAAAGCAATTGCCAAGATTGAACCTACCATTGCGCGGTAACCGAATATCGGCTTACGTGAGTTTGTAGCAATGACCTCAGATGAAATACCCAAAGCAGGTAAAAGGATAATGTATACCTCTGGGTGTCCCAGAAACCAGAACAAGTGCTGATACAATACTGGAGAACCACCGCTGTAGCTCAATACTTCACCACCCATGAAGATATCACTTAGGTAGAATGACGTACCCAACATACGGTCGAACATCAAAAGCAACGCAGCACTAAGTAGCACAGGGAATGAAAGAACCCCTAAAACTGCTGTTACAAAGAATGCCCAGATGGTCAAAGGTAGACGTGTCATGCTCATACCTTTAGTACGCATATTTAAAACCGTTACGATGTAGTTCAAAGAACCTAATAATGACCCCACAATAAAGAGTGTCATCGAAATCAACCACAGCGTCATACCTGCGCCTGAACCCGGCATTGCTTGAGGAAGTGCAGAAAGTGGTGGGTATACCGTCCATCCTGCTGAGGCAGGACCAGACTCCACAAACAATGATACCACCATAATAACTGAGCTCAAGAAAAAGAACCAGTACGAAAGCGCATTCATAAAGCCTGAGGCCATGTCACGCGCTCCAATCTGCAAAGGAATCAGTAAGTTCGAGAATGTACCTGATAGACCCGCGGTCAATACAAAGAATACCATAATGGTACCGTGAATGGTCACTAATGCTAAGTACATATTGGGATCCATCACACCGTCAGGAGCCCATTTACCTAAGAAGAATTCTAAGATTGGGAAGCTTTGCTCAGGATATGCAATCTCCAAACGAAAAAGCATTGACATCATAACACCAATGATACCCATGAACATACCGGTAATCAAAAACTGCTTACCAATCATCTTGTGGTCCGTTGTAAAGATATACTTCGTGAAGAAGTTCTCCTCATGATGATGCTCCATCAAGTAATCCTGGATGTGATTATTTTTTTCAGTCGTTGTAGTTGACATAGCTAAATATTTATTGCTTCTACTTAAAGTGTCTCAGCGACGGTTTTTTGTTCTTTTAACCAAGCGTTGAATTCATCTTGAGTTTCAACAACTATGTCCATTTGCATATTGTAGTGTGCAGAACCACAAATCTTGTTACAAAGGAGCACGTAATTGAAATCCCAAACGTCTTCACCCTTGGCTTTCCTAATCTCGTTTACTTCCTCAACGTGCGCTTTAACGTCTTTGTTCTGACGAATTTCAGCCGTGGTAATTGTAGGTGTGAACTGGAAGTTTGTTATCGAACCAGGAACACAGTTCATTTGTGCACGGAAGTGCGGGAAGTAAGCAGAATGAATAACATCTTGCGATCGGAAAGCAAATTGGATTGGCTTACCCGTTGGAAGGTGTAATTCCTTAGTAATTATATCATCAGCAGAGGCTGGATCCTGGGTATCTACACCCACGATATTAGCACCGGCGATTTCGTGTACTGTTGCATAACCCAATATGTTGTCGCCACCGCTGTAGCGTACTGTCCAGTTGAACTGCTGAGCATAGAGTTCTACAAGGATTGGCTCCTCTTCATTTTCTGGCATCATCAAGGTGCTCCATACATTGAGACCCCAGATAATCAATACTGCTAAAGCAAGCGCTGGAACCATGGTCCAGAACAACTCCAAACGGTTGTTGTGCTCGTAGTAGGTAGCTGTGGTTCCTTTCTTACCTCTATACTTATAAGCGAAGTAGAAAAGAATAGGCTGAACAATAAAGAAAACGATATTGATGATTAACATACTTAGGTTCCAGAGGTTATCGATCTCTGCACCGTGTGCTGAAGATGGCTCAGGAAGGCTATGTCTTCCCCAAGCGATGTACATCACTACAACGCTAATAATAAAACCAAAACCTACCAACAACATTAAGCGCCCTTGGGTGTCATTATCCTTTGAACTTACCTCGTTGTCCTTACCTTTCTGGATTTCAGAAGAAATCTCAGAGATTCTCATGACCTGTACTAGGGTGAGGATGACTAAAACAACTAATACTATGATTAAAGCTGCACTCATTATTTAGTGTCTTTTCTTATTATTGATGGAAGTTTTTAGACTCCGTTATCATTGGGTGGTTCTTGTGTAGCAATGGGGCTTTAGCTACTGATGATAAAACTACGTAGATGTGCAGACCAGCGAAGAATAGAATTGGACCTAACTCTACTAAACCGAAACCGTAGTGACTACCGACAGTACCTGGCATAATCATAACGTAGTGGTCCATATAGTGACCTACGAGTACAAATACAGCAGCCATTACTACAGTGCCTGGAATACGCTTCGCTGGACGGCTTAAAACAGCCAATACAGGAAGGACAAAGTTTAAGACCAACATCGTAAAGAATGGCACTTTATACTGCTCAAAACGTTGCATGTAGTACGTAACCTCTTCTGGAATATTTGCATACCAAATAAGTACGAATTGCGAGAACCACAAGTAGGTCCAGAACACAGAAAAGGCAAACATGAACTTGCCCAAATCATGTAAGTGGTTTTCATTGACCCATTCCATTAGTCCTTGTCCCTTCATGTATAGCGTTAGGAAGATTAACGCAGCAAATGAACTCACAAACATACCGGAAAAAGTATACCATCCGAATAGCGTAGAAAACCAGTGTGCATCAATAGACATAATGAAATCCCATGCACTCGTAGACGATGTAACAGCATAGAATACGGTGAACGCAGCAGCAACACCACGGTTTTTCTTCCACATAAGCACGCCGTCACCTGTGTCAGACATCAGCGAATACTTACGAAGAGTCTTAGCAGCCCAGACCCATCCACCGATGTAAACAAGAATGCGTATTGTGAAGAAGGTGGGATTCAAAAAGCCTCTTTTACCAGCAATAATTGGGTCAAAATTATCATGACCGTCGATATGGATGCCTTCAGCCATCCAATGGAACATGTGATGCACATGTCCAAAACCTAAGATTGATAAGATTGCTATTACTAATAGAGGTGCGATGATAGTGAAAGACTGTGCTTCCATCAAACGCAACAAACCTGCAGACCATCCTGCTTGTGCTACATATTGAATTCCCAGGAAAAATAATTGTCCTATACCTAATCCGAAGAAGAAAATCGCTGCTACGTAAAGTGCCGACCAAGGGCGGTTGGCTATTTGATGAGCAGCGTGGCTATCGTGTGCATTGTGTCCTTCTGTGTGATAGGTATCTTCACTATTATCAATATGATCGGCGTGTGCCTCTTCCGCATGTGTATCATGAACTTCATTGACCTGATCTGAACCATAGGCAGCTATCATTGAAGCATGAGCCTCACCGGGGTATTCATCGGCCTCTTCAGTATGTAAACCATAACTATGGTCATCGTGCGCTTCTTCAGCATGTGCATCGTAGCGCGCATCAATATGCACTTCTTCAGTAAGATGCGCGTCGTGACCGTGTCCCGCATCGTGAGATGACGAACCATTTAGGGCAAATCCAACGACCCAAAGGATAGCACCTAACAGCGTAAGAGCGATTGCCAATTGTTTTGTTTTTGTTTTAAACTCAAACATTTCTACTCTAAGGTTTTATTCTTGATCAGCTCTAAGTTTCACAACGTAACGAACGATTTTCCAACGCTCGTCGTACGTAATCTGTGAAGAATGTGACCCCATGATTCCTTTACCATGCATAATTACATGGTACATAGAACCAGGAGTAATATCTGGTAGTCTTGAGGATGCGTACGAAGGAACACCCAAGATTTTCTCTTGCATTACCAGAGGACCGTTGCCGTCTCCCTTCTCACCATGGCAGTGGTCACAGAAGATGTTGTACAATTCTTTTCCTTCAGCAAGAGCCTCCTCAGAATCAAATTCTAGAGGAAGCGTCAATGTGGTGCGTGCAGCCTCGTATCCTTCGTTGCTGTTTGCAAATTCGTAAGGATGGTATCCACGTGGAACAGTTCCCTCAACAGGAAGTTGAGCGCTTAGACCATTTGCAAATTGAGCAGAAGGCTCATAGGTTTCATAAGATGGACTTTGGTACATATCGTCCATGTATGTGTAACCCGGTTTTGACTTATCGAAGTTACAGCTCGCGAGTGCAGCTGAAGCTGTGAGCATTATGATGGTAGTAATTCTTTTCATCTTATGCTTCGACTTTAGAAATTTCAAGAGCACCCAATTCTTGGAGCTTCTTTGTTAAATCTGCCTCTTCGCCCTCTAATTCAACTTCCATTAGAAAGTGATCATCCGTAGTACGAGGATCCGGATTCTGTGCTTTGGCACCTGGATATAGCTTGTTTACTGCGAAGTAAGACCAGCACATCAAGTGTGCAGCAAAGAATACCGTCAACTCAAACATAACAGGTATGAATGAAGGCATATTTAAGGCCCAATATTCATTCGGCTTACCTCCAATATTTTGCGGCCAATCTGAAATCATTGTATACCATGTTAACCATGAACAGAAAAACAAGCCGGTCAAGCCGTAGAAAAATGCAGCAGTACTCAGGCGAGTTCTTTTTAGACCCATTACTTCATCCAATCCATGGATTGGAAATGGAGAATAAACCTCACTTATGTGGTAACCGTTTGAACGGAGATCTTTTACGGCATTCAAAACGATATCATCGTCATTGAATAGAGCGCGTACAATAGGATTATGCTTAGTGTGTCCCATGCTCATTGTGATGTTTTTTGAAGTTTTCACCGGAAGACTTCAAGATAGTTTTCAATTCTGCCTGTGCAATTACTGGGAACGTTCTCGCGTATAACAAGAAGAGTACAAAGAAGAAACCAATAGTTCCGATATAAATACCGATATCAACAAACGTAGGAGAAAACATCGACCAAGAAGATGGTAAGTAATCTCTATGAATAGAAGTAACAATAATCACGAAACGCTCAAACCACATACCAATATTTACAACGATTGAAATCACAAAGGTGAAGATCAAATTGGTACGTAATTTCTTCGACCACATAAACTGTGGAGAGAATACGTTACAGGTCATCATTGACCAATAAGCCCACCAATATGGGCCCGTTGCTCTGTTCAAGAAGGCGTATTGCTCGTACTCTACACCTGAGTACCATGCAATGACAAGCTCCGTGATGTAAGCAACACCTACAATCGAACCTGTGACCATGATAACGATATTCATCATCTCAATATGTTCAATATTGATATAATCTTCCATTTTAAAGATTTTGCGTACAATCAAAAGAAGCGTCTGTACCATTGCGAAACCAGAAAAAATTGCACCTGCTACGAAGTAAGGCGGAAAGATAGTCGTATGCCAACCAGGAATCACTGAAGTTGCAAAGTCAAACGATACAATTGTATGTACAGAAAGTACAAGTGGTGTAGCAAGGCCTGCCAACACCAATGAAACCTCTTCGAAACGCTGCCAATGCTTAGCTTGACCACCCCAACCAAAAGATAAAATCTTATAGATGTGCTTTTGTACTGGGTTAATCGCACGATCTCGAATCATAGCAAAATCTGGAATCAAACCAACGTACCAAAATACAGTACTTACAGTAAGATACGTTGAGATCGCAAATACATCCCAAAGAAGTGGTGAATTAAAGTTTACCCAAAGTGAGCCGTATTGATTTGGTATAGGCATAACCCAATAAGCATTCCATATGCGTCCCATATGTATCAACGGGAACAAACCTGCTTGGATAACTGAGAAAATAGTCATTGCCTCTGCTGAACGGTTAATTGCCATTCTCCATTTTTGACGGAAAAGGAGGAGTACTGCAGAAATCAAAGTTCCTGCGTGACCAATACCTACCCACCAAACAAAGTTGGTAATATCCCAGGCCCAATCAACGGTTTTATTAAGTCCCCAGACACCAATACCGGTACCAATGGTATATAGTATACATCCCAAACCCCACATAAACATAACAAATGCAATAGAGAAAGCAATCCACCATGAACGTGGTGCTTTTGACTCTATGGGTTTCGCTATATCGTTGGTGATTTCTGAATACGACTTATCTCCAAGTATGAGCGGATTTCTAACAGGCGATTCGTAATGCATGTCGCTTTCTTATTTATTAAGCTCTATTTCTGACTTTGGTCTGATAGAAGACACTTGGCTGTGTACCTATTTCCTCTAAGAGGTAGTACATTCTAGGATCTTCCTTCTTCTCATTGATTTTGTTTTCAGGGTTATTTATATCACCGAAGACAATTGCATCACTGCCGCATGAATTCAAACATGCGATGTCTATATCACCCTCCTTCAAAGGGCGACCAGCTTTCTTAGCTTTTAATTTACCCATTTGAATGCTTTGAATACACATTGAACATTTTTCAATGACACCGCGAGATCTTACAGTCACATCAGGGTTCAGAACCATTCGACCATAATCGTCTTGTGATGGGTTGACGTCAGCAAACTTATCGTTACCCTTGTAGTTGAACCAGTTAAAACGTCGCACCTTGTACGGACAGTTATTCGCACAATATCTTGTACCAATACATCTATTGTAAGCCATATGATTCAAACCTTCACGAGAGTGAACTGTGGCTCCAACAGGACATACAGTTTCACAAGGTGCGTGATTACATTGAACACACATAACCGGCATAAAGGTTACCGAAGGGCTTTCAGAAGGTACCTCCATTTTTGCATACTTCTCAATCGCACCAACTCCCTCTTTTTTAGCCTTTTCCGGTGTCATGTCGGAAGAGTAGTAACGGTCGATGCGTAACCAATGCATATCTCTATGGCGACGCACTTCGTCCTTACCAACAATTGGAACATTGTTTTCAAGGTGGCAAGCAACTATACATGCTCCACAACCGTCACAAGCGTTCAAATCAATACTAAGATTCCACATGTGAGAAGTTACATGATCGTGGTCATCCCAAAGGTTCGCTTCACTAGGCTGCAAAGGACCTCTGAATGATTCAAAAGTAGGTCTCTCATTCCACTCAGATGCAGGCTTGTTTAGATAATCAGGTAAGTTGACTTCGTTGACAATTTTCCTGCCCATCATCGTATGCGCTAACTGAACTGAAGCAAATTCATGTTCATTTTCAGTAGCAGATATAGTCTCTACAGCGGCGTAAGATTCATCTGAAGGAAGCAGCTGCAAAGCATTCCAACCAATGTTATTACCGACCTTACCAGCCATAGTTCTACCGAAACCCAATGCCATTCCAATGGTTCCTTCTGTTTGTCCTGGTTGAACCCAGATGGCAACGTTCGTTAAAACTACACCATTAACTTTGAGATTAACTGTAGTACCATTCATAGCACCATTAGATTCTGCCCAATTCTCAACGCCCAATTTCACCGCATCAGCAGCACTCATTACTAAGTAATTATCCCATGATAAGCGGGTAATAGGATCCGGTAATTCAAATGCCCAAGGGTTATTGGCATATTTACCAATTCCCATACCCGTTTTAGAATATGTATAGAATTCTAATTCCGTAAGAGGCTTTCCAATAGCCACGTCAGTAATATCAATAATTGTGAGATCGCTAAAAGAAAGAGTTTTTCCTGCACTCGTTTCGGCAAATCCGTCATGTAGCAATGAATTCCATCCCTTAGCCAAGCCTAAATCCTCAACACTTTCTTGTAAAAGTTCCTTAGCAGTAGCGTTTTTACCAGATAATGTAAACAAAATCTCTATAGCAGATTTACTGTCAAAAAGAGGATTTATAGTTGGTTGAGCAACGCTGTACACACCATCTTTTGGGATGAAGTCACCCCATGATTCTAGATAGTGACTTAGAGGAAGAATAACTTTCGCTTGTGAAGCCGTTTCATCTTCACGTTCGCTAATCGCAACGAGGTTCACTTTAGATAAATCTAAACCAGTAATATCGTGCGCCGGGTTAATATCTAAGGTTATGAGTGTGTCTACCTTCCCTTCAGCTACATCAATAATAAGCTGCCCAATCTCCTCATCTTTCGAAGAATTTAAGTAGACAAGATTACTCGTATCGATACAACTCGAACCTATCATTTGGTTGATTGCCAAGGCTAACTTTTCACCGGTAACACTATTAAAACTGCTTACAATAAGGCCATGCTGAGCAGCGTCAAACAACTCTTGCGCTGAATTCAGTACTTGCATCTTAATATCTTCACGCAAAGGATAGAGCTTCAACGTAGGCTGACCAACTTTCTTTGCAATGTAATTATAGATGTGCCCTAAGACCAATTCATATTCAGAAACGCGGGCCTTAACTCTCAAGTCAGCATTAGCACCAGATATAGACATTCCTGCTTCAATCTGAATATGGCGCAGCATTTCGGGCGAAGGTTTTCTGCGATTGGCATAATCGGCGCCAAACCTTTGACCGTCATAATCGCCTAAGAAGTCAGCGCCTAAGCCAACCACGACGTGCGCATTTAGAAGACTTACACTTGGCAAAGCTCGTTTGCCTAACAATTCTTCGTATACATCAAGTCGTTTAGATTGACTGATAGCGTCAAACGTGATATGCTTAACATTTAAAGTCTCTATAGCCTTCTTAAGAGAAGGTGATATGATTGTAGGTGTAAGTAATACCGATGTATCGGAAATCATAGACTTCGCCTGTGAAATTGCTGTTGCCCATGAAGAGTCCTTTTTATTCACCTTTGGTCCTCTAAGACGTGCGCCATCGTAGAGGTTCAAAACTGACGACTGCAAACGTGCGTTCGTACATGTATTAAATGCTGCCTCGCAGTTTGGTTGAACTAAAATTGGTCTTCCTTCTCTTGTTTTGATTAATAACGACGCATAATCCTGTCCGTCAAACATTGAAGTTGCGTAGAATGATGGCAATCCCGGAGTTAAGCTATCAGGTTTTACCACATAAGGAATACTTTCGACAATTGGTGCCTCACATGCAGCGAGAGTTGCCGCCGCAGTTGTGAACCCCATAAACTTCAAGAAATCGCGACGTGATGTTTCCGCTTCTCCTACATTATCATCTCCTATGAAGTCAAGCGTCTCTGGAGCAGTGGCAAATTCGTTGTCAGCTAATTTTTTCGTAAGATCTGGATTAGATTGCTCCTCAATCCCTCTCCAATATTTATTGTTCTCAGTCATTCTTACTTCTCGATTAATAGTGACACTTACCACATTCCAAACCACCAATCTTTTCAGCAGTGATTTTTTCTCCGTGGTACTTTTCAGTTAATTCTTCGTGGAAGTCTTGGTAGTAACCGTTCTTCTCAAACTGAACTTCTGTTTC
>CAJWZE010000011.1 GCA_913049845.1 uncultured Cryomorphaceae bacterium
CTTCAACGGCAAAATCGGGCAATAGATTTGAAGAACTCCCAGTTCATATTCTCATCAATGAAAATTCAGCCAGTGCCTCTGAGGTTTTTACGGGTGCACTTCAAGACCACGATCGTGCGACAGTTTATGGTCGAACTTCTTTTGGTAAAGGACTCGTTCAAGAAGATAAAATACTTTTGGACGGTTCGAAAGTTCGCTTGACAATTGCTTACTACTATACACCTAGTGGGCGATCGATACAGAAGCCTTACCGTAAAGGTCAAGTGGTGAATGAAGGAGTTTTTATAAGTGATACAGGCCGCGTGTTGTATTCGCAAGGCGGTATTGAGCCGGATGTGGAAATCACAAACGACAGCGCCTCCTACTTCTGGACATTTTCTTTTGGTACCATTGATGCTTTTGGGTTTGATTATGCCGATGCACATCGCAGTTACTTTAAAGACTTGAACTTCTCAAACTACTACAGTAATTATCTTGTTACTGAGGATATTCTCCGTTCGTTTTTAGACTTTGGTGGTTACGGCATCGAACTCGAAGACCTCAGTGCTTTTGAACGTAAAGAGCTTTCCTTGTTGCTCAAGGCTGGTATCGCTAGAAATCTATGGGGTTTTGACGCCTACAGAATGGTACTGCTCAAAGAGGATCCGGTCATTGTTCAGATAATGGCTGGCATTAGGCGGTAAAAAAAGTAGTAACCCCAAAAAAAACCCCGAGCGTATTACGCTCGGGGTTTTTTCTTTTCTAAGAGGTAAATCTTAGTGCTCGTGACCTTCATGGTCTTCGTGCATTTCTTCAGCTGCTTCTGCTTCCTCAGCAGGTGCTTCTTCCATACTAGAATCAGCTTCTTCAGCTTCTTCTTCCATTGCAGGAGCCTCTTCAGCTACCTCTTCCATTGCGGGCTCTTCGGCCGGCGCTTCTTCAGCTGGTGCAGCACAAGCTACCATAGATAGTGCAACTACTGCTGAAGCAAAAATGTTGATCTTTTTCATCTCGCGAATGATTTTTAATTGTAGAAGCCAAGATATATGAAAATCAAAGTTTTAAGAATGATTTTCAGGAAAGTTTTCCCAATTGCGCACTAAGTGACACTTTTTCACTCGTCAAAGTCGGTAAGTCATCCATCGAAATACGGATTTGTTCCATGGTATTACGGAATCGAACAGTAACCGTATTGTCTTCTAAACTTTGGTGATCTACTGTGACACACAAAGGCGTACCAATGGCATCTTGACGACGGTAACGCTTCCCAATAGCGTCCTTTTCATCGTATTGAACTATGTGGTCAAATTTTAATAGATTTAAGACTTCACGCGCTTTTTCAGGCAATCCGTCTTTCTTCAAAAGGGGTAGCACAGCCACCTTGTATGGCGCTAAAAATGCAGGTACGTTCAATACGGTACGCTGACTGCCATCTTCAAGAGTTTCAGTGATTAAACTCTTAGAAAGTACAGCAAGGAACATACGGTCTAGACCGATTGAGGTTTCCACTACGTACGGCACATAGTTTTCGCCAATTTCTGGGTCAAAGTATTGTAGCTTCTTCCCACTAAACGCTTCGTGTTGTTTCAAATCGAAGTCTGTTCGGGAGTGAATACCTTCAAGTTCCTTAAACCCGAACGGGAAGTTGAATTCAATATCTGCTGCAGCATTTGCATAGTGCGCTAGATTTTCGTGATCATTGAAGCGGTAATTCTCTTCATTAAACCCGAGGCTGCTATGCCATGCTAGGCGCTTTTTTTTCCATCTTTCGTACCACTCCATCTCTGTGCCAGGGCGTACGAAAAATTGCATTTCCATTTGTTCGAACTCACGCATACGGAAGATGAATTGGCGTGCTACTATTTCATTTCTGAAAGCTTTTCCTATCTGAGCAATACCAAAAGGAATTTTCATTCTTCCTGTTTTTTGAACGTTCAGGTAGTTTAAGAAAATTCCCTGTGCAGTCTCAGGACGGAGGTAAAGTGTGGATGCACCCTCGGCTACTGAACCCATTTGGGTGCCAAACATGAGGTTGAACTGACGAACGTCGGTCCAATTCATTGAGCCGCTCACTGGACATTTTATTTTTTCGTCTTCGATAAGTTGCTTGACATCCGCAAGATCCTCTGCTTTCATTGACTCTGTGAAGCGCTCCCTGATGGTCTTCATTTTTTCTTGGTACCCCAAGACTCGGCCGTTAGTAGCCAAATACTGATCTTCATCGAAGGTCTCTCCGAAGCGCTTTGCTGCTTTCTTGACTTCTTTCTCAATCTTCTGACGGATTTTTTCAACGTGCTCCTCAATCAATACATCGGCTCGGTATCGCTTTTTACTGTCTTTATTATCAACTAGCGGATCATTGAAAGCATCGACGTGACCAGAGGCTTTCCAAGTAGTTGGATGCATGAAGATGGCAGAGTCAATTCCAACAATGTTCTCGTGCATTTGCACCATCGCTCCCCACCAATAGGCCTTGATGTTGTTTTTGAGCAATACTCCGTTTTGACCATAATCGTATACAGCACTCAATCCATCATAGATTTCGCTACTTTGAAAAATGAATCCATACTCCTTGGCGTGGGAGATTACGTTTTTAAATTGATCGTCAGCCATTATATAGAGGTCTTAAACCGTTTGTAACAAAGGAATGAGATTGGTGAAAAAGAGTTTCACTGCAATCGCGAGCAAGATAATACCGAAAACTTTGCGAAGTACGCTCAATCCACCTGGTCCGAGAATGCGTTCAAGTCGCTCTGTATTCTTTAATACCGCGTATACTACGATCATATTTGCTACGATAGCAATTATAATATTTATGTTATCAAATTCTGCTTGCAGAGAGACTAAGGAAGTCATTGAACCCGCGCCTGCGATTAGCGGAAATGCTATAGGAACAATAGAAGCAGTACTTGGACTTTCTTCTTTATATATGGTAATGCCCAAGATCATCTCAAGTGCCAAGAAGAAAATGACGAAACTACCGGCAATGGCAAAGCTTTGTACATCAACTCCCAGTAGGTGCAATATACTTTCACCCACAAAGAGGAATAAGATCATAATTACACCAGCTACAATGGTTGCTTTTTCACTTTGAACGTGTCCGACTTTCTTGCGTAGACTCACTATGATCGGAATACTTCCTGGTATATCGATCACTGCGAATAAAATCAAAAAAGTACTCAGTGCATCGTTAATGTTAAATCCCACGGTATTTAGTTTTTGGCAAAATTAGCTTCTTTACATTCAAAATAAGGAGTAAGTCTTCGTTAGTTTTGTAGTGTGATAGACATCGACAATAAATTACTCTCTGTAGACCTTTTTAAAAAGGAATTTGTCTGTAATCTCAGTGCTTGTAAAGGCGCTTGTTGTGTTGAGGGTAATGCTGGCGCACCTTTGGAGCAAGAGGAGGTTGCCATTCTAGAGTCGATTTATCCAAAAGTGAGGCCCTATTTAACGCCTAAAGGGATCCGTGAAATCGAAAATGTGGGCACCTCTGTCGATGGCATAGGTGAAAAAGAAACACCGATTATAGGAGGAAGGGAATGCGCGTACACTGTTTTTAGTGAAGATGGTGCAGCTCATTGTGGTATAGAGAAGGCTTTTAATGATAATGTTATTGATTGGAAAAAGCCTATATCGTGTCACCTGTATCCTATTCGCATCTCTCGTTATACAGATTTTGAGGCATTGAATTACGACCGCTGGTCTATTTGTTCGCCAGCCTGTTCGCTCGGTGAGGAATTGAAAGTGCCAGTGTATAAGTTTTTGAAGGATCCTTTGATTCGAAAATATGGTCTGGCTTTCTACGAAAAAGTAGAAATTGCTGCCGATTTGATTACGAAAAACGGACTCAAAAAATCGTTACAGTAGAAAATTTCAGGCTTATTCCTGCTTTGTCCCAACAGCAGTCTAAGACAAAGGCCAGATCCAAATATTTTTCGTTGTTAATAACTACGGGAAAAACCCAAATAGTCGTTCTTGTTATTGGTAGAAATCGTAGCCATGTTTGTATGGGTCGTTCAGCTACGAACACGTAATGAACATCCTACTCCGCTGAAAAACCAAAAACATAATTAGTTGGAAATCAATACATTAACACAGATTAATGCGGGTTTCCGACCTTAAAAATTTTGCTTAATGCAACAGGAACCAATTTTACAAGACAACAAAAACAGGTTTGTCATTTTCCCAATCCAGCACAGTGATATTTGGGATTGGTACAAGAAGCAAGAGGCGTCATTTTGGACAGCGGAGGAAATCGATTTGCACCAAGATGTTGTAGACTGGAAAAAGCTCAACGATGACGAGCGCTATTTTCTTAAGCACATTTTGGCATTCTTCGCAGCTTCAGACGGTATCGTAAATGAAAACCTAGCTGAGAATTTCGTCAATGAAGTACAATACTCAGAGGCAAAATTCTTTTATGGTTTCCAGATTATGATGGAAAACATTCACAGCGAAATGTATTCGCTACTCATTGACACACTTGTGGATAATGATGCGGAAAAAGATGAGTTATTCAATGCGATCGAGCGATTTCCTGCCATCAAGAAAAAGGCAGATTGGGCATTGCGTTGGATTGAATCTGAATCATTCGCTGAGCGTTTGATTGCTTTTGCAGCCGTAGAGGGTATTTTCTTCTCAGGAGCATTCTGTTCCATTTTCTGGATGAAGAAAAGAGGTCTATTGCCAGGATTGGCTACTTCGAACGAGTTCATTTCTCGCGACGAAGGCTTGCACCGTGATTTCGCTTGCCACTTGCACAACAACCACCTGGTGAACAAAGTACCGGTAGAGCGCATCACTCAAATCATTTCAGAGGCATTGGATATTGAGCGCGAATTCATCACGGAATCACTGCCTGTGAACCTGATTGGAATGAATGCCAAATTAATGTCTGAATACCTAGAATTCGTGACCGACCACTTGCTAGAGACACTAAACTGTCCTAAAATGTACGGAACAGCGAATCCATTTGACTTTATGGACATGATTTCCTTAGAAGGAAAAACAAATTTCTTCGAGAAACGTGTTTCAGAATATAAAAAAGCAGGAGTTGGTGAAAGCCAAGAAGATCACAACTTCGACAAAGCTTTTGGTGGCGATATGAGCTTCTAAACAAAAAAACACAAGAACACACCCAAGAGAATGAGCTATGATGCGCGTACTTAAAAGAGACGGAAGAAAGGAGGCGGTAAAGTTTGATAAGATTACTGCACGTATTGAGAAACTGTGTTACGGATTGAGCGAATATGTCGATCCAGTAGCAGTAGCAAAACGTGTAGTGGACGGTGTTTATGACGGCGTAACTACCTCTGAGTTGGATAATTTGGCTGCGGAAACTGCTGCGTCAATGACTATCAAACATCCGGACTACGCTAATCTTGCTGCGAGAATAGCTGTTAGCAACTTACATAAAAGCACTAAAAAGAGTTTCTCAGAAACAGTTACGGATTTGTACGAATACATCAACCCTGAAACGGGTCAGAAAGCACCTTTGATTGCCGACGATGTGTATGAGATTGTTCAAGCGAATGCAGAATATTTGGATTCGCAACTGATTTATGATCGCGACTTCTCTTATGACTATTTTGGGTTTAAGACTCTAGAGCGTTCTTACTTGCTACGTATGCACGGGAAGATTGTAGAGCGTCCTCAGCAAATGTTGATGCGTGTAAGTATTGGTATTCACAAAGACGACCTCGAGGGTGCTTTAGAGACCTATGAGTTGATGAGTAAGAAGTACATGACTCATGCAACACCGACGTTGTTCAATGCCGGTACACCAAAGCCTCAGATGAGTTCTTGTTTTCTTCTTACTATGAAGGAAGATAGTATTGATGGAATTTACGATACCTTGAAGCAAACAGCTAAGATTTCGCAGAGCGCAGGTGGTATTGGTCTTAGCATTCATAATGTACGTGCAACAGGCTCATACATTGGCGGTACCAATGGGACTTCGAACGGCATTGTTCCAATGCTTCGTGTGTACAATGATACTGCGCGTTATGTGGATCAAGGTGGCGGAAAGCGTAAAGGTTCATTCGCCATTTACGTAGAGCCGTGGCACGCTGATATTTACGAGTTCTTGGATTTGAAGAAGAACCATGGTAAAGAGGAAATGCGTGCACGCGATCTGTTCTATGCCATGTGGATTCCAGATTTATTTATGGAGCGCGTTGAGAAAAATGAAGATTGGACACTCATGTGTCCAAACGAATGTCCAGGCTTGTTCGATTGTCACGGTCAAGAGTTTGTTGACCTATACACCGAATACGAAAGTGAAGGAAAAGGTCGTCGTACCGTTAAAGCTCGTGAGGTCTGGGCAAAAATTATGGAAAGCCAGATTGAAACTGGAACCCCTTATATGCTTTATAAGGATGCAGCGAATTTAAAATCGAACCAGCAGAACCTTGGTACTATCCGTTCATCAAACCTGTGTACTGAGATCCTAGAATACACGTCACCGGATGAGATTGCAGTGTGTAATCTAGCGTCTATTGCGCTTCCAATGTTTGTGGAAGACGGCAAGTTTGATCATCAGAAATTGTACGACGTAACCTACAAGGTAACGTACAACTTGAACCAAGTGATTGACCGTAATTATTACCCGGTAGTTGAAGCACGGAACTCAAATATGCGTCACCGTCCTGTGGGCTTGGGTGTTCAAGGGTTGGCTGATACGTTCATCAAGCTGCGCATGCCGTTCGACTCAGAAGAGGCAAAAGCATTGAATAAAGAAATCTTTGAAACCATGTACTTTGCTGCGGTAAGCTCTTCTAAGGACCAAGCTTCGAAGGATGGGGCTTATGAAACTTATGAAGGATCACCTATCTCTAAAGGTCAGTTCCAGCATAACCTTTGGGGCATTAAAGACAAGGAGCTAAGCGGTCGTTGGGACTGGAAAGAACTTCGTGAGGAAGTCGAAAAGTACGGTGTTAGAAACAGTTTATTGATGGCGCCAATGCCGACGGCATCGACCTCACAGATCCTTGGAAACAACGAATGCTTCGAGCCGTACACGTCGAATGTTTACACACGTCGTGTGCTGTCGGGTGAGTTTATCGTAGTGAATAAGCATTTATTGCATGATTTGATTGAATTAGGTCTTTGGAACGACGATATGAAGAATGCATTGATGGCGACGAACGGTTCGGTACAGAATATTGAGGGTGTGCCAGATAATTTGAAAGCCATTTATAAGACAGTTTGGGAAATATCTATGAGAGATATTCTTGATATGGCGGCAGATCGCGGTATGTTTATCGATCAGAGTCAGAGTCTAAACCTCTTTATGGAAAGTCCAAATATGGGTAAGCTCACTTCGATGCACTTTTATGCTTGGAAGAAAGGTCTGAAAACAGGGATGTATTATTTGCGTTCTAAACCAGCTACAAGCGCAATTAAGTTTACTGTGAAGAAGAATGCTCAAACAGATTTGAGTACTGTTGTTAGTTCAGACGCTCGCTCAGATACTACTGATACGGTTCCGGCAACTTCAGCGGAGCCAACAGCAGAAGAGGTTGAAGCACGTGTTAAAGCACAAAAGGAAGCTATGGCTAAGATGAGTGAAGAAGTCACTGCAGAAGAAAAAATTGCTTGTTCAATTGATAATCCGGACGAATGTGTGGCCTGTGGGTCCTAAATACTGGAATTGAATTCATCAAAGAGCCCTCAGTAAACGCTGAGGGCTCTTTTGTGTCTATAAATCTCAAATAGTTCGACCCTATTTTTTCGTTGATTTTCGCCTAATTAGTTGGTATTAAGTAAAATACAGCTTTTTGCACTTGCGAATTAGGAGGATTTTTGTATCTTATTGGTGCACAAAAAACACAATCGCTATGTCAACTCAAGCAACTACGAAACGCCGTAGAATAAAACCTGCAAAAGAGAAGATGTCCACAGCGCAACTCTACGCACAAATCACTTTAGTTATTGTAATTATTGGAGGTATTGCCATCTTTGCCTATTTCGTGGTTTAATATCGATTACGTGCTTTAGTTTTTTCCGTTTCGGCCGAGTATCTTTGAGTTCGGAATGAAACGAATTTTTCAAATTTTTGGCGGTGGTTTAGGCTGGTCTTTGGGTGGACCTATTGGTGCGATACTGGGGGTAGCATTCGCCAATCGTATTCACGATTTAGTTGAAGCTGAAAAACCTGGTGTAAATTATTCGCGGACTCAACAGCCTTCACTTAGCGACTTTCATATTGCACTATTAGTTCTTGCTGCGCGCGTTATCAAAGCGGACGGCAAGGTAGATCAGAAAGAGTTGGACTTTACTAGGGTTCAATTCGTAAGCATATTTGGAAAGGAGCGTGCTAATGAGAGTTTCTCCATTTTCAGAAAAATTGTTGACCAACAGATTCCACTTATCAAAGTGTGCAATCAAATCAACAGTTTTACCAACCACGGTACTCGACTGCAGTTGATTCATTTTTTGTTTAAATTAGGATTGGCAGACGGTCACCTCCATCAAAATGAAGTTGAAGAAATTCGTCGCATTGCTCGCAATCTAAGAATCAATCCGTATGATTTCGAATCTATCAAAGCGATGTTCGCTAAGGAATCGGACGCGGGTTGGGCATACAAAGTTTTAGAGATAAATGAAAACGCCTCAGAGGCAGAAGTAAAAAAGGCATATCGCAAGATGGCGCTCAAGTCCCATCCGGATCGGATCGTTGATGCGGGCGCAGAAGCCCAGACTGCGTCCAAAGAAACTTTCTTGAATGTGCAAAAGGCGTACGAGCATATTCAGAAAACAAAAGGCTGGAGTTAATGTCAAAGCTGAATTCCATTAAGGCACCTATCGCTCAGGAAATGAATGAATTTGATGTGCAATTTAAAGCACATTTAAAATCAAACACTCCATTGGTGGATCGCGTAATGAACTACATGGTAAAGCGCAAGGGGAAGCAACTTCGCCCAATCCTTGTCATATTGACCGCAAAGCTGTTGGGTAAAGTCAATGACAGTACCTACGTAGGTGCTTCATTGATTGAGCTAATGCATACGGCAACATTAGTCCATGACGATGTGGTAGATGACGCCGATATGCGCAGGGGGTTTTTTTCCATCAATGCGCTCTGGAAGAATAAAGTAGCTGTACTCATAGGAGATTACCTATTGTCTAAGGTGCTGCTCCTAGCGGTAGAAAGGGAGCAGTATGAAATTCTTGGCTCAGTGAGCACTGCGGTCAAAAGTATGAGTGAAGGGGAGCTTTTGCAGATTGAGAAGGCTCGAAAATTGGACATCACAGAAGAGGTGTACTATGAGGTGATTCAGCAGAAAACGGCAATTCTCCTCGAAACGTGTTGTGTTGTTGGTGCTCAGAGTGTAGAAGCTTCCAAAGAAGTTCAGGAGCAAATGCGCATGTTTGGTCGCGAGCTCGGATTGGCTTTTCAGATTAAAGATGATTTATTTGATTTTGAAAAGGTCAATTTGACGGGTAAACCTTCAGGAATTGACATCAAGGAACAAAAAATGACGCTGCCGCTTATTAATGCCTTACAAAATACTAACGAAGCGAGGCGTAAGCAGATTATTCGTACGATTAAGAAATACCACAACAGACCTAAGAAGGTGGCTGAGGTGGTAGACTTCGTGCGAAATTCTGGAGGTTTAGATTATGCTCGTTCGAAAATGAAGGGCCATTTACAAAAAGCTTCGGATATTCTTTCTAATTTTCCTGAGAGTGCAGAACGTACTGCTTTAGAGGATGTTATTGACTACACAGGCGCTCGTAAGAAGTAGATCAAATCGGTTACATTATGGAAGAAATTATTGGAATCTCGATGGAGACAATCACTGAAAATGCCTTAGGATGGGCCAAGCAAGGCATTATTGCTCTGCTCATTCTTTGGATTGGTATGCGCATAGTCCGCGTCATTCTCAAAGGTTTTAAGAAAGCGATGAGTCTTAGAGATATGGATGCGAGTTTGACGACCTTCCTAGAGTCGCTGATAAAAATTACCCTGCAGGCATTTGTTATTATTGCTACAATAAATCAACTAGGTGTCGCGACTACTAGCATCGTTGCGGTCTTGGGTGCCGCAGGCTTGGCTGTAGGTATGGCACTTAGTGGTACGCTTCAAAACTTTGCAGGTGGCGCCATGATCTTGATGTTTAAGCCATTCAAAGTGGGCGATTATATTGAAACCAAAGGGTTTTCAGGAACGGTTAAGTCGATTCAAATTTTTGTAACTACTCTAACTACTCTGGATAATAAACTTATTATCATACCCAATGGTTTATTAAGCAATAGCTCTCTAATCAACTATAGTGCTCAGGATTTTAGACGTCTTCAATGGACAGTGGGTTTAAATTTAGATGTTGATTTAGAAAATGCTAAAGTATCCGTGCGAGAATTGCTTGAGGATGAATCTAGAGTGATTAAGGAAAAGCCTATTCTAGTAGAATTAAGTGACGTATCTACCTCAGCAATAAAATTGAATGTTCGTGTCTGGGTAAGATCGGCAGATTTTCAAGATGTATTTTATTCAATAAATCATATTCTATATCAAAAATCAAAAAACATTGGTATTAACTCGATAGAAGGATAAATCTTATATTTATACTGAAATAATTAAGTTCAACTCAGCTTGCTTAGAGCCGCCCTCAGGGGTGGCTTTTGTATTTAGAAAAAGTATCTTGCATATATGGCTCGCATTCCAAAAGAAATCATAGAACAAATCTTCACGACCACTCGAATAGAGGAGGTGATTGGAGAATTTGTTCAGTTGAAAAAATCGGGTAGCAATCTTAAAGGTCTATCGCCATTCAACAATGAAAAGACGCCTTCCTTTATGGTAAGCCCAGCGAAGGGGATTTTTAAATGTTTCTCTTCAGGTAAAGGCGGAAATGCGGTTACCTTTTTGATGGAGCTCGAACAGATGAGTTATCCCGAGGCATTGCGTTGGCTTGCTAAGAAGTATAATATCGAGATTCCGGAGGCGCGTCCACAGACTGCTGAGGAGATTGAAGCAGGAAATATGCGCGAGGCAGTGTATCTGATTACGGATGTTGCCGCCAAGTTCTACAAAGAGCAGATGCTCGAAACTGACGAAGGAAAGGCCATCGGTGTGAGCTATTTTAAAGAGCGTGGTTTTAATGACGAGACCATCAATAAATTTCACTTGGGCTACAGCCCTGAAGCTTCAACAGCATTTGCAGATTATGCAATAGCCAACCAGTATAGTGAGAAGGCACTGCAAGAGAGCGGTATATCGATGAAGAATGAACGTGGCTGGTACGATAGATTCCGTGGCCGTGTTATGTTTCCAATACAAAGTGTTAGTGGTCGAGTCTTAGGATTCGGCGGGCGTATTTTGAGTAACAGTGCGAAGGCAGCGAAATACCTGAACAGTCCTGAAAATCCGATCTATCATAAGAGCAAGGTGCTCTATGGTTTATACCAGGCCAGGCAAGAGATTATGAAGCGCGACGAAGCCTTTTTGGTGGAAGGGTATACTGATGTATTGAGTTTTTATCAGAACGGTGTTCGCAATGTGGTGAGTTCGTCAGGTACTGCACTAACTGGAGGGCAGATAGGTATGTTGAAGCGTTATACAACGAACATTACTCTACTTTTCGACGGAGACGCGGCAGGATTGCGTGCAAGTTTCCGTGGGCTCGATATGATGCTTGAACAAGGCGTAAATGTTCGCGTAGTGAGCTTTCCTGAGGGAGAAGATCCCGATAGCTTTGCCAAGCAGCGCACCAACGAGGAGTTAGAAGCCTTTTTAAAGAGCAGTAAGAAAGACTTTATCAGTTTTAAGACCTCGGTCTTGAAGGATGATGTTGCCGGCGATCCGCTGAAGTTTGCCGAAATGGTACGCGATGTGGTGAGCAGTATTTCCAAGGTTCCAGATCAAATCGGCCGTGAGGTGTTCATTAAAGAGGCTGCGTTCATTCTTGAGATAGATCCAACAGCTCTTTATGAAGAGCTCGGCAGGTTGCAGGGCATTCAGCAGCGACAGCAGAAAAAGCGCCAATCAGTAGCACCGCCAATGGAGGTGGTACAGTCAAATGATGCCGGGATGGTTAAGATTCACGGCTTCGAACAAGAGGAGCGCATTATCCATCTGCTGGTAGCCAAAGGCACTGAAGCTATGTTAGATACCGACCTAGATGAGGAGGAAGTAATCCCAGTATCGATAGCCACTTGGATTGTAGACGAAATTGAGGAAGATCAAATAGAATTTGCAACGCCTATATTTTCCAAGATGTACAACATACTCGCCGACGAGCTGGAAAAGGAGCACGTCCCGGATACAGATTGGTGGATACGTCAGGAGGACCCCGAGATCATCAAGGTGGTGACTGAGGCGTTGACAGAGAAGTACACGTTGGCAAATTGGAAATCAAAGGAGATTTACCTTCCTGACGAGAAGAATACCATCTTCCCACTAGTCAATGAAACGACTTTACGCATGAAATACGTTCACGTGGAGCGCAAGTTGAACGCATTGAAAGATTATCTAAGTATGGAAAATGCGGATTATAACTACTATATGGTTCAATTCCAGAAATGGAACAACGCGCGTCAGCACATCAATGAGAAACTAAACCGCGTTGTTTAGTAATTCCTCAATAGTTTTTCGGGCACAGGCAAGCCTGCCTTCTAATGTTGGTTGATCGAGGTGTAAGACATTGTTTGGTAAAGAATTGAGAAGGTCGAGGTACTCCCGATGCAACTTAGCTCTGCGCTCTGAATCTATGCGCAACCGATCTTTACCCGCAGGAACATTCGGATAGCATAAAAAATAAATGACGTCTTCGGGGATGTCCAATAGCTCGGTGTCAATTTCTCCATATTTATCGGCTTTCCAGATGTAAAGCGTAATGCCGTCGGTATCGAATATTCGGTGTCCGTTGGTATGGAAGTATCCTTGGGATTTTTGCAACTGCAGTTGGCCTTGTTCAATACGATCATAGTCGGCTCGTGGGATTGGGTCTACCGGAGTATTTGGTGCGATTTCCTCCAAGTATTCCCGCGCGTACTCGGAGGTATGAACAAACGAGTACTTCGTAGCCAGCATTTTGGTAAGCGTGCTTTTGTAGGTGCTCTCGGCTCCGGTTACAACTATTTTCACGTCAACTCTAATTTATAAATGTGAAGCATAAGTCCTTTCCAACTATCGAGGTCTTTCTCGGCGATATTGAACTCTTCCGCGAACTCTTCAAAACCTACACTTTTATAGCGATGCATACCTACTTTTTCCAATACCTTCCAGCTCCCAATATTTTCGGACAGCGCACGTCCTATGAGACTGCTCAGTTTAAGTGATTTTGCCTTTTCAATGGTAGCTTCGGCACATTCCGTAGCTATGCCTTTGCCCCATTCAGCTTTGAGGAAACGGAAATCAAGATCAGTACCCCATTGGTTGTTTTTAAGTCCACACCAACCGATTGGATTGCCTGTTGATTTATCTATTACCATCCAACGCCCGTACCCGTCGCGTTGGTAATTCGGGTAGTTCCTTATAAGGTTTAGGGCACATTGCGTTGAGGTGAACCCTGCATCACCCGTGTAGCGTACCACCTGTGGATTCATGTTCAGTTCATACAACAAAGGCGCATCGTTCGGTGTCCATTCACGCAACACCGTGCGCGCGCTTTCAAAGGGAATGGTAGGTATTCGGTGTGTCGCCATACATAGATAATGTTCACCAACCATAGCGGTCTGCACCAGACATTGTATCGGCTGAGTTCGCTCTTTGCAGGTTTGACTAATCCAAGCGATACCCCATCCTTGCTTTATGTTAGGGTCCCATTCGAACGAGGTGATTTCCAGATGTGTCTTGAAGTCGACACTTCCATAGCCGTAAAGTTTGAAAAGACTTTCCTTGATGCCCCATATAAATTGTAATGTGGTGTGCGGTTCGGAATCAAATCGAGCTATTTCGTCTTCTGTGGTGAACTTTTGGGCAATACGTACAAGGTTTTCGCGCTTGGTTTCGATATCTATACCCACTTCAAGCTGTTCACTAAATGCGGCAGCAACGCCTTCCTTGCAGTGACTGAGGCTGATGTGGGCGTTCTCTATGGTGGGTTTTTTGCCTTGATATTTGATATTTTTCAAATCAGCTTCGGCGGCATTAAGAGCAGCACGGCTCCAAAGAAATTCCTGCTTTTGAGTTTCAGATTTCAGTTCTGCGTAGCGATGATTGTCGGCAACGCTGAATTGGTTTATAATCGCCTCACCCCGAGAACTTGGGTTAATAGAAACCTGCACGGATTCCTTGAGGTATTTGAATGGATAAATCAACATTCTATTGAACTGTTCGTAAGACCCTTGTGTTGTGTATCTTTGCAGCAAATTTATACACTATATGAGTACAACTACACATTACGTTCCGCACAAAGTTAAAGATATGTCATTGGCCGAATGGGGCCGCACAGAAATCAAGCTTGCCGAAGCAGAGATGCCAGGTCTTATGGCGCTCCGTGAGGAGTTTGGCGTAAGTAAACCTTTGACAGGTGCGCGCATTGCCGGTTGTTTACACATGACCATTCAAACGGCAGTATTGATTGAGACTTTAGTCGAACTAGGTGCAGAAGTTACCTGGTCGTCTTGTAATATTTTCTCTACGCAAGACCATGCAGCAGCGGCTATCGCAGCAGCAGGTATACCAGTTTATGCTTGGAAGGGTATGAACGAGGAAGAGTTTAACTGGTGTATCGAGCAAACACTATTTTTCGGTGAAGATCGTCAGCCTTTGAATATGATTCTGGACGATGGTGGTGATTTGACCAACATGGTGTTTGACGAGTACCCAGAGTTGGTAGCCGGCATCAAAGGATTGTCAGAAGAGACGACTACGGGTGTTCACCGTTTGTACGAGCGTGAGATTAATGGAACGCTAGTACTTCCAGCCATTAACGTAAACGATTCTGTAACGAAGTCAAAATTCGATAACAAATACGGTTGTCAAGAATCGGCAGTAGATGCCATTCGTCGTGCAACTGATGTGATGATTGCAGGAAAAATTGCGGTCGTCGCCGGTTACGGTGATGTAGGTAAGGGTACAGCGGCGTCATTACGTGGTGCAGGTGCTCGTGTGATTGTGACTGAGATCGATCCTATTTGTGCATTGCAAGCAGCGATGGACGGCTTCGAGGTGAAGCGCATGGAAACGGCTATTCCACGTGCACAAATCGTAGTAACAGCAACAGGAAACAAAGACATTATCACTAAAGAGCACTTTAAGTTGATGAACGATAAAACCATTGTTTGTAACATTGGCCACTTCGACAATGAAATCGATATGGCATGGTTGAACAGTGCACACGGCGACACGAAGAAGGTAATTAAGCCACAGGTTGATCTGTACAATGTAGAAGGCAACGAGATTATCGTATTGGCAGAAGGCCGCTTGGTGAATTTAGGTTGTGCTACAGGTCACCCATCGTTTGTAATGTCAAATAGCTTCACCAACCAGGTATTGGCACAGCTGGAGTTATGGAACCACAGCGATAATTACGATAACAAGGTGTACACGCTTCCTAAGCACTTGGATGAGAAGGTAGCGGCTTTGCACTTGGCAAAGATTGGTGTAGAGCTCGAGACGCTTCGTAAAGATCAAGCCGACTACATCGGCGTAAAGGTTGAAGGACCGTTCAAGCCAGAACACTACAGATACTAAGAACTAGAGATAAGGAAGCCACTTCGCATAGAAGTGGCTTCTTTTTTGGTATAGTTTTTCTGATATTTAAAGAAACAACACACCCAAGATGCGCAATATAAAGCTTGCTCTACTATTCACGTTAGCTCCGCTGTTTTCGAACGCGCAGGCAGAATTGACTTTAGGAGAGATAGATATGGGCATACTTGCGGGCTATCACACACTTCTAACTGATCCCACGGCATTTGTTCTTGGTGAGGAATATGAATTAGGTGGATACCTGCACGATTTAGACAATGGTGGCGTCCTTGCCTTTACGGCTTCCTACATTCGTAATGGTGCCTTTGGCAGTAATTATGCGCTTCCTCAGTACAGCTATAATGTCGGTCGATTTACTTCAGCAAAAGTGCGCTTCGGGAAATTGTGGGAGGGCGATGTGTTCGACATCTTCTTGAATGTAGGTTTTGGATATATGACCGGTGCAGATTATTCTGAAAAGACTGGTCTGGTAGATTTGTTGTTTATCGATGCAGACGACCCCGTAAATGTATTTACCATTCCCATCGGTATGGACATTCAATGGTACGGCTTTGACGGCAGTATCAATGCGCTGGGTTTGAAATACGAAATCAACGGGTGGAACAATTACTTGGGTCTAGGATTCACCTACCTGCTTTAGTGTCACTGATTCTTTGACCGAATACAACGATCTTTTTGCGCGTTCATCTAGTGAGCCGATTCTTCATTTGGATGGATGAAGGCCGGAATTGGGCGATAGTCGCTGTGGATACGACCATTATTTTGGATATAAGCATCGGATTTTCCTTGCAGCTTTTGGTACATCATAACCCTCTAGAATTTAAATGGCTGTATACGTAGGCTTTGGTTTTGCGCTGATGACTAGTTTGTTACTACTGCTCTATATGAATAGTAATTGGACCACCTACCAAGACTAGGAATAGAGGTTATGTGGAAATTAAAACCCCCGGTTCAAGCAGCGAACCGGGGGTTTTTAATGTGTTCTTCAGATGTGATTTAGCTCCCGCATGCTTCACATTCTGGGTTATCAATGCTGCAGGCTTTGGGTTGCTCTGCTTGCTCTAATTCTTGAACGAAGCTTGCGAAAGAATCGTCCATTCCGAAATCGTTAGTATTCATTGCGTAGTGTTTTTATTTAGACTCCTACCTAAACTACCAAATCGATTTACAGATTCAAGACCTCCTTAAAAAGCGTTATTAACAATTTCATTTTTTGATTTTGTGGGAGTTAGTCATTAAATTTTTAATAACTCACTGACCAATTTGAAAAAACTTCAAGAAGGAAAATGCATTTTGTGGTCAAATCATACGACCAATGTTAACGAACCGTTACCTGCCACTCTTTTTCGTTAGTTTCACAGCCCTTGTGATGAATGCACAGACCAATGTGCGCACTGCTTATGTTTTAAAGTATTCGCAAATCGCTGTAGATGAGATGAATAGAAGTGGAATTCCAGCATCGATTACGTTGGCGCAAGGAATTTTAGAAAGCGGGAATGGCTTGAGCGAATTGGCAAAGAAGTCAAACAATCACTTTGGAATCAAATGTCATCGCACCTGGACGGGCGAGAAAGTCTACCACGACGATGATGCGAAGGGCGAGTGCTTCAGGGCATATGAGGAGGTGAGACACAGTTATGAGGACCATACAGACTTTCTGGTACGAGGATCGAGGTACGAGATCATGTTTGAATTAGACCCAACTGATTACAAGGGTTGGGCGAAGGGTCTTAAGAAGGCTGGCTATGCGACGGCTCCGGATTATGCGGAAAAGCTGATTCGCATCATAGAGCAGGAAGAGTTGCACCGTTTTGATTTTGCTGCCACGGCACCGCTATTAGCCTCTGAGGACACACTATCCGTGAAGACCGAAGGACCTACCTTGAATGGAAAAGGTAAGCCTGTGACCAATGCAAAGAAGAAATTCTTAATTCACAGAATGAAGCGCCACGAGAACGGAATACCTTATGTTGTTATACAGGCAGGGGAGACCTTAGAAGATTTGGCAGATTCGTTGCATATGAGAGTTCCAGTACTTTTAGATATTAATGATGCCTCTTATGAAACGGTATTTCACCCGGGCGAAGCCGTGTACATCGACTACAAGAAGCAGCGTTCAAAACAGAAGTTTGTGATCGCTTCACGTGGACTAACTATGCGCGCAATCAGTCAGCAGCACGCAGTATCGCTCGATAAATTATACAAGTACAATGATTTTCCGGTCGGCCATCAGCCTCAAAAAGGTGAGCTAATCCGACTACGTCCTGTAGGATTGCTCGAAAAGTTCAAAGATTAAGAGCGACTACGCAGCTTGTCAATGACGTATGTCAGAATAAATATTCCGGTGCTCACGGTACCAATGAGTAGGAGCGTTGGGGCACCCATATAGTGAAGGACCTTAAATATCACGCTCAAAAGGAGTCCCGAAGCTCCAACAATTCCGCTGATTCGAACAATCTTTTTCATAAATACTAACATACGCTTTTCGTGTTATACATTTGCACTGTCTCAAAGGGGTGCCCAGAAAGTCTTTCGACCTGCGGGCTGAGAACATACCCATAGAACCTGGGCAGGTAATGCTGCTAAGGAACGATAAGCAATAATATGTTTAATACACGTTGTTGCCCCTTGACGTAGTTTAAAAACCAAAATCATGAATAAATTCATGTGTACCGCAGCTGCTGTAGCCTTCTCGCTATTTGCCACTGCACAAGAAAAGGCCGATTCGGCCAAAATCGACATCCTTCTTCCAAACGTAGAACTCAATGAAGTGAATGTACTGGGCACTTGGGCGCAAAAGGACGACCCAATAGCACAGATTAACCTAACGGAAAAGGATGTTGAAGCGCTGAATACCGGACGCGACCTTCCTTATGTTTTACAAGATGTCGCAGGCGTAGTTAGTTTCTCCGATGCTGGAAATGGTATTGGATACACCAACATGCGTTTTCGTGGTTCGGACATCACGCGCATCAACGTCACTGTTAATGGTATTCCAATGAATGACGCGGAGAGCCATGGTGTGTTTTGGGTGAATACACCAGACCTCCTGTCCTCCACTAACGCCATCCAATTGCAAAAAGGTGTTGGAACCTCTACCAACGGTTCTGGGGCATTCGGAGCAAGTCTTGGTCTGAGCACCTTGGGTGCAGGAGAAAAAGGCGGTCGTATCACTTTGGGTGTGGGATCTTATGGCACAAAGCGTGCTACTATGGAAGCACGCACAGGGAAATCTGCAAGTGGTTTTTGGATGAATACCCGCATTTCGTCCATCAGCTCAGACGGGTATGTGGAGCGTGCTTCTTCGGACCTGCAATCGTACTATGTGAGTGCCGGTTTTGCTGGTGGCGGTCATTATGTCGAGGCTGTACACTTTGGCGGTGGCGAACGTACCTACCAAGCTTGGTATGGGGTCGACTCTACCACTATGTACGGTTCTGATGCCTATCCTCAATTCAACGCTGCAGGGGCATTATATGACGACACTTGGAGTGTAATCAACGGAACATATGATGATCAAGTGGATAACTACGGTCAGGATCACACACAATTGCACTACCGCTATTCCAACCTCTTTGGCGGTACTTTCGCGGCGGCCCTGCACCACACTGCAGGCGCCGGTTATTACGAAGAGTATAACCAAGGATTCGCTTTTGCTGATTTTGGAATCGGCAATTACGTTTCGGCAACCGATACTGTTGCTTTTGGTGATGTTGTGACACGCAAGTGGTTAGATAACGATTTCTATGGAGCAACTTCTTCGTGGACGTATGAAAACGGCAATCAACGTGTACAGCTTGGCGGTGGGGTGCATCGATACGAAGGCGCGCATTTTGGCCGCGTGATTTGGGCTAATAATCCAAACGTGAGCACTCTAGACGCAGATTACTATGCGGGTGATGCCATTAAAGACGATGCGAACATCTACGCTAAATACGCTTTGACTAGCAACAACCTTTTGGTCTACGCAGATGCACAATACCGCTACGTGAACCACAGTTCAACAGGTGGCTCAGCGACAGGACAAGCAAACTTTGATCGCACGTTCATCTTCTTTAATCCTAAGGTAGGTTTGACCTACAATCTTGGCGGAAATCAAATTTTTGGAGCATATTCAGGTGTAGGTCACCGCGAGCCGAACCGTACGGATTTGCAGTATGCCGCTGACGCTAATGCATTACAGGCAGAACGTATGTTGGATATGGAATTCAATTACCGCAACTCTGGGGAAAAGTGGGCTTTTGATGTGAACGCTTACCGTCAGCAGTACCAAAACCAATTGGTATTAACGGGTTTTATTGACGCTCAGGGCTATCCCATCCGTGAAAATATCGGACAGAGTTTCCGTCAAGGCCTCGAGTTTACTGGTGCTTACGAGCTGACCTCGGCGCTTTCAGCTACGGCCAATGTGGCATTGAGTCAGAACGAGAACGTAAATTGGGTAAGTGATCCTACGTCTTCTTATGTGGACAATACGCCAATTGCCTTCTCACCAGGTGCAGTTGCTAGTGCGCGTTTAACATATGCTAAGAAAGGTTTTGAGGCGACACTTTGGAATCAATATGTAGGCAAGCAATACATGTCGAATGAAGGGCTTGAGGCACACAGTCTACCTGCTTATCATATCATCAATGGACGTACTTCGTATACGTGGAATTGCAGCTATATGCAGCGCTTGATTGGATTTGTGGAGTTGAGAAACTTGGGCAACACGTCTTATGCAGCCAACGGATATATGTGGGGCGATTGGGCTTACTACTACGCACAAGCGACCTTTAACATCATAACTGGTTTCACTTTCGAATTTTAGACAAGCCAATATTTGAAACTAAAAACCCGCGGGTGGGGCCCGTGGGTTTTTTATTCTAATCTGCTTTCATCGTTCGTAGGATTTTTTGCAATTCTGACTTTACGTAGGCCAATTTTTCTAAGGCTTCAACTTTAGCTACTGCTGACTTACCTTCATCCTTCAAATGCTTTTTAGCACCTTCTATTGTGAAACCTCGCTCTTTGACTAGGTGATTAATAGTACTAATCACCGCGACATCATCCTTTGCGTACTTGCGTTTGCCTGATGAAGTTTTTTTTGGGTGCAGTTGTTTGAATTCGCGTTCCCAATAGCGAAGGTTGGAGGTGTTCAAGCCAAAGTGTTTAGCTACTTCACCTATAGTATAATACAGTTTATCCGGCAGTTTATTCATACTATGATGGGATAGAACTTATTGACGATTAATCGAAACTCTGGTTAGAGTGCGAGCTGATTTTCAGCATTTCCTCGTACTGTTCTGCACTAAGGTCGTTAAAGAAGTAATTGATTGGATTGATCTTGCGACCATCCTTAATCACTTCATAATGCAGGTGTGGTGCAGTTGACGAACCGGTTGATCCTACATAACCAATAAGGTCACCGCGTTTCACGCGCTGTCCACGCCGAACTTCAATCTCTTTCATGTGGGCGTATAAAGTTTGATATCCAAAGCCGTGGTCAATCACAATGTGACGGCCATATCCTGAGCGGCTGCGTTTGTAGGTGCTCACCTTACCGTCACCGGTTGCGTAGATTGGCGTTCCAGTAGGTGCTGCGAAGTCTGTCCCCCAGTGCATCTTACGCACTTTGTAAATAGGGTGAATCCGGTATCCATAGCCTGAGGCCATGCGCTTCAGATTTTTATTAGCCACCGGTTGGATGGCAGGAATAGAAGCAAGCATCTGCTCTTTGTTGCGGGCCATTTCAACCACATCGTCGAAACTCTTGGTTTGCACATAAGCACGTTTTGCAACTTGGTCCAACTTTTTACGTGTATCAATAAGAAGCTCAGAATTCGAGAATCCTTCGAGGTTCTTATAGCGGTTTGCACCTCCAAAACCTGCGGTACGCACTTCTTGCGGGATAGGACCTGCTTCAAAGATAGTTCGGTAGATTTCGTCGTCGCGCTTTTCTATATCGGAAAGCACTGCAGCCAATTCCTCTAATTTACCATTCATCAGGTCGTATTGGATGATCATATTGTCCAATTCGCGCTTCATTCTTCGCTCCTTTGGACTTTCAAACCACAGGTCGGCCGCTGTGTAGAAAACAAAGCCAAAAGCGGCTGCCGCGATGCTAAAAAGGGCAACTTCTCTAACTCTCAGTTTCCAGGTACGCTCTATCTTTCTGTAAGACAGTGTTTTAGAATCATACGTGTATTTTACTTTAGCCATACTTAATGCGTTATTTTTGCTATGACGCAATATTGAATCGAATATTGTGCCACAAAGAAACGAAATTAGATAAACACTTAATCGTAGCGCTCTTTTAGAGAATTCACAATATGCTCACTTCGAAAGAAATACGTCGCAGATTTTTACAGTACTTCGAAAGCAAAGGACATGTAATAGTGCATTCTGCACCGGTGGTTAATAAGAATGATCCAACCCTTATGTTTATTAACGCGGGGATGAATCCATTCAAGGACTTTTTCCTTGGAAATACCACGCCAAAGAATGCTCGTATTGCAGATACACAGAAATGTTTGCGCGTAAGCGGTAAGCACAATGACCTTGACGAGGTAGGACACGATACCTACCACCACACCTTTTTTGAGATGCTGGGTAATTGGTCCATTGGCGATTACTTCAAAAGGGAAGCCATTGATTGGGCGTGGGACTTATTGACGAACGTTTACGGTTTGGATAAAAACCGATTGTACGTCACCGTCTTTGAAGGCGATGCGAAAGATGACCTACCGCGCGACAACGAAGCCGCTGATTTATGGGCCCAATTCGTTCCAGCAGAGCGCATCCTCAATGGAAACAAGGCGGATAACTTCTGGGAGATGGGTGAAGCCGGACCTTGTGGACCATGTTCGGAGATTCACGTCGATCTTAGAGGCGAGGAGGAGCGTGCCAAAGTTTCGGGCGCTTCTCTGGTAAATCAGGACCATCCACAGGTAGTTGAAATATGGAATTTAGTTTTCATACAGTTCAACCGTAAAGCGAGTGGCGAGCTCGAAAACCTGCCGGCGAAGCATATAGATACGGGGATGGGCTTTGAGCGCCTTTGTATGGCACTTCAGGGTAAGCAATCCAACTACGATTCAGATGTCTTTGCGCCGCTCATTGATGAAGTAGCCCGTATTTCAGGTATAAAATACGGCGCTGCAGAAGCAACCGACATCGCTCAACGCGTAATCGCTGATCACATAAGAGCCGTGGCCTTTGCCATTGCCGATGGGCAACTTCCAGCGAGCTCGGGTGCGGGTTATGTCATTCGCCGCATTTTACGTCGCGCCGTTCGTTACGGGCTTTCTTATTTGAATTTGAAATCACCTTTTATGTTCCAATTGGTTGGAACCTTGGAAAGTGAGATGGGTGAATTCTTCCCAGAATTGAACGCCCAAAGAGCGTTGGTGGAAAAGGTCATTGAAGAGGAGGAGCAGAGCTTCTTAAAAACTCTTGCGCAGGGCTTGGCCAAACTCGAAGAATTTTTGGCGACTGATCTAAAAGTATTAGACGGTAAGCGTGCTTTTGAGTTGTATGACACGTACGGATTCCCGATCGATTTAACAGAGCTCATCATGCGTGAAAATGACTGTACCGTGGATATGGCAGGTTTCACTGATGAAATGACGCTGCAGAAAGAGCGCTCTCGTGCCGCAACAAAATTGAGTACAGACGACTGGGTGGAACTTGAAGAAGACGACAAGGAAGAGTTTATTGGGTACGACTATACACAAGCAGACGTACGCATCACGCGATATCGTAAAGTGAGCGCGATGAAAAAAGAGTTCTACCAATTGGTATTCTCAATGACTCCGTTCTACGCAGAGGGCGGCGGTCAGGTAGGGGATACTGGAACCTTAACGCAAGGTGACCACACCATAGCTATTACCAATACTAAAAAAGAGAACGGAGTAATCATTCACTATACAGATACTTTGCTCGAGGATTTGGGCGGTACTTGGCAGGCACAAGTCAATACTTTGGACCGCAATAAAACAGCAAAGAACCACAGTGCTACACACTTAATGCACGAGGTACTTCGAGAGGTGTTGGGAGAGCATGTGGAGCAAAAAGGCTCTTTGGTACGTCCAGAGTACTTACGCTTTGACTTCTCTCATTTCCAGAAAGTAAGTGCTGAGGAATTGGCGACCATTGAAGCCAAGGTCAACGAGCGCATTCAAGCCAACTATGTGTTAGAGGAATACCGTAACATCCCTATCGCTGAAGCAAAAGGCATGGGCGCTCTAGCGCTTTTTGGAGAGAAATACGGCGATACGGTACGTGCCATCAAATTTGGTACTTCCGTGGAGCTATGTGGTGGGACCCACGTGCCAGCTACAGGCTCAATAGGCTTATTCAAATTTATTTCTGAAGGAGCAGTGGCTGCCGGTGTACGTCGTGTTGAGGCGGTAACCGGAAAAGTTGCACTGGAGCATGTGAATGCGGAATTAGCGAAGTTACGCGCAGCTTTGGAAGTGTTGAAAAACCCACAAGATTTTGTCGGTGCACTGAAACAGTTAAAGGACAAAGAAGCAGCTGCACAAAAAGAGATTGAAGCATTGCGCAGAGAAAAAGCGATGCACGCGGTGAAAGATTTAGAGAACATTGCTGTGGACCATTTGGGTGCTCGTGCAATCGTTTCTCGCACTGCACTCGATGGCAGTAGTGTTAAGGACCTTGTTTTCAAACTAAAATCGAGTCCAAATACACTAGTTATTTTGGGCAATGTCGCGGGCGGTAAGGTTACCTTAAGCATTGGAGTAAGTGACGACCTTATTGCAGATAAGGGCTGGCATGCCGGTAATGCAGTTCGAGCTTTGGCACAATATATCCAAGGTGGTGGCGGTGGCCAACCGGCGTTCGCAACGGCAGGTGGTAAGAACCCAGAAGGAATTGATAAAGTATTGGCCAATTGGTCAAATCATTTTGCATGATGAAGAAATTTTTAAGTATTCTTGCGCTAGGATGTAGCGCCTTGGCCTTCGGTCAAACGGAGGAGCCTATTGAGTATTTCATCGACAGCGACGTAAGTGATACGCGCTTCTCTTTTGCGGCAACGTATGCACCTGCATTCGCCTCTCGCCGTCTTGCTTTGTACGAGCCACAAACGGACGGAGAGGAGATCTATGCATTGAATAGTGAAGGCGCCTCAGGAATTTTAGGACAGCGCTACGGTATAATGTCCTACTATGAATTGCGTACCATCTTTCATTTGGGCATTGGTTTTATGACCGAACAAACCGGGTATGTGACCAATGACTATGCGGTATTTGATCAAAATGCGGTCGTTCAGGATACCATTGGTGTATTTGACGCACGCACGGACATCCAGGCCATCACAGTGCCTATTCAGGTGATTTTCCATACGCAAATGACCGATGCTTGGGCCCTACAAGTCGTGCCTTCGTACGACCTTACTTTTTACCAAAAAATCGATCGCAATTGGATAGACGATGGAGTGCCTTCGTATTCTCAGGATGCCGTGGTGGGTGCGCTTGGAACCATGTACCAGCGTGGTACAGATATTAAAAACCACAAAGCCTTTAACGGTACCATCGGTTTTGCATTAGGTAGTGAATTTACTATTGCAAGCAATCTAGTATTTATCGTTCGCGGTGAGTTTAGATTAGCGGCTTTGCCGATCAACAAATTAGATGTTGGTCTCAGCGAGGTACCGTACAGTGTTGGTGGTGCGTTTGGCTTCCGTTATTATCTGTAAAATATTATTAAACAAAAAAGCCTGGGCGTATGCCCGGGCTTTTTTGTTTAGTATTGAAAATTTTATTTCGTACTCATTCTATGGGGTGCCTCTTTAGAAGTCTCAGTAGCTTCTTCTTCGCTAGGCGTTTCACGGCTTTCGTTGAGTATGTTTACCATTCGCTCGGTAATATCGTAGTCGGTATTAGCATAGATGATCTGTCCCCCCTCTTCGTAGAGTAAGATAAAATCTAGATTCAGCTCATGTTTCAACACAGCGATTGCTTCATCCATATCCTCGCGCATCATCTTAGTCAAATCCTGCTGCTTCTTCATTAATTGTGCCTGAGCTGCCTGCTCCACTTGCAGGTACTGCTGTTGCACACGCACGAGATCTGCTTCATTCGCTTCGCGTTGACGAGCATTCATCTTTGGTGCCTCTTGCTGGTAGAGAGCAATGTTCTCTTGCAAGGTTTGCTGGCGACGTTGAAGGTCTTCGATAAGCACCTTTTCTTCTTCAATAAGCTCTAGGGCCAATTCCTCAAAGTACTCATATTGACTCTGTAATGAGTCAATACGTACATAGGCAAGGCGAATGCCATCATCTGTATTTTCTACTGCAGCAGGCTGCGAACAGCTCGCCATTATGGATAGGCCTACAGCGGCCGTAAAGACCTTTTTCATCTTAAAAATCTAGGTTATTCAATACGTTTTCGTCTACGAGCTTCGGCACCGTCACCTTCAAATTCGGGGTGCGTTGCATCTCGCGCTCGATGGCGAATATAGCTTCTTTATTTCTAGCCCACGACCTTCTCGCAATACCATTGTTTACATCGTACAGCAGTATGTTTTCGAGCTTACGCTCTGCTTCATCTGAGCCGTCAAGCAACATTCCGAATCCTCCGTTGATCACTTCACCCCATCCGACGCCGCCGCCGTTGTGAATGCTCACCCAAGTGGCACCACGGAAGCTGTCGCCAATAACGTTTTGGATAGCCATATCTGCGGTAAAGCTCGAGCCGTCGTAGATATTCGAGGTCTCGCGGAATGGACTGTCCGTACCACTGACATCGTGGTGGTCACGGCCCAATACTACAGGACCAATATCTCCTGAAGCAATAGCCTTATTAAAAGCTCGAGCGATATCAATACGTCCTTCGCTATCGGCATAGAGGATTCGTGCTTGAGAGCCCACGACCAATTTATTTTCTTTTGCGCCTTTGATCCAACGAATGTTATCGTCCATCTGCTGGCGAATTTCTTCTGGTGCCTTGGCCATAAGTCCTTCCAAGATTTCTTGGGCGATGGCATCTGTTTTATCTAAATCGGCCCCATTGCCACTGGCACATATCCAGCGGAATGGACCAAAGCCGTAGTCGAAACACATTGGCCCCATAATGTCTTGGACATAGGAGGGGTAGCGGAAGTGTTCGCCATCCGCAGCCATAATTTCTGCGCCGGCACGAGAGCTTTCCAATAAGAACGCATTGCCGTAATCAAAGAAGTACATGCCGTTTTCCACCAGTGCGTTGACCGCCTTTACGTGGCGTTTCAAGGTCGCTTGGATGCGTACTTTGAACTCATCAGGGTTATTCGCCATCATGTCGTTGGACTCTTCGTAGCTCATGCCCTGAGGATAGTAGCCGCCGGCCCAAGGGTTGTGCAAGGACGTTTGGTCAGAACCAAGGTCGACGTGTACTTTACGTTCCACCATACGCTCCCACAGGTCCACAATGTTTCCAATGTAGGCGATGCTTTGTGCGCGTTTCGTTGCTTGAAACTCCATAGCCATGTCGATGGCTTCATCGGTGCTGGTGGTAATCTCGTCCACCCAGCCCTGCTTGTGACGCTTGTAGGCTGCTTTTGGATTGATCTCTGCGGTGATGCTCACTACCCCGGCAATATTTCCTGCTTTCGGCTGCGCTCCGGACATACCGCCCAATCCCGAAGTGACGAAAAGTTTTCCTTCCGGCCCACCGCTAGATTTTATACGTGCAGCATTCAATACAGTAATCGTTGTTCCGTGCACAATGCCTTGTGGACCAATGTACATATAAGAACCCGCCGTCATTTGACCGTATTGGGTAACGCCAAGGGCATTGAATTTTTCCCAATCGTCCGGCTGGCTGTAATTCGGAATCATCATTCCGTTGGTCACCACCACCCGCGGTGCCTCTTTCGAGGAAGGGAAGAGACCCATCGGGTGGCCACTGTACATGTGTAGGGTTTGCTCCTCAGTCATTTCGCTGAGGTATTTCATCGTCAAAAGGTATTGTGCCCAATTCTGGAATACAGCCCCATTACCTCCGTAGGTAATGAGTTCCTCGGGGTGTTGCGCCACTGCTGGATCTAGGTTATTCTGTATCATCAACATTATGGCCGCCGCTTGATGAGTTTTACAAGGGTATTCTTCAATCCCGCGCGCACGCATAACGTAAAAAGGCTTGAATCGGTACATATAGATGCGTCCAAATTCTTTGAGCTCTTCCAAAAATTCTGGGGCTAATTCCTCATGCCACTCCTTCGGAAAGTAGCGTAAGGCATTTTCCAAGGCTAGACGCTTTTCGCCGGAGCTGAGGATATCTTTACGCCTGGGCGCTCGATTTACTTCGGTTCCTACGATGCGTTTCGGAGGTAATTGCGTGGGAATTCCCGTGATAATTTCTTGTTGAAAGGCGTTCATTTTAAGCTCCTTTAACTCTGTGCGTTCCTTTGTCATATCCGTATGGGCAATGCTTACAACCGCTCTGGCAGCAATAGCCGCGTTTGAGGTGGTATTTTTCAGTAAACACGATAAAACCCTCTTCGGTTTTGTAAAAATCCTCTGGGTTCAATTCCTTTTTAAACATCGTATCTACAACATTTGGCTCTGCTCAAAGTTACATCACTGTACCTTTACGACTATGAAATCGGACCAATTTCCTTTCAACCTACCCTCACCACTTGAAAAGTTGCACCTGCCTGGGCGCGATTTATGGATAAAGCGCGACGATCTCATCCACCCCATAGTATCCGGCAACAAGTGGCGCAAGCTTAAAGGATTCTTCCAAATATTAGTTCCTGGAGAGCCCATAACGACCTTCGGTGGTGCCTATAGCAATCACTTGCCGGCTGCAGCCTTCGCCGCCAAGCACTTTGGTCACCCCATAATAGGTGTAGTGCGTGGCGAGGAACTGAATGCCAGAAGCAACGGCTTGCTTGCCTACTGTCAATCACAAGGAATGGCTCTTGAATTTATTTCTCGCAGTGCCTTCAAGTTCTTGCGCGAACAAGGTTGGACTGGTTACCGGGGCAGGATACTTCCCGAGGGAGGTGCAGGACCACACGCTTTAGAAGGTTGTGGGGAGATTTGGAGAGAATTAGCTGATGAACCCGATCATCTTGTGCTCGCCTCAGGTACATGTGCGACTGTATCGGGAATTCTTGCGGCGATGCCTCCACATTGCAAAACGCAGGTTCACGCGGTTAGTGCTGTGAAAGGCGCCCTCAAAGAACACACCGCGGTGCAGCAGCAGGCCTCGGCAAAACACATCACCCTTCACTGGGAAGATGAAATCCACTTTGGTGGGTTTGGGAAATGGTCGCCTTCCTTGCTTGAGGAGGACAAGAAGTTCGAGAAGTCTACAGGAATACCGTTGGATCCCAACTACAACGGTAAGGTGTGGGCATACCTTCAACGAACAAGCCTAGAAGGAAAAGTCGTGTGGATTCACACGGGTGGAGTTCGGTTTTAACGGACAAATTTGAAAAGTCGAAGTACCTCTTGCTCTACCTCGTCGCTGTCCCAGCGCTCCTCAATATCCTCCATGGCTAAGATTTGTTCCATAATGCGATCGTGGCGTTCTCCTTCTGCTTTTGCTTCGTGGTACGGGATGTTTGTGAACTTTACCAAAGTGTAGAGTGGCGTCCATTTGTCCGGATGATTGGCTTGTACCTTACGTTCTATTTTTTTGCGCAATTGGAAACTCGGATCGGCCACTAGGTCTCGCATTTCAATGAAGTTTCTCAAACTTAGGTCTACTAGAGCATTGCCAGCAGGAACACGCTGTTCTGTGTACATCTCTAGGACCTTTTTCATATTAGAATCTCCGTGCTCGTCGAGCAGCTCTAAAAAGACACGAACATCTTCCAGCGATCCATTCATGCCCTCACCATAGAAGGGAACGGTGGCATGCGCGGCATCACCAATAAGTATGGTATTGTTACCCCAGTGGTACGGTTGACAACGAATACAGGCTAAGGCCGAGGTAGGGTTGCTCTCCCATTGCTCCTCCAAATTTGGAATAAGCGGGATCGCATCTTTGAAAAAGTTCTCGAAGTAACGCATGCCATCCGCACCGGTTTTGAGGTTATTCAAACCGTATTCGCCATCGAACGGGGCAAAAACCGTCCCGGTGAAACCGTTGTCTGTATTGGCCAGTCCCATCAGCATAAATTCACGGCGCGGCCAGATGTGTAACGCATCGATATTGAGTTGAGGCTCGCCATTTTTCCCAGCAGGGATGTGAACTTCCTTGTATCCGCTATCAATGAATCCTTGGCTGTAATTAAAGCGCGGTTGCTTCATTAAAGCGCCTCGAACCGAAGAACCTGTTCCGTCGCCGCCCACCACTAAATCTGCTGAATAGGTATTGAGTTGATCGCCTTGCTTCATATGAACGGTCCCAGTGTTAAAGTCCACATGTTCACAGAAGGCATCAAAGGTGATGCTCACATTCGGCAGCGCCTCGGCCAATTCTACCAAAGTTTTATTGAACTCACCGCGGCTGATGCTGTGGATGGCTTTGTTATCGATGTTGTAGGCGAAGTAGCTTTCGTTGCCTTCGAGATCGTGGATTTGACGGCCGTATGCCGGGACTACAATCTTGCGGATTTCTTCCTCTATCCCGGCGTATGCCAATGCTGTCCAACCCCTATGGCTGACTACAAGGTTGATAGATCTTCCAGAGCCGTAGCTAGATTTGCGTGGGTCCGTTCGTTTTTCAAAAACCTGAACCTCATAACCTTTTTTACCTATGGCATAAGCCATATATGCTCCTGCCAATCCGGCACCGACGATGATTACTTTTTTCATGCCTGCTGTTCTTTGAGGTAGTTCAATAAAATTTCACCAAAAGCGCGAATGTCTTCGAAGTTATTGTAGAGAGGAACGGGTGCCATACGAATGACATTGGGTTCACGCCAATCGGCAATAACGCCGTGCTCCGTCAGGTAGTCGAACAGCGGTCTTCCGTAGCCGTGAACGAGCAATGAAATTTGTGCGCCACGTTCCTTAACCGGAGTGATAATTTCGAAATTACTGCACGATTCTTCTGCCACAAACTCTAGTACTTCCTGCAAATAGGCCGTCAATTTTCTGCTTTTATCACGCAAGTTTTCTACCCCTGCCATATCAAACAAATCCAGGCTCGCACGAAGCGGTGCCATCGCCATTACCGGTGCGTTAGATAGCTGCCAAGCTTCTGCGGTAGGGATAGGCTTGAAGGTCTCGGGCATTTCGAAACGCGTTTCTTTGTCGTGGCCCCACCATCCTTCGAAACGTGGAATGTCCGCTTTGCCGTGGTGGCGTTCGTGCACAAAGTACCCGGCGGTTGCACCAGGACCTGAGTTGATATATTTATAGTGGCACCACGCAGCAAAATCCACGTTCCAATCGTGCAATCTGATGTCGATATTTCCTGCGCCGTGCGCTAAATCCCAACCTACCGTAATACCTTTATCCTGCGCATAAGCTGTGAGGTTTTTCATGTCCATCACTTGGCCGGTGTAGTAATTTACTCCACCGATCATCATCATAGCGATTTCTTCACCGTGCGCATCAATTGCGGCCCTGAAGTTTTCCTCACGGATGTGGTGTTCACCCTCGCGCGGTCCGACCTCGATGAGGTGTTTTTGAGGGTCTAGGCCATGGTAGCGCAGTTGTGAGGCCAAGGCATATTGGTCCGACGGGAAGGCTTTGGTTTCACACAAAATCTTGGTGCGTTTTCCTTCCGGTCGAAAGAAGCTTACCATCAACAAATGCAGGTTGTTGGTCAGCGATCCCATAACCACGACCTCTTCAGGTTTAGCGCCCACAAGTTTCGACAGACTTTCTGCAAAGAATTCATGGTAAGGCATCCATGGACGGCGGGCATTAAAATGTCCTTCTACGCCCCAGTTTTTCCAATCTTCAAGCTCCTCATCGAGGTATTTTTCGGCCAATTTTGGCATCAGCCCCAAGCTGTTGCCCGTGAAGTAGAGCGTTTGCTTACCGTCGATCACGGGAAGATGAAATTCATTGCGGAAATGGGCCAATGTATCTTTGGCATCTAATCCTTGCGCGTGTGCTTTACTGAGTAAATTCATGGTTGACAAATGGGTGTCCTAAAGGTAGGGTAAAAGCAGTACTAAGCCCAACAGCAGCCAAGGTAGACCTTCAATGAGAAAACTATAGTACAAATCGCCGAGTTCTGTGCGGGCGACGATGATGATCACTGCGAAAAATGTATAGAGTAGAAATGTAGGGAATAGGGGCAGCCCAAAGGCCAAAACCAGGATGGCGAAGCTTATCCAAATCGCAGTATGAGCAAGGTAAATACTGTTTTTTGGGCCAAGTAAATGCGGCAATGTCTTTATGCTCTTTGCGTCGAGTTTGACATCCCGTACATCAAAAGGAATGGTAAGTGCCATCGTCCAAAAGAAGCGCTCGATAAGCCACCAAGTGCCTGGTTTTCCGTTCCAAATGGCCGGTATGAATCCCGTGGTAAATGCCCAAACGAAGGAAATCACGAAGAGCTTTAAGCCAGGAACGGAACGAAGTCCACCACCTTTATTTTTCATAATCCACGGCAGTGGGTAAAGAAGTGCTACAGCGGCACCAAATACATAATGCAGAAACAGCCCTAAGGAACCAATTCGAATGAGTTCTATACATGCGAAAGTGGCGCCGCCGAAAATACTTAGCTTGGTAAGGTTGGGCATGCTTTTTCTCCAAGCGGTAATTTTTGACGTTTGCTCCGCCTGAGAAGGACCTTTGAAATAGCGCGCAAATCCATATACGACAAGCGTTCCAGCAGCATTCAGTACAGCAAGACTGTCGTGGTGTGCGGTGATGAGAATTTCAGTGGTTTTGGTCAATGCGTAGACCGCGCCTGCCACCCAAAAATTGGCATATACAAATACCCGCAGGAAACCTGCAAAATTGTTTATAAAAACGTTGAAACTTCTTTTCATTCTTGTGTGTTAAAAGTAGGGTATGTAACCTATGTGTATAGTACTTTTGTAGTATTAAAATCAACCCTTATATGAAGCGCAATTCATTTGCCTACCGCCACATCGGACCGAAAGCCGTAGACGTTGATCAAATGTTGTCTACCATCCGTGTGGATTCTATCGATACGCTTATCGACCAAACGGTACCTGCTGCCATTCGAGCAGCCAAGGATTTAGATTTAAGTGAAGCAATGACCGAAGCTGAATTTCGTACCCACATTACAGCGTTGGGTGAAATGAATTCAGTGTTCAAGACCTACATTGGTATGGGTTACCATCCGACGGTCCTGCCAGGAGTGATTCAAAGAAATATTTTAGAGAATCCAGGATGGTACACTGCCTACACGCCTTACCAAGCCGAGATCGCTCAAGGCCGTTTGGAAGCCTTAATGAACTATCAGACTATGGTGGTTGATTTAACAGGCATGGAGTTGGCAAATGCGTCACTTCTCGACGAAGCGACAGCAGTAGCTGAAGCGATGAGCATGTTCTACGGAGCGATGCCACGTGCGAAGAAAAAAGCAGGTGCCAACAAATTCTTTGTGGATAATAACACATTCCCACAAAGTATTGCGCTGTTAAAAACGAGAACAGAACCTATCGGGGTTGAGTTAGTTTTCGGTGACTATAAATCCTATGAACCTACGGAAGATTTCTTCGGTGCGATGGTTCAGTACCCTAATGCAGCGGGTTCGGTAGAAGATTACCGCGCTTTTGCAGCAGGATGTAATGTTGCGGGAGTACAGCTTTTAGTGGCGGCAGATTTATTGTCTTTGACATTGCTCACGCCACCGGGTGAATGGGGTGCGGATGCCGTAGTAGGTACAACACAGCGCTTCGGTATTCCACTAGGATACGGTGGCCCTCACGCTGCATACTTCGCAACGAAAGAGAGCTACAAGCGTCATATTCCAGGTCGTATAATTGGTCGAACTATTGATACCGACGGCAATCCTGCATTGCGTATGGCACTGCAGACTCGTGAGCAACACATTAAGCGTGATAAAGCAACATCAAACATCTGTACAGCACAAGTTTTACTTGCAGTAATGGCAGGAGCATATGGTGTTTACCACGGTCCGGAAGGATTGATGGACATCGCGGAGGCCATTCACCTAAAGACAGCAACATTAAATGTTGCATTAAAAGGTATGGGACTCACTCAAAGCAATACATATTTCTTTGATACGCTTAAGATTGGCTTGAATAAAACCGATGCTGCTACATTAAGAGCATTGGCTGAAGATGCGGAGATTAACTTTAACTATATCGACGCGAAGACCGTTGGCGTTTCATTGAACGAAACCACTACGGATGCCGATGTTGCTGAAATCATTGCGGTATTTGCCGCGGCCGAGAAAGTTACGGAGATAACAATGGATGAACTTGAAACAGCCGTTCCAACTGATTTGGTTCGTTCTTCGGCGTTCATGACAAACGAAGTCTTCCACAGCTACCGCAGCGAGACTGATATGATGCGCTACTTGAAGTATCTCGAGCGCAAAGATTTGGCATTGAACCACAGTATGATTTCACTGGGTTCTTGTACAATGAAGTTGAATGCTGCATCAGAAATGATCCCACTTTCAAATGCTTCGTGGAACGGACTGCACCCGTTTGTTCCAACTGCACAAGCAGCAGGGTACATGCAGGTAATCGAAGAGCTTGAAAATGATTTGTCTGAGATTACTGGATTTGCAGCCACTTCATTGCAGCCTAACTCTGGTGCCCAGGGCGAGTATGCAGGTCTTATGGTCATTCGCGCTTACCACCGCGCAAACGGCGACTACCACAGAAACATTGCACTAATCCCGTCGTCAGCACACGGTACTAATCCGGCTTCAGCAGTTATGGCTGGGATGAAGGTGGTTGTAGTGGGCTGTGACGAGCACGGAAATATTGATGTAGAGGATTTAAGAGCGAAGGCGGAGCTGCACAGCGACAACTTGAGCTCTTTGATGATTACATATCCATCGACTCACGGAGTGTTTGAGTCGAGTATTAAGGAAATTACAAGTATCATTCACCAACACGGCGGCCAAGTATATATGGACGGTGCCAATATGAATGCCCAGGTAGGATTGACTTCTCCAGGGCTTATTGGTGCCGATGTTTGTCACTTGAACTTGCACAAGACCTTTGCTATTCCTCACGGTGGTGGTGGTCCAGGTATGGGGCCTATTTGTTGTGCCGAGCACCTCGCGCCGTTCCTCCCGAAACACGATGTGATCGAAATGGGCGGGGAACAAGGTATTTCGAGCATATCAGCAGCACCTTGGGGTTCTGCATTGATCCTCTTGATTTCTTATGCCTACATCAAGATGTTGGGTAGTAAAGGTTTGACCGACAGCACAAAATATGCGATCCTCAATGCCAACTACATTAAGGAGCGTTTAGCCGGTTCATTCGATGTGTTGTATACGGGTGAAAATGGCCGCTGTGCACACGAGATGATCTTAGATTGTCGTCCGTTCAAACGCGATGCAGGTATCGAGGTAACGGATATTGCGAAGCGATTGATGGACTACGGTTTCCACGCACCAACAGTAAGTTTCCCAGTGGCAGGTACAGTGATGGTAGAGCCTACAGAAAGTGAAGGTATTGCTGAGCTTGATCGTTTTTGTGATGCTATGTTGAGCATCCGTGCAGAGATCGCCGAAATTGAAAAAGAAGAGGCGGATGAGGCAAATAATGTAATGAAAAATGCGCCGCACACTCAGCACATGATTTGTGGCGATTATTGGGACTTTCCGTATTCACGTTCTAAAGCTGGTTTCCCTCTTCCATTCGTAAGCGATAATAAATTCTGGCCGACTGTACGTCGTGTGGACGATGCTTATGGCGATCGTAACTTAGTATGCACTTGTGAGCCTATTGAAAGCTATATGGAAGAAGCCGAAGCCGAAGCCTAAGCCCAACTGGTTCCTAGCATATAAAAACCCAGCGACGCAGCCGCGGGGGTTTGTTTTAAGAGAATTTTGTCCTTACGTCTCCGAAATAGCTCTCACGTCAGCACCGGTAGGCTTCTGGTAGAGTGCTAGATCAAAATGGTCTGTGGCCGCATAGAGGTGGTCAAAAATATCCGACATGATTCCTTCGAATACGGCCCACTCAGTTGTAGCTGTGAAGCAATATACTTCTACAGGTATACCTTCGGTGGTTGGTTGTAATTGACGCACCATAAGCGTTAGGTCACTATTTATACCACTGTGATTGCTTAGGTAAAATTCAATGTATTTTCTGTACAGACCGATATTGGTTTGACGACGTCCATTTAACAGACTTGTGCCTTGAACTTTTTTCTGAGCATTGTTTTTATCGATTTCGCCCTGGCGCTCATTCATAAAAAAAGCGATCAGATCAACTTCTTTGAGCTCTTCCATAAGTCTTTCATCTAGGTGGCGAATGGAGGTGATATCTATGTGTATATTTCTCTTAATGCGTCGAGCACCACTCTCTGACATTCCACGCCAGTTCACAAAGCTGTCCTGTACAAATGCTGTTGCTGGCACGGTGCTTACCGTTTTGTCAAAGTTTTTCACCTTAACAGTGGTGAGGTCAATACTCAAAACATCACCGTCCACCCCGTATTTGGAAAAGGTAATCCAATCGCCCACCTTCACCAAGTCGTACATGTGGATTTGGAAGTTTGCCAAAAGTCCTTTGATACCGTCCTGGAAAATCAGAATAAGGATGGCTGTTGTTCCCGCAAAGGCACCGAGTATTGCTCCAGCAGAGGTCCCTGTTAAAATAGAAATTAGGGCAATGGCAGCGCCGAAGAAAGCTAGCAAGCGAACCATTTGAGAGATGGTACGAATAGGGGTGTTGGTGTATTTCTTATTGTAACTGAGCCAATTTTCTAGTGCTCGCAATGTCCGATTAATCACCGTAACAACCAAGATCAGAATGTAGACGATGACCGCCCTTTCAAAGTAAGGGATTATGCGAGGTACGTCACTTAAGATATAGGTCAGGCTATTAAGGACTATAGCCGCCGGTACTAAATGTGCAAGACCCTTGAAGACTTTCTGCTCGAAGAAATAATCGTCCCAAGTAGCTTCCGAATGTTTTACTGCAGCATGGATGATGCTTACGAGAACTCGTCGAGATATAAAATCTGCTAATAATGAAATAAGGGCTAATAGAACAACATCAATACCGAGGGCAATCCATTCGATATAGCGTTCGTCAACATTTTGGTTAGCAAGCCATTGGCTTGCCCAGTGAATTTTTTCCATTAGAACGGGTGAGACATTTCTACAGTATCAAATCTAACTGAAGTTGCGTAAAAATATCCTAATCCGTAAACGGTTGTATCATCTTGTCTTCGAATATTACCAATCTGGGGGCTGTAAGGCACGCTAAAAAGGCCACCGCCACCAATATTATTGGCCATAATGTTGAGATAGTCAAACATGCCTGAGCTCAGCGTTCTTGTTTCGTAAACGATGTTAATCAAGGTATCGCGGTACACAGTGTAAGGTGGGCCGATAAAGTTGAATCGACTGACCTGTGTGCCTTCGATAAATTGATCATCGTTGAAAATATTGATTTCTGAGTTCAAGCTCATTTCGGTTTCCTGTGGTTCGAAAGGACCTACCGATCCGTTTGGCGCATAAACTTTGGTCGTCCAGTAGTTCTTGAACCAATACGCGTTGCCACGACCTTGAGGGTCGTTCCATAGTGCATAAGGGCTGTAGAACGATGAGTCGGCATCGGCATAGAACACTGAATCTCCAGTACGGAAGTCCACCCAGCTGCTGTCGTCCTCTAAGATCTGGAACATTGGCGCTAGGAAGCTAAAAGGCTCGTTGGTGCGGTCCGGAGCACTCTCCCATAGACCAGTTGCATTATCGTAGCCTTGCGGAACATCGATGAGTATGTGGTAAGAAACCCCTACCTCAGACAGTAGAGTGGTGTCTTCGTAACGACCTGGACCAACCTCCGTCAACACGCTGTAAAGACTATCTTCTACATAAACTTCGATTATGGCTCCTTCAATATCGTTTGGCTCCTCAGTAGATAGGTAAGGCGAGCTAATAGCTAGGCTCACATAGGTACCTGTGCCCTCGACATCAGTTACTGAACCACTAACAGAGATTAACGAAGTGCCGTCGTAAGCATCGGTCTTTACTTTGTCAGTAACATCTATTTCACAAGACACAAATGCTGTCGCAAAAATTGCCGGGATAATGAGCTTTTTCATGATTTAGAAATCTAGGGTGTAGGTGATGGTTGGGATGGCCGTAGCAAAAATGGAAAGCTGCGTGGCTTTCGTCTGCCCTGTTGGATCGCCATTATCGTCTAATTCTTCTTCAAAAAAGATGCTAAAGGCGTTTTTACGAGCATACGCATTGTACACACCGAAGTTCCAGCTGCCCTCCCAATTTCTGTTTTTCCTGTTCGGGATTTTTACGTCCATACTCAAATCCAAACGGTGGTAGGCAGGCGTTCTGCTATTGTTTCTGCTCAGTGCGAAAGGATAAATTATTCCTTCAAATTCACTGCGCGCTTCAGGGTAAGTGTACGGCTTACCTGTTTGGTAAATGAATGAACCAGAGAAGCTGATGTTCGGTTTCCACGCGTAAGCTGCTACAATAGCAATGTCGTGCGGTTTATCCTGAGCGGCTCTATACCACTGTCCAAGATTGATCCACTCCTCAGGTGTAGCGCCAAGGTCTACCTGAAGTTCAGAACGGCTGTAGGTGTAAGCAATCCAACCTGTCAATGCGCCAATCTTTTTATCAAGCTGCATTTCAATACCATAGCTTCGCCCTCTACCTGTCATCAGGTCTACCTCAATATTATCTACTCCGGTAGGTTGTGCGCCGTTTTTGAAGTCTACGAGGTCACGTAACGTTTTGTAGTAAGTCTCAACGCTCAATTGCCATTCTCCATTGGCGAAGTTTCGGTTCCAACCCAGTGCCACTTGATCGGCAGTTCCGGGTTTAATGAATCGACCTGCAGGTCTCCATGTATCAATCGGAAGGGAAGAGGTGGTGTTGGAAATTAGGTGAATGTATTGACGCGTCTTGTTGTAGCTCGCTTTGATGGCTGAATTCTCCGTCGTTTTAAAATTAATCCCAAGGCGCGGCTCAATACCTTGGAGGCCGTCGTACCCCTCAATGAGCTCACCTCTCGCATAAGAGGTAGTATCCACGATGAGATCATTACGTACTGTTCCGTTCGCCGTAG
>CAJWZE010000012.1 GCA_913049845.1 uncultured Cryomorphaceae bacterium
TCGAAGCCCGCTCGTGTGAGCGCTTTAGATTGCTGAGCGAGAATTTGGAGGACAAGGAGCTCAGCAAGTTCTACCATACCTTAATGATCTCTGAGGCAAACCACTACACGATATTTTTAAAATTGGCCCGAACTTATGGAAAGCGGGAAGAGGTGAATCAGATGTGGCAGGATTTGCTAGAATATGAGTCGGAAGTCATTTCAAATTTGGGGACAGAGGGTCTCATTCACGGATAATAAGAACACTTTACAACAAAATATGAGTACCGAACTAAAATCAACAGCGCTCGAGAAAGTGCATATCTCATTAGGTGCCAAGATGGTGCCGTTTGCAGGTTATAATATGCCCGTACAGTACAGCGGATTGCGCTATGAGCATTCTGCAGTGCGTATGCAGGCAGGAATGTTTGACGTAAGCCATATGGGCGAATTTTTCGTCGAAGGCACAGATGCATTGCCGTTCCTTCAAAAGGTAACGTCGAACGATGTTAGCAAGCTTATACCTGGAAAAATTCAATACAGCTGTTTCCCCAACGAAGAGGGCGGTATTGTGGACGATTTATTGGTCTACTGCTTCTCGAAGGAACACTTCCTTCTGGTGGTCAACGCCTCAAACATATACAAGGATTGGAACCACATCATGAAGTATACGGAAGGGTTTGATGTGAACTTGAGCAACCAAAGCGACGATTACAGCTTGTTAGCAGTACAAGGTCCCAAGGCTACAGAAATACTCCAAAGATTGACTAGTAAAAATTTGTCGGCTATACGCTATTACAATTTTGTCATCGGTGATATGGCAGGTGTTAAGGATATTATTATCTCAGCGACGGGGTATACGGGTGCTGGTGGCTTTGAGTTGTACACTAACAATGCCAATGCAGAAACCCTTTGGAATGCGGTGCTTGAAGCGGGTGAGCCTCACGGATTATTACCTGCTGGATTGGGTGCACGCGATACACTTCGTTTAGAAATGGGTATGTGCTTATACGGAAATGATATTGACGATACGACAAGCCCAATGGAGGCCGGTCTTGGTTGGATTACGAAGTTTAACAAGGACTTTATTTCGTCGGAAATTTTTGCCAAGCAGAAAGAGGAAGGCGTGACAAAAAAATTGGTCGGCTTTGAAATGATCGACCGTGGTATTCCACGCCACGGCTATGAGATTACCAAGGCTGGTGCCGTTGTTGGTCGTGTGACCTCTGGAACGGCAAGCCCCTCAACAGGTAAGAACATTGGTATGGGTTATGTTCCGGTTGAATTAGCTGCAGAGGATAGCGAGTTTGATGTGGTAATCCGTAACAAAACGATTAAAGCAAAGGTGGTAAAACTACCATTCTACAAGAAGGTTTAGATATTTTTTGTTTTAGATTACTCGATGTGCAAGCGTCTTAGGATACGAGCAATCAAATAGTGGCTCTGAGCAAATCGGCTCCAATTAATCCAAATGCAAAGAGTGTAAATGGAAAATCAATCTATTCTGTGGATACTGCCAACTTCGCTGCAACTGCTTTGCCCGCTGAGGGGTGGCTGTATCTATATAGATATTCGTCAACTTAGTATATATATTCTTTGCAACGATTTTAGTTCCAATACTTCACTTTATGTATGATGCCAACCGCATCTTCCGAGAAAACTTCAATTACGCTGTCTGGATTGTTGATAGTATACAGGGCTTGCGGTCGGTTTCGATATGAAATGTTTTCCATCGTTGTTAATTTATTAATAAGCCCCTGTTTTTAGATGTAAACAAAAAACAGCTAAAATTTAAGGAAAAGAGTAGATGTACTTATTGAATATAATGAATGAGGATTGCACCTTTGCAATCTATCACATGAACCTATGAAACTAGACAAACTCGATAAACAGATTCTGCAATATTTAGTGAAGGACGCTCGGAAGCCTTTTACTGAAATCGCAAAGGATTTGTTGGTTAGCCCGGGTACCATACACGTACGCGTAAAGAAGATGGAACAAATGGGTGTTATAAAAAGCACATCCATCTCTGTGGATTATGCAAAATTAGGCTTTGGATTTGTTGCCTATATAGGTCTCTTCACGTCACGCTCGTTGCAATCTCCTGACATTATTGATCAGCTTTGTTCAGTACCTGAGGTAACCGTTGCACACCTTGCTACTGGAAAGTACGGCATCTTTGCGAAGATTCGTTGTCGCGATGCATCGCATGCTAAGGATGTGATTTTCCGCATTAATGATATTGAAGGCGTCGAGAATACAGAAAGTATGATTTCTTTGGAGGAGAGTATAAATTCAAACACTGGATTATTGGATTTAGTGATCAACGAGAGCAATTAAGTACGTTGCTTAAGGAATAAAAAAACCCCTAGCGGCTGCAAGCCGCTAGGGGTTTGTGTCAGACTTGAGGGAGCCTTGATTTTCTCAGTAATAAGTATTGCGCCGTACGTCAGCGAAATGTTTCGCTAGGCGCAAGACTTGTCTGCTGTAGCCGTATTCGTTATCGTACCATACATAGAGCGTAAGGCTGTTACCATCTCCGCTGATCTGTGTCGCGTTGGTATCGAAGATGCAAGGGCACGGATTCCCTACGATGTCACTACTGACTAGTTCATTGGAGGTATTGAAGTGAATCTGTTCAACCAAAGGTCCACTGAGTGCGGCATTTTTGAATACTTTCAATACCTCTTCCATAGTTGTACTCCGAAGCAGCTGAAGATTTAAAACAGCCAGTGAACCGTTGGGCACAGGTACACGAATGGCACTAGAGGTAAGCTTTGATCCCAATCCAGGAATACACTTGTCTACTGCTTTTCCTGCTCCGGTTTCTGTAATGACCATATTCAAGGCTGCTGCACGACCCCGGCGGTATTTCTTATGCATATTATCCACAAGGTTCTGATCGTTGGTATAAGCGTGTATGGTTTCAAGATGTCCTCGTTCAATACCAAAGGTGTCGTTGACGACCTTCAGTACTGGACTGATTGCATTGGTCGTACAGCTGGCGGCACTAATGATTTTATCCGTTGAAGCATCTACAACATTATGGTTTACACCATGAACGATGTTTTTGATTCCATTCCCTGGTGCTGTAAGTAAGACTTTATCGATTCCAGTTCTTTCGAGATGCTTGCTAAGCGCAGCTTCATCACGGAAGGCCCCTGAATTATCTATCAAGAGCGCATTATGAATTCCATAGTTAGTGTAATCAGCTTCGGTGGGGTTCGGAGTAGCAATAAAGTGGATAGGTCGCCCATTGACAATCAAGGCTAAATTTTCTTGATCAACGATAACTGTTCCTGGAAATGCACCATGCACAGAGTCTATTTTGAGTAGAGACGCCCGCTTGTGAAGGCTAGGGATATCGATGCTACGTACAGCTACAGCTCTCAATCTTAGCTGACGCCCACTTCCTTCTTGTGTAATGAGTTCTCGCGCTAAAAGCCGTCCGATGCGGCCAAATCCAAAAAGAACAACATCTGTAGGTTGCTTGGGTCGACTTCCAAAGAAATTGCAGAGCTTGTTTGCAATGAATTCTTCGGCCTTATTTTCTGAAGCAGACCACTCCGAAGTGAGTCGCCCAATATCTATTTTGGCATTTTCAATGGTCGTTTTCTTGAGCGTCACTAACAATTCTAGCGTAGCATTAACAGAAATTGGTTTATCGAGCATACTCTTGGCGTATTGATGTAGTTCAAGCACTTCGCTCGGCTTACAATCAATTAGCGTATTTCGGAACATTATTATTTCTAATCCACGGTCGTAGAATAGCTCATGGACACAGGCTATGATGTCCACTGCCATGCGTTCTGAACGTATTCGTGCATGGACTTTTTTAGAGTACTCTTTTTGAGCAATCATATGTGAAAATTGGTGGTTCTTTATTCGAAGTTAGCCAAGAAAACTCTCAGTTTGAAGTTTATTAATAAAAAAATAAACCACTGGATTACAGTGGTTTATACTCTAATTTTAGTGTGTCATTTTCACACTATCTTCCTTCATTCTTTCCTGTTTACCATTCAAAGGCGTAGTAATTGGCCTTGCCGTTGGTTTCAAATCCTTGAATTAATACACCGTCGCCAGTGCTGAACTGTTGGATGAGCTTTTCAAATTCAGACACATCGTTGATATATACATTATTGAGTTTGACGATGATAAATCCTTCGGATATGCCAGCTTTTTCAAATCGCCCACCAAGTATTTTATCCACCTTCACGCCGTATCGTAACCCTAGATTTCTTTTCTCAGTACTGGAGAGTTCACTCAAGCGTGCGCCGAAAGATCGTAAAATCTCTTCCTCGTGCGTCAACATTTCGGTAGTGCCAAGTTTGTTCTTAAGTACCAGATTGAATTTCTCGTTACGTCCATCTCTATTGACGATCATATCAATGGATTCTCCCGGTCGGTGTGACCCAATTGCTTCAGTGAGATCGGCACCGGTGCGGACTTGTTTGCCGTCAATGTTAATAATAACATCTCCCTTTTCTATACCCGCATCTTCTGCGGCGCCACCTTCAACAACATTCGCTACGTAGACACCTGCATTTACTTTAATGTCCAATTCTTCGCTAAGTGAGGCGTTCAGTTCATTGTAATTGATTCCTATAAAGGCCCGCTGTACGCGTCCAAACTCTTTCAGGTCGCCGACCACCTTCATCATTAGATTGGCCGGTATTGCAAAGCTGTAACCCTCGAAGGAGCCACCGCGCGAAGAGATAGCCGTATTAATACCTACCAACTGTCCTCCTGTGTTCACCAACGCTCCTCCTGAATTTCCAGGGTTCACAGCCGCATCCGTTTGCAAGAAGCTTTCGATAGCACTTTGTTCATCAATAATATTAATGTCACGACCCTTGGCTGAAATTATACCCGCGGTGACAGTGCTGGTTAGGTTGAACGGATTCCCTACGGCAAGGACCCATTGGCCTAGACGAACATTGTCGGAATTGGCCACAGTAATTTTTTGCAAGCCTGCTGCTTCTATCTTTAATAAAGCGATATCTGTAGTTGGATCTCTACCTACAAGCGCAGCATCGAATTCGTCGTTATTGGATGTAACGACGGTAATTTTCTTAGCGTCCTTAATTACGTGATTATTCGTTACGATATATCCGTCTTCGCTTAAGATGACACCGGACCCGGACCCCTGAACCTCCCGGCGCTGTGGGGTAGAAGGGCGTCCAAAGAATAAGTCATTGAATGGATTGTGGTAATTCTGTACACGTTCTGCTATGATTTTTACGTGAACCACTGCTTCGACAGACGCTTCTGCGGCTTCCACAAAATTCGTGGGTACTGCGGCGCTGGTAGTGGGGTGATTTGAAACTGCAACAGGCACTGCGACCGGTTGGTTTTCAATGACAACGGTCTTGCCCGTCCAGCCCAATACGTGTGCAGCAGCTAAGGATAATAGTCCTCCTGCTGCAAAAAGCAATACAAACATTCCAATCGATTTCGCATTCATCTTCATAGTATTCTGTTTAAATTGAATAACGCCTTATATGCATTTATACACTAATGAACGTATATATTGTCCTGAGGTGCATAACTTTAACTCCTTTTAACACCTTATCACCCATTATGATTATGAATCTTAGGTTTTTCAAATACCAATGCGCCGGGAACGATTTTATCCTGCTTGATGCACGTGAATCTGGCATTAATCTCTCGAAGGAGCAAATTCGTTTGATATGTGACCGTAATTTTGGTATTGGTGCCGATGGATTGATGTACCTCGAGCCGCCGCGACACGAAGGCGACCACTTTTATATGGTGTATTTCAATGCAGACGGTAGTGAAAGTAGCATGTGTGGTAATGGTGGTCTGTGTATTTCGAAGTTCGCAACAGACCAAGGTTTAGTTACAGTTCGCTTGCAGTTTCATGCGATTGATGGCCCACACTGGGCGGAAGTCCGCGGTGAAAGTGTTGCTTTGGGTATGATTGACGTTCCCGGAGTTGTTGAAAGTCACGGTGCTTTTTTCGTAGACACTGGAAGTCCTCATCACGTTGTAGTTGCTGACACTCATCAAGATGATTTCATCGCCTTCGCTCGACCCTTGCGTGATGCCTACGGGGAGGATGGCTGCAATATCAACTCATTAGTTGCCCTAGAGCACGGCTTTTCTATACGGACCTTCGAGCGCGGTGTGGAAAATGAAACACTCGCTTGCGGTACAGGTGCGGTTGCAGCTGCAATGGTAGCTGTGCATAATGGTTTAGCCAATGTACCCGTACACCTCAAAGCTTTAGGCGGGGAGCTAATTGTCAGTTTCGAAGGATCGGGACCTTTTACCAGCGTAGTACTGGAAGGACCGGCTCAGTATAGTTTTGAAGGATATTGGAAGGGATGATACAGGTTGGAGATATAGGTGTGCTGCGAGCACTTGAGCCATCAGATCTAGATTGGATCTACGCCGTCGAGAACGACGCTTCTTTGTGGTATTTAGGCATCAGTAAGGAGCCTTGGAGCAAAGCAGTACTTTCCAGTTATATCGATGCACAGCCCGGCAATCTTCTTCGCGATGGACAATTACGACTGTTATTCGAAGTAGACGGTATTCCCGTGGGTACGTTAGATGTCTATGACTACGATCCTATAGCGCGCAAAGGCGGTATCGGTATTGTACTCAGCCCTGAAGCGCGTGGAAAGGGATGGGCAAAATTGGCCCTAGAGGCCTTTAAACAATATCTTTTTGGTACTCTTGGTATGCATATGCTTTACGCCGTAGTACCCCAGTCTAATCCTGCATCTCAAACCTTATTTGAGTCACTCCTTTTTGAACATTCAGGCGTTTTTAAGCATTGGATTATGAGAGAGGGCCAATTCGAAGACGCACACCTCTATCAACTAATTCATTCATGAGAAAATTCATCATCATCGTAGGGGTTGTCCTCCCGGCATCCCTCATTTTCTTAGTATTTACTGGTTACAATATGCTTTTCGAAGCGAATGTAAATGAGCAGGTCGCGCCTTATACACTGTATGTTGATGAGAAAATGACTATCGAAGATCTGTATGCATTGCTGGTAGAAGATGACGTGCTGTTGGCGCCAGAAGGATTTTTGTTGCTAGCAAATAAGAAAGGCTTGACTGCACCAAAAACGGGACATTATGTACTCACTGCCAGCCAAAGCTCAAATAGCATAGTAAACACCTTATTGGCAGGATTTCAAGAGCCTGTTCGTATCCAATTTAATTCTGCAGAAAACTTAGAGGATTTAGCCGGACAACTTGCGTCACAATTGATGACAGATAGTATTAGTCTATTGGAGGCCTTCAATGAAACTCGTGTGGGTTGGGAAGACGCATCGGCCCTTGGTGCCTATTTGCCAGATACCTATGAGGTGTACTGGAATGCATCGGCTGCGGCAATAGCAGAAAAGCTCAACCAGAACACAGTGCGCTTTTGGTCGAAGGACCGCATAGCGCAAGCTGCCGCACTAGGACTTACTCCCGCGGAAGTAAGCACCTTGGCCTCTATTGTTATGAAGGAGAGTAGCAAGGCAGACGATCGCTCACTTGTTGCCCGTTTGTATTTAAATCGACTAGAGAAGGGGATAAAGCTCCAAGCAGACCCTACAGTGATCCACGCCATCAAACGTGCTAATCCAGGGGCTATAGTGCGACGTGTTCTCAAAAAGGACTTGGATATGGAAGACCCGTACAATACATATTATGTGAAAGGATTGCCACCAGGACCTCTATGTGTACCTGAGAAAGCAGCCCTACTTGCTGTTTTAAACGCTTCTGAGCACGAGTACATCTTTATGTGTGCAAATCCAGACCAACCGGGCTACCATGTCTTTGCAAAGAACTATGCCGCTCATTTGGTAAATCAACGCAAGTGGACGCGTTACTTGAACGAACGAAAAATCTATCGTTAGTCGCTCATTTACTTCGTAGAAAAACACCCCCGCCACTTCTTTAAAGAAGAAAGCGAGGATGAAAAAAATGTCATCGTTTTTCCGTTATTCCAGGATTAGACGCTGTACGTCTGTTCCGAAAGGAGTAACTGTTTCAACAAGGTATATACCTGCAGCCCAACCTGAAGTTGCAATAGGAAAAGTGTTGATGCCTTCATTGCCATGAACAGATTGCATCATTATTAGCTGACCTTGCGTATTTCTAATTGAAATCGTTACATCAGCCTCTTGCTGGAACGAAATAGGCAGTTGTGCATATCCGGTTGTAGGGTTAGGGTAGATGTTCCCTACACCAATATGGCGCTCGAGTTCTTCTTCACCGACAACATAGACTCTTCCTGGGTCGTCTGTTACGTAGAAACAGAAATCGTCAATCGCCCATCCGGCTTTATTGATGGTCTCATCAGAACCAAATCTAAAGCGGAATACTGCATTACGTGCGGTATCCACACTTATGTTGATTTTCGCCTGTACCCAACCGTTACTCAAACCGGTCCATCCTGGTTTGTATACATCTAGTGAGGTTACAAAGCTCGTATTGAACCAAGTCGCACCGAACAAGTTAGTTCCTACTGTATACCAGGTTATACCACCATCGAAGGTTACGTCGACTGTGCCACCATCGTGGTAAATCTCTGTAGAGAAGGCGTGCATGAATTCGTACGAGTATACCTCACCTGAATCAATCGCAAATACAGGGGTGTAAAGCGCGGATGAATCACGTTTCTTATAGTTCGAGTCGAGATCCGTCACCCAAGCATTCGAACCAGAGTTTGTGCTTATTAACGGTGCGTTGTTAGGCGTGCCTACCTCCCATAGCGTAGTACCGTCTTTCACAAAGGCATTTAACGTCAGCCAAGGATCTACAGCCGCATCATCAAAGTTGTTACAATACGAGCTATCTGTAGCCATATCAATTTTATCCAATACTGTGATATTCGCACAGATTTGATCGTCTGAAGTCAAGTTATCTGGCTTACTATCTGGCAACGAAGTACGAACACATACGTTTGAAACGCCGCTCGATGGGTTTACCCAAGGTGCATCAAACTCATACCATGCACCCTTACGTGGGATCAACGGCGGATTGAAGACGACCTTTTCAGGTGTCGTCCATGTAGTACCACCGTCCACACTATATTCTGCCATACAGCTGTCGAGAATCTTAGCTCCTGTATTTCTGATGTAAGTCTGAATATGGTTGTTCTGACCAGGAATAGGCAAGTATTCTACAGTCGTTACGTTGACTGGGGCAGCACTGTTCTGTGGTGGCACATAGATTTCTACTTTATCAATGTTCCAACCATCGCTGTTACCACCTGCCGTTTTCATTCGCGCACGAAGGATAAGTGGTGCAGAAGAGAAGTTCCACGCGGCAAGTGGCCATACTGAAGTTTGCTGACCAATGTTACCTACCCATGCATCATTGATACTGGAAGTACCTGTATTGTACCAGTTCGTTCCTACGACGTTCTGTGGATCCCAGAAACCAACGGTATTCCATTGACCACCACCTTGGAATTCAATAACTGCAACATCACCAGAACCTAGGTCGATATCGTGTGTAATGCGCAGCTCAACACCGGCAATGGTATCGAAACCAATGAAACGAGGGAAGTAAAGATTTTCCTCAATACCACCCGGAACGTTCGTGTTAACATTCGTACCGTATCCATTATTACCGTTGAGCGCATTTATAGATCCTAATTGCCAGATATTTAAATCACCTGCAACGAAGAATCCGCTTGTATCTCCGAAAGCACAATTTTCAAAATCTTCTACGAAACCGCTTTGAATGTATTTTTCTGGCCATCCTGCTGACATAGTATACGATGTATCGTTCCACCCGTGCGTGTCACCGTTTTTGGTTGTCCAAGCATGTACTTCAAATGTTCCTGTTGGCCAAGCAACAGTGTTAGTAACATCTACTGCTGTAGCCATGTTACCTGCAGCTACAGAACCTGAATGAGTAAATGTATAAGTCGTTGCTACACCCGAATTAGGACCACACGTTGGAGTTACTGTATAGGTAATGGGAATGTTGCTCTGTGTTTGCTTACCAAAGTTTCTCAATTTCACTTGGAGACGTTTACCTGCAGGGCCAGCTGTGAGGTTGACACGCACGCCTGGGGCGATAACATGATCCACACCGACGTCTACATTTTTCTTATCAAAAATTGCTATATCATCAAAGGCAATATCCGATGCAATACCGAAACCTGATTTTTGAGCGATGAAACGGAGCTTGATAATCTTACCCGCCTGAGAACTTAAATCTACCTCGTAGTGGGACCATTCATCTTTTTCGTCACTTAAGGTAGCGGTATATGGCGTCATTGGGTTTGACCAATTGTTTTCACCGTCCTTAATCCACTGAACACGGATGGCACCAATATCAGCACCGTACATGTGGTGACGGAATTGCAATACTGGGCTAGTCATACCTGTGAGATCCAAACATTTTGAAACCAAGGTAGCTGAGGCAGGCGAGGTACCGTAATCCCCTTCAGCAACGAGGTAATTACCCGAGCCACTCTTATCGGAAATAGGACCAGACCCTACAGTTGGTGTAAACCCTGTGCCTACCATAAAAGCAAACGAACCACTGTTACTCGATGGAGTAGGAGAGAACACAACGTTTGAGAACGTACCTGCGTTAAATGGTGTATTGTTACCTGGAGTCGTGGCAGCATCGTCAAAGTTAATAACGTACGGGAATGTCGTAAAAGGCTGTTCGTGAACAATTCTGATTGGACCAATAGTGTCGTTTGTATTTACAGTATCACCTGGCTGCGCGGTGTAGATTTTAATATCGTAAATACCGTAACCACTTAAATCCGGGCCTGTTGCAAAGGTGAAGAAAGTAGAATCACCCAAATAGAGGTCTTTATTCGTGATGTATTCTGTGTGTGTTACATTGGTGGTTATACCCGTAGCATTTGTGTAATCGTAGTCCCAAGTCACTGGAATACTATCAAGTACGTTACAACCGTTGCTCTGAACCCAAAGATCCAAAGTTTCGTTGTTAGAGTACGAACAGTAACCGTTCTGCGGGTTAAACACTTCACGCAAAGCTACTTCGTAAGCCGCTGGCTCGTAAACGCGGATGTTATCGATTGCAACATCACCTTTAGAGGCATTGCCACGGTTTACAGAAAAACGAATACGTGCATAATCGCCAACGATGTCGTTCAATGAAACCGAATAAGTTTTCCAAGGGTCGTTTGATTTCGTTTGTTGTGCGTAGTCTATTCTTGCCAAACCAGCGTAGATACTAGTATTGAATCCAGTATCGGCAGTCACTGCTAGGAAGTCTACGTGTGCTCCGTACATATGATAATCAAATTCCAAAAGTGCACAGCTGTATGCACCGAGGTCTAAACACGGTGTTATCATATGCGCTTTGTCATTTTTAGAACCTTGGTCTGCTTCTGTGTAGACATATTTTCCGTTACCATTTGTAGAAGCATCGCCATCCGGTCCTGTGAGATTACTACCCGTTGAGCCAGAGCGTACCGACCATGCGAAACCAATGGTGTTTTCGTTTGGAATGACCTTCCAGTTCTGGCCGTTCGGTGGATTTTGATCCGGGAAGTTACCGCGATGCGCAAGACCACTAGTACCTGAACCAGTACCTGCTACCCAATACAATGGGTTCTCGAAATTTTCCTCCATCGGAAGTGTCGTAGAGTACGGGAAGGAGTTCTGTGTCGTTGTTCCACAAATAGGAGGGAGACCTGGATCTCTCCAGAACTTGTATGCGAAATTTGAGGCCGATTCAAGCGGTGCACGCACCACATTAGGACAGGCACAGTCAAAAATGCGTACATACCATTCTACTGTGTCGTTTACGCCTATATTGCCAAAAGTATATTCGTAAATAGAGCTATCTGGACAGCTCGTGGTCACTGTAGAACTCATCAAAGAATCTGTCCAAGCAGTCCACGAACTTGCACTGTAGTCGTAGCGGCGGATATAGATTCGCATACTATCTACCCCTATGTTGTCTTTACCTTCCACACGAACAGCTTGTGTTGGCATGTAACGCGCACCCTCAGGTTTTGCTTGTGGATTGATACCCACCCAATCCAATGTTGGTGGCTCAAGCTCACAAGGAGCACCTTCGACCATTATGTTGTCGACAAACCAACCGGCTAGTGAATTTGGTGACGGCGTACCAGTCTTGTTCGTCATTATAAAACGAATCTTACAGTTGGCGAATCCGTTTTGTGTGTTTGTAGCATCGTAAACACCCAAATACGAGCTAAGGTCGAATGTTTCTCTTGCCCACCAGCTCTGTTGTGGAGTGGTGCCAGAGTTGTTATTACCGACAGTTGGCCCCACCCAATAAGGGGAAAGGAGCGCCGACGGATACGAAAGCTCGTTAAACCAACCTTGCGCAGAGAACTGTGGACTTTCCCCTTGGTAATGAGTACCGATCATATTCACCCAGGTTGCACCGTTGTCGCGAGACATTTGGATGTAGGCTTTTTGAATGAACCGAATCTTACAGATTTGGTCAAACGTAAAACGAACGTTTGTGTAACCAACTGTTGTAAATGCGTCTGTTTCGAAAATGATTGAATCATTCGCGTAAATCTGCGTATGGAATGACCTTGTTCCAGTCGTTTTCAAAAAAGTAGTGTCGTTCCAAGACCTTGTGGCATTGGTTGAATCAGTGTTATAGTTGGCGGCAATTGAATCTGCACCCAGAGTTCCATCGAAGTTTTCAGTAAAGACTGTATCGATTGGGGGGGCGAACTGACCGAAAGCGGTCGTTGCAGATACAACAAAAAGGAGGGTAACTAGTAAGCTTTTCTTCATTGCTAAACGCGTTTGTGTTAACCTTTTATAGGGCAATTACAAATATATAAAAATGGCAACGCTCCCGACTTTAACTAAGCTAAAAGTCGGGTTAGAATGAGGGAATGAGCGCCTTGCTGATTTAGATGGTCTATTTCACGCTGAAATAGAAGATACGTTCCCCCTCCAAATACAACTCTAAAAGTTCGTCGTGGTGCACCTTACCGACACCGGCAGGTGTGCCTGTAAAAATCAAATCGCCAGTTTTGAGCGTGAAGTACTTACTAACATGTGCAATGAGTTCATCTACAGAGAATAACATATTTTTTGTATTTCCTTTTTGAACAGTTTTACCGTTAATGTCGAGGTGAAAATTAATATCAGAAATCGGCTTTTTCAGGTCCTTTAATTTGAAAAAACTGCTTACTGCGGCACTGCCGTCAAATGCCTTTGCCTTTTCCCAGGGCAAGCCTTTTTCCTTACACTTAGCTTGAACGTCACGAGCAGTAAAATCTATACCTAGACCAATTTCATCGTAGTACTTGTGCGCAAAACGCGGTTCAATATGCTTGCCCAAACGGTTGATTTTGACTACAACCTCGATTTCGTGTTGTACCTCGTTGCTGTGTTCTGGAATGAAGAACGGGTGCTTCTTGAGCATTATGGCTGTGTCCGGTTTGAGGAAAACTATGGGTTCCTTTGGAATAGGATTGTTTAGTTCAGCAGCGTGATTGGCGTAATTACGTCCGATACAAATGATTTTCATACTCAGGCGTTATTAAATCCACGTAGTTTTATCGCAGTCAACACTTTCTTGGTGTAAAGTGGGAAATCGGCATTTTGGATCCAACTGTAGTATCCGGGGTTTTCATTTAATATGCTTTGAACGGTTTTACCGCGGTATTTCCCAAAAGTAAAGACTTCTTCACCTTTATCGTTGTAAGCGATGAAGCCTGCGAAATCTGCCACTTTTTGACGGTTGGAAAAATCGGCCAGGAACTTAATGTTGTTCTGCAAATCTTCATACTTATCTATTTGAGCCTTAAGTACTTCATAGGTGGCTAATACATCCGCTTCGGCGCTGTGTGCATTTTCCAAACTCTTGTCGCAATAAAATTTATAGGCTGCACTCAATGTGCGCTGTTCCATGCGGTGGAAGATGTTTTGCACATCGACTGCTAGGCGTTTACCCATTTCAAAATCTATACCTGCACGCAGAAATTCTTCGGCGAGAAGCGGAATATCAAATTTGTTACTGTTGTACCCAGCGAGGTCACTATTTGAAATGAGCTCATAAACTTTTACGGCCAATTCCTTAAATGTAGGTTCGTTAGTTACGTCATGATCGTAGATGCCGTGTACAAGCGAAGCACTTGTCGGAATGGGTATAGTGGGGTTAACGCGCCAAGTATGTGTTTCCTCTTTACCTGAGGGATGTACTTTGTGTACACAGATCTCGACAATACGATCGTTTGTGACGTTCACACCGGTGGTTTCTAAATCAAAAAAACAAATTGGACGTTGAAGCTGTAGCTGCATGAGTGTGGAATTATGGGGGTTAAAAAAACCGCCAAGAGGCGGTTCTAAAGTACTATTTAAAATCAAACGATTAAATCTCTCGATTCATATCCCAAGCTTCTAAGTATTCTGCTACACGCTTGACAAACATTCCTCCAAGCGCACCATCTACTATGCGATGGTCGTAGCTGTGGCTCAAGAACATTTTATGTCGTACTGCAATGAGGTCACCCTCCGGTGTTTCAACAACAGCAGGTCTCTTAACAATCGCACCTGCAGCCATAATAGCTACTTGAGGTTGATTGATAATAGGGGTACCGAGGAGGTTGCCAAAAGTTCCTACGTTGGTCAGAGTATATGTACCTCCAGAAATTTCATCTGGTTTCAGTTCGTTGTTTCTAGCACGGTTGGCTAAATCGTTTACTGCCTTTGTAATTCCCAGGAGGCTCAACTGGTCTGCATTCTTCACTACAGGTACAATCAAATTGCCCGATGGAAGAGCAGCGGCCATCCCAACATTGATGTTGCCGTGCTTGATGATATTCGATCCGTCCACACTAACATTGATCATCGGGAAATCTTGGATGGCTTTAACAATGGCCTCCATAATAATCGGCGTGAATGTAATTTTCTCGCCGTATTTTTCTTGGAAACTCTTTTTTTTCTTGTTCCTCCATAAAACCACTTTCGTCATATCTGCTTCAACGAAAGAAGTGACGTGTGGCGATGTTTGAACCGAATTTACCATGTGATCTGCAATAAGTTTTCTCATGCGATCCATTTCGATAATTTCATCACCGGCAGATGTTGTAATACTTGGATTGGCTGCTGCAACTGGTATATTTGGTATTCTAGGCGCGGGTGCTGGAGTTGCTGCTGGCGCTGGAACAGTGCGTCCAGCTTTTAGATATGCAAGGACATCTTTCTTAGTAACACGTCCGTCTTTTCCGGAGCCCGTTATTTGATCCAATTCAGCTTGGCTGATACCTTCTTCTTTCGCCATACTCCTGACCAACGGAGAGTAGAAACGGCCGTTTGAATTTTTCGCGATAGGCGCATTTGGAGCAGAGGTTGTTACAGTCTGAGCAGCAGCAGCAGCTTTTGTTTCAATCTCTGCCACGACTTCTTCAATAGCGGGAGCGCGAGCAGGTGCACTTTCTGCCTCAATTGTTGTTTCTCCCGAGCCTTCAGTCTCAATGATTGCAATGGCTGCGCCTACTTGAGCAACATCATTTACATTACTAATAATTTTTACCAACGTACCACTCACAGGAGATGGTACTTCACTATCAACTTTATCGGTAGCAACTTCAACAATGCTTTCCTCGGCTTCAATGAAATCGCCTTCATTTTTGAGCCATGTGGTAATAGTAGCTTCTGCAACGGATTCGCCCATTTTGGGCAGGATAAGTTCGAATTGGGCCATTGATACTTAAGTTTGTCGTCCTCGAATTTACGGCAAAAAACCGTGGTAATTTAAGGGGCTGAGCATTTGGTTAATTGCCATAAGCGCAACAGGTCGCTGCGCACGGCAGCCTCTTTTGCATAATCCTCAGTAAGTGCTATCGCATTTTGAGAAAAGTCTAATTCCTGAGGCAATTCTCTGCAAATGTCAAAAATCGGTTGGGGCATCTGCGGTAGTGAAAACTTCTCCCCTAAACCTGCAGAATAGCCAATCAATGTGCGTTTTCCTGCAAATAATTGCCCAGCTTGGGATACCCATAGCTGCCAGCCTTGGCCTCGGCCCATAATGTGTGCGAGCAGAAATGATATTGGCAAGGTGAGCAATAAAAGAAGGGTTAGGCCAATCTCATAAACGCGACGCTGACGCAGGTAATTCGCATCGGTTATACGTAAAGCCTTTTTGTAGGTCATACCTTTACTTAAACTACTATCGGAGCCAATGATAAATTCATTCTTGGGAAGTAAAGATTTCACTGCTGTCTGTGTGCCTAAGGCTTCGGTAATAGCAATGAGCTCGTCATAGCTGCTGGACGAACAGTCAACGACTAATTCATTGATACGGTGTAGCTTCACAAGGGCTTTTAATTGCTCGAAAAGACGATTTTCCAGCGGTTCCTGGTGCCACAAAAAGGAAGGTTGTACATCACTTGCATTTAAAATATCATTTAGGACGCTGAGGTTATTGTTGCTACCGTAAAACATAATGCGTGGCCGCCTTTGCTCGTTTGAAAATAATCGTTGACCAGACACGGCTGCAATCAACGCTCGGTATGCAATTAAACTAGCGGTACCCACCAATGCGCCGAGCACAAGCAATGCTCTAGAGAAGCGTAATTCCTCCGGCAACAGACCATAGCCAAAGCCGATCATTAGTGTGGTGATGAGCATAGAACGCATAATGTTTTTGGGCTGAGCGCCACTGAAATAGTTGCCGCTTACCCACAAACCAATAACCCACAACAGCACATAAGCAACTTGAATGTTGTAGGTGTAAAGATCCGGGTAGGATCCGCCATTGATAAAACGGTGGTTGAGCTCCCAGTAAATTTTTACCGTATTCAAAAGGTAGTAGAGGACTACCGCATCCACCACTGGTGCAAACGCACTGCGGGCTATTCGAGCCACTATGGCAAGTGCAGCACGTAAGTAAATGCCTAGGTAAATCAAAATTTTATAGGTCCAAGCAGCACCGCCGCTAAATTGTTTCTGGGCAAAGAGAATCATCGCTTGATAGAACATGCGGACGTAATTCAAACTGCCGCGCTTGGTACTCTCGCCTTTGTAATGAATGATTTTACTTTCTGCGAAATAGATGTTCTTTTTACCCGTTTTCTGCAATTCGTAACTTAGGTCGATGTCTTCGCCGTACATAAAGTAACGTGGGTCGAAGCCACCCAATTCTCGCAAGAGTTTCGTCGGGACCATCATAAAACAACCGACAAGGATGTCTACCTCGTGGTTTTCGTCTTTACTTAAGTACCCAAGGTGATATTTGGCAAACGTCTTGGAGGTAGGAAATAGATTACTTAATCCACTAATCTTCCAAAACGCGACCAACGGCGTGGGTAGGGCGCGCTTGGATTCGGGTAAGAATTTGCCACTGCCGTCTATACCTTGAATCCCTAATCCGCCGACCTCGGGATGGTTTTTTAGGTAATCTATACTTTTCTGGAGCGTATCGGACCGCATTACGGTATCGGGGTTGAGGATGAGGGTGTAGGTGCCTTTGGCTGCCTTTAAGCCTATATTGTTCGCCCTGCCGAACCCTAAGTTTTCGTAATTATTAATCCAATGGACCTCGGAAAATTGACCTCGGATTTCAGCCTCGCCTGAATCGCTGCTTTGGTTGTCCACGACAATGACTTCATAGCTATAGTTCGTCTTACTCCGATAGATGCTATCGAGGCACTGCGAAAGGAATTCCTTCACATTATAATTGACAATGACTATGCTTAGGTCTAGCATTAATGCGGTAGGCTTTGTTCGTAAGGTATGCGGTGTTGTATGCTTCGGCCAAGAGTTACTTCATCTGCAAATTCTAGCTCATCACCAACGGCAATTCCCCGCGCAATAGTGGTTAAGGTCGCTCCGAAATTTTTGATCTTGCGGTAGAGGTAAAAGTTTGTAGTATCGCCCTCCATCGTGGTATTCAGGGCAAATACTACCTCCTTCACTTCGCCAGTTTTTATCTTGTTTATGAGCGAATCAATGGTGAGATTGCTCGGGCCGATACCGTCCATCGGTGAGATTAGTCCACCTAATACGTGGTAGACACCGCTGTATCCGCCTGTATTTTCAATAGCCATGACATCACGAACATCCTCGACGATACAGACGATGCTCTTGTCACGTTTGGGACTGCTGCAGATGCTACAAATTTCCGTATCGGAAATTGTGTGACATTCGCTGCAAAAGGTGGTGTTATTTCTCAAATCTAATATGGCATCACTAAGGCTCTCTGTCTGTGCTGCAGGCCTGCGCAAGAGGTGCAGCGCCAGTCTTAGCGCAGTCTTTTTACCAATACCTGGCAGGCGAGAGATTTCCTCTACGGCCAATTCTATTTTACGACTTGAAAAATTCATTCCGGTTCAAAAGTAAGAGATTACGCATATTTGTGAAATGAACAACGCACTCTTTTTACTCGTATTGCTCCTTTATGTGGGTCTTTTAGCTTTTGTTGGCCGCATAACCTCACGCGGAGCATCCAACGCCACTTTCTTCAATGCGAATAAAAATGCCAATTGGCTGCTGGTGAGTTTTGGGATGATTGGTGCATCACTATCTGGAGTGACGTTTATCAGTGTCCCCGGCTGGACAGCCGCTTCAGGCATGACTTACATGCTTATGGTGGTCGGTTATTTTTTAGGGTACCTGTTCATTGCGAGCGTTTTGTTGCCCATATACTACAAGAATAATGTGATCAGCATTTACGAGTTTCTAGGCATTCGTTTGGGTTTGGAAAGTTACAGAACTGGTTCGCTATTTTTCTTACTTTCAAGAATCGTCGGTGCTGCGGCACGATTGTATATCGTTTCCATGGTCGTACAAGTGCTAATATGCGATACGCTGGGCATTCCATTCGTAATTACTGCGCTATCCATTCTGCTTCTCATCGCTATCTATAGCGCCTCAGGCGGCATTGCCACCATCGTTTTTACAGATACGCTTCAAACGACACTAATGCTCGTAGCTGCGGTGATGGCTTTTTACTTCGTAGGTAAGGCAGTAGTTCCCGTGGATCGTAGCTATGTAGACTTTCTCTCCAGCCATCCAGACTGGCGTTTTGTAGAGGTTACCGGTGCTAAATCTTGGTGGCGTCAATTGCTAGGTGGTGTGTCAATTGCCATTGCAATGACAGGGCTGGACCAAGATATGATGCAAAAAAACCTTACCGTAAAACACCTTAAGGATGCACAAAAGAACATGGTGTTGCTGGGCGCTACATTGCTTGTGGTGAACCTATTATTCTTATCGTTGGGCATTTTTTTAACTGAATTTGCAGCAAGTACAGGCATCACGGCTACAGGGGATAAACTATTCTCAGCCATAGCGATGCATCCATCGCTCCCTATCGCGCTCCCTATTGTATTTTTTCTAGGCCTTCTTGCGGCAGCATTCTCGAGTGCGGACAGTGCGCTAACCTCCTTAACTACCGCATTTTGTATTGACTTTTTAGGTATGAAGTCCAACGGGTCAACCAAGTTACGTACAAGAGTTTATGTCGGATTCATGGTTTTACTTTTAGGGGTAATGCTTTTGATTTATACCTTGAAATCGGAGAGTATCATTAGTACGCTTTTTACAGCAGCGGGATACACCTATGGGCCGTTGGTGGGGCTCTTTAGCTTCGCATTGTTGTTTAAGCGTACCGTTAGAGGATGGGCTGTGCTTGCCGTTTGTGTTGCAGCTCCACTGGTCGCATACCAAATAAGCTTATGGGTACCCCAGTTGGGATACGCCATAGGCTTTGAATTATTAGTGTACAATGGCCTGCTCACATTGCTTGGTTTGCTGTCTATTAGCAAACGCGCTTAGAGCTTACTGATATTTTGACTCACGGTTCCTGCGGTCGATTGCACCTTCACGGTGTACATACCAGCAGGTAGGCTGCTGAGGTCCAAATGAAAGATTTCGTTAAGCTCTGCATACGTCGAGCGTTGCAGTAGTGTACCGACCATCGAATAGATTTCAATGGATGCTTCACCCAAATCACCAGCGTTAGCCACGTTTAACACATCATTGGTTGGGTTTGGATAAAATACCATTGGCATCGTGCTTTCTTCATCCAGCCCAATATTATTAAAGGTTGTGATTGTACTATCTAATCCACAATCTGTCGTGACAATCAGTTTCACAGTGTAAGAACCTTTGGTGGCATAAGTATGCTGCGGATTTTGTTGGTTACTTGAATTACCATCTCCAAAATCCCAGAACCACGCGGTTGGTGCAGGTGTAGAGTAGTCTTGGAAATTATACGTCAAACCTCCCGCAAGTCCCAAGGTGAACTGAGGACGTAGCTTCGGCCCAGGAACGAGCAGTGCAGAATCTGCGACAAACGTATTCTCATTGTAGTATACATATTCGAGGTAATAGTCCGTTGCTGAGGTGAGTGTAGAAGTGTGAGTACCCATACCCATAAAAGTATTCACGATGGATGAACCCTGACGATTCAAGCTAAAGTTCCCTGCCAACGTTGTATCCGTGCTGCTCAAAGCAAAGTTGAACAACTCATCCTCACAAATCAATGCGGGTAGGTCTAATGTTGCTGCAGAAGGTGTGCCTGAGAGGTCGATTACACGTATATTATCGAGGTATAAGTTGTTACCATAGCCACAGATGCCTACGAACTCGAATTGGACATAGTTTGAAGTTAAGTTGGATAAACTCACCGTATCTGTTCTCCATTCAGAAGGGTCATTAGGTACAAACGTTGAGGTGCTTGTTCCTGCTGTACTCAGGTCGACACCTCCTTTCAGATAAAGTGTATCGAATGTGCTGCCACAATCGTCACTTACGACTACCGCAAGCTGATCGAAGTATGAGGTTGAATATGGTGCGTAGCTTAAATCAAACATAAGAGTAGGGTTAGTGTATCCACTGATATCAAACTTTGGACTCAATAGACCGTCGGTGGTACCTACGGCATTGTAATTGAAGTAGCCCATATACATCACACCTGTTTTGGCTCCGATAGGTCCATCTACATCACCGCGTGTCCAAGTCATTCCGCCATCCGCATTCCGCACGATGAAATCCCCAAGGCTGTTTGTGGTAAATGTCTGTACTACAGGCAAGCTAGGCAATGCATTAACTACAATATCATTGGTTTTTGTGATGGTATCACTGCCGTAGGTGTTCGTTGCAATCAATGTAATAGTATAACTGCCCACTGCGCTGAAGCTTACCTGCGGGTTTTGTGAGCTCGCAGAAGAACTGTTCACAAAGCTGAACGTGGCAGGAGTTATAGTCCAATTCCAGCTCGTAGGCGACTTCGTGCTTTCATCTAGAAGCGTCATTGGAGCGTTCAAACACGGTGTTGAAGTCGAAGCAGTGAAGTCTGCTAAAGGCGTTCCTATTTTATCTTCAATGGCAATGTTATCAATTGCTATATCACTTTGGTAATCATTCCCAGTAGTTCCGGTAAAGCGCAACAAAACTGTATCTCCTGTAAAGGCGCTTAGGTCCGTATTCAACGTCTTCCAGCTGTTGCCTTGATCACCACTTAAACTAAGCAAGTTGGTCCATGAAGTACCGTCGAATATTTCAACGACCAATTCACCCATTGTTGCGCCGTACATGTGGTAGGCAAAATCTAGTTCTGGAGCGACGGCACCACTTAAATCAATACAAGGGCTGTATAACACAGCATTTTGGAAATTACAATTTCCTGAACTTTCTAGGTACAGATATTTACCGCTGTTACCGAATCCTGATGAAGGCCCCGTGCCGTTTGAAGCGGTACCACCGCCGTTGGTTCTCCAATCGATATCATCCTCTGAGCCATTACTGAGGTTGGTCCAATCTCCGGCAAGGTTACATACAGTAGACCCACAGTTGGTGTTGGTACCACAGTTGTTGAAGGCGTTGAAGTCTTGCAGGAACGGCAAGCTGTACAATGAAGAGTTCAAATAGGTAATGGTTTGATCAACGGTATCGTTCTGCGCATTCATATCACCACTAAGCTCTGTCCAAGCACGGATGGAACCATTGCTTGTCCCAGACCAAGTAATCGGATTAGGGAATACGAATACGGTATCTGCATACGGCGCTATGGAATCAAAAATGGTGTCGCGAACGACTGTACCTAAGTATTCGTAGGCTACAGGCAGTGTATCTAGGATATTAGTTGACGGATTTCGAACTTGAACCGCTACATCAATCGTACTGCTCTGACAGCTGCTTACAAATTGTGGATTCATCACTGCCTTCAGCTCTAAATCACGCGGCAATGGACAGTTTTGGATACCACTCGGTAGATCAACGGCGTACGAGCGCTTCCCAAAAGCTCCGTTGTAATTCGCTGAAGCACTAATCCAAGTATCAGTGCTCACCACGTAAGGAATGACCATAGTATTGCTTGAGGAAGTAAAGACTGAATCCATGTATTTCGTCCCTAGAATGTAAGCCGTGTAGTCGGTTGCTGAAGTCACGGAGTTAATGGTCACTTTTAAGCTGTCCGGACACACCCAATCTACAGTAAGACCCGAAGGCTGTGCCATAACGGTCATGGGACCTACTACTGAAGTGTCACCGTTTTTAATCACGCGCAAATACGCCTCATCCGTTGGATTGTTTGGAACGTTCCAGTTGGCCATTCCTTGACCCGTAATAGGGTTCAACGTAAGATTGTTCCAAGAGCTTCCTCCATTTGAAGAGTATTGCCAGCTTAATCCGTTAGTTTCTCCGTCCCAGCGAACGACCATAGCCCCTGGGGTCAACGACTGACCAGTAAAAGGATAGACAATTTGCGTGCGTTCTACAACGACGTCGTAGACTACATAGAAGGTCTGCGGACCCTGTGGCACGTTAGTTCCGTAGACAGTAAAACGGTAATCACCGTTGCTCGGGGCATCGATAGTGACTTGCTCCGTGTTGTTCAAGGTATCGGTAGCACGTACTGCGAGGTTATTCAGGGTAACGTTGTTTGGTGTTGGGTTTAGTACCCAAGGCTGGTAGGTTGTTGAACCGGTTAGGTCAGTTACTGTGAAGTCCAGATTGTTCACCAAAGCCTTGGAAGCAAAGGTAGAACCTTCCTTGTCCGTCCAGTAGAGCATTGTACGTAATTCACGTGCACCGCTCGGTACGTTGATATCGTATGTCAATGTATCACCCGTTGTGATAGAGTTGGTAAACCACGCTGTATCACGGATGGTTCGAATGGCACGACGAGTATTTATTCGTCCGTATCCGAAAATAAAATCTGGACCGTTATTACCAAGGTCATCTGCCGTATTCATTGCAATGGCTTTCAATAAACCGCCGGTGGCGGTATCGCCTTGCAATTCGTCGTGGGCATTGTGGAGCACGGTAAAGAATCCGGCTACACCTGGCGCGGCCATAGAAGTACCCGACTTAAAACCGTAGGTGTGTCCATCGATAGTCGAATAGACGTTGGTCCCTACCGCAGCAAGATCCGGCTTAATACGTCCATCCGCGGCAGGTCCTCGTGAAGAAGAAGGCGCAATAGCATCGAGATAGGTTATGTTGGCAGTGGCTACCACATTCTTTCCTTGTTTGTGTCCCCCTGTTACATTCCCCCATTGGGAACCTGCACCATACCCACAATTTGAGCCGTTGTTGTTACCAGCACTAAATACGTGCATCAACGCCGGGTTATCACGAATATCCTTATCCATTTGTTGGGCGTACGCTGTGTAACCGGCATTACAACCGTTCGAGTACGAACTGTTCGTCACACGAATTCCGTACAGTGAATAGTGGTTGTCAATATTGCTGAGATTTTGTGGATAATTGTAGTAAACCATGGTAGCACCTGTAGCATTACCGGCACCGTCTGGGTCGATATTACCTGCGCCAAAGACCGTTCCCGCTACGTGGTCGCCGTGGTCACCAATAGAGTTTCCTGCCAATGAGATAAGGCGTCCGCGGTAATCGTCGTGCGGGCCGATGTCTCCATCATCGCCAACACCCACCACAACATTTTCACCGGTATATTCACCGTCCTGCTGAATGAAGGCCACTCGTGAAGAAGCACGGCTGTTCTCATTTTCAATAGTTCCCGGCTCCTCAATCGCTTGGATGAACAATACATGAGGTTCTTTGGCTAATTTTTCCAGGTCCTTAATCTTCAACGAAGCCGTGTACCAGCCGTCTCGCAGTGGCAGCATACCTTTACTGTAACGAAGTGAGGTTGAGAATTCTGGAGCAGTTAAGAATTGGACGGCAATGTTTCCGTTGTTTAACACAGCCCAAGAAGGAATGTCTCCGATGCTCAAAGGACCGTCTAATTTCATGCGCGGCGTCCATGCGGTGAATGCACGAACTCCTGCAGCCTTCAGGTCTGAAGCACTCACACCTTTTGGCAGACGCACTTCAAATGCGTTTTCTGGTAAATAATGGAAGAGTTCTACCCCTAAATCCAACAATGCTTTTTTATCTTCGGCAAGCACTGCGTGATTCCACAAGGCAACCCCATATGTTGGGCTGCTGCTTTGAATCTGAAGGTAGCTGCCTTCAGTTAAGTAGTAGGTGCCCGATTTTAAGTTCAACTTTAATTGGGCGTTAGCGGATACAGAAAAAGCGGTGATTAATACGAGTAAAAATCTCTTCATATGTCAGTTAGAAATTGGACTACTAAGATAACATCAAAACGACGCATTGTTCAGGCTTTGGTGCTAGTCTTCACTGTAGGTTCTGTGAATCAAGGAGTTGCGCAATACAAGCCCCTGGACAGAAGCGAAACTTTGGCTGAAATGCAGCGTTTCGCTTCGGGTAAAAGAGTGCTGTATATGGCGGCGCACCCCGACGATGAAAACACCCGTTTGATTGCATGGTTGTCCAATGCCTTGGATGCAGAAACTACCTATCTCTCACTGACTAGAGGCTCAGGTGGTCAAAATCTCATTGGCGATGAACTAGGTGCTGACTTAGGTATCATTCGTGAGCACGAATTACGCGCCGCACGCAATGTGGATGGTGGGAATCAATGTTTTACCGATGCCTTAGATTTCGGATATTCCAAAAGTGTGGACGAGGTGTGGAGCAAATGGGATCACGACGACCTGCAGCTTCAAGCTGTGCGCATCATACGTGAACTCATGCCGGATTTTATTATTACGCGTTTCCCTCCAGACGAGAGAGCAGGCCACGGCCACCACACGGCATCGGCCGAATTAGCCATTGAATGCGCTGAACTGGCCGCGGATGAGAAATACGATACAGAAACAGCGCCTTGGTCGGTGCAGGGCGTCTGGTGGAACACCTCTGTTTGGTGGGACCCAAGACTAAAAGACGATCCAGAGGCGGTTCAGCTAGATATGAGCGGTTTTGACCCGCTTTTAGGTGAAACTTATGGTGCCATTGGTGATGCTGCTCGCTCCATGCACAAATGCCAGGGTTTTGGTGTGCCTATTAACCGTGGCCCGCGCGAGGAATATTTCAAGAAGCTTTGGGGTGGAGGCGATTTTGCCGGGTATTTAGATACAGAAACCTCTACAATGGAGGACGACGCAGTGCTGGCTTCGGATGCTGCTTTTGCATTGGAGATTGGCGATAGAAGCCAAGCCATTTCTAAGTGGGCTTCACTTGGCGGTTCACTGCTCGAAAAATCGGCTCCTACTTCCGATAAGTACCAGCGTTGGCAACAGGTTATGCTGCATCTCTTGGGAGTGTATGCTGAGGTGTATACCTCGGAAAATCCTTTAATAGAAAACACGGCTCACCCGGCTATGCTGAAGATTCAATGTATGAATCCTGATGTAAATGTGGCTATTGCTTCTGTTATGACAGCAGGAAAAAACATAGGATTGAATCCCGCCCAAGAAGTCAGTAATGAAGGCTTTCAGCAGGAAATTGATTTGATGTTGGGTAGAGAACAAGCTACGAATGTTGTCAAGGTTCGTCTACAGAGTGACCAATCAATAATCATTCTTCATTTGTTGCCTGTTGCAAAACTCTTTGATCGTGCCATAGGGGAATACCGAGAGGCCTTAGTCATTGAACCGGCCGTTCATGCGAAGTTCGACCAAAGAGTGTATTGGAGCACCGGAAAAGGCACCGCTGTAGGTTACTCTATCCATGCGAATAGTGCAGGTAAACAGCAATGGGCAGTTTTAGCCAAGAATCAACAGGGTATTATTGTTTGGAACAGTGGCCACAACGAGGTCGAACTTTCGAAAGGTTGGAATCACTTTACAGCTGAGGTGCCAAAATCGATAGAGAAAGGAAAATTTACACTACATATTACCCCTCATACCAAGATGGAAGGCATGTCTTTTTCTTTGCCGTTGCTCAAAGAAGAACATAAGATTTCCTACCCGCACATTGGAACGCATTACCGCTTTATTGAGGCTTCTAGTACACTAGCCATATTAAATTTAAATAAAAAGCGCATCAAAGTAGGCTACATTGAAGGTGCCGGTGATATTATGGACGAAACCCTAGAAAATTTGGGTTATGAGGTACTTCGAATCAAGGAGAATACCCCGGATTTATGGAACGAAGTGGATGCTGTACTTGTGGGAATCCGCGCCTTTAATACCGAGACATGGCTAATGAATAGTGGTCATAATATAAAGAGCTTCGTTGAAGGTGGTGGCAATTTTGTCGTGACTTACACAACTGCTGGAAGAAACGGTACGGAACTGCCTACGCCGCTGCCAGTAGTTATCGGAAGAGACCGTGTGACCGAAGAGGACGCACCGATTACCCTTAGCAAACACCCGATACTTTCTTCCCCAAATGAGATTACGTCTTCAGATTTTAACTATTGGGTTCAGGAGCGTGGATTGTATTTCCCTAAATCTTACGAAGGGTTCACTGAAGTACTCACCATTACGGAAAGTACAGGTACGAACTATTCCAACAGCACCGTTGTTGGACATTATGGAAAAGGTTCCGTAATTTACACGGGATTGTCATTGTTTAGAGAACTGCCTGCAGGCGTTCCAGGTGCCATTAAACTTTTACAAAACATACTCCATTATGACCATTAAGACAACACAGACATTGAATTGGAAGAAGTACTACATCGGCGTAATTGCCCTTCTAGTCGTTGAGATTGTTTTGTTTTACTTCATCACGCGCGATTTCGTATAAATGCACCCATTAGATTGGATTGTATTAGGAGCTACTCTAGCACTTATCGTAGGTTACGGGGTATATGAGACCCGTAAAGGCGCCACAGCAAGCGAACTTTTAAGCGGCTCGAAGACGGTAAGTCCCTTGACCATTGGATTGGGGATTATGGCCACTCAAGCTTCCGCTATTACCTTCCTAAGCACCCCGGGCCAGGCGTTTGCAAATGATATGGGTTTTATCCAGTTCTATTTCGGAATGCCTCTTGCCGTCGTTTTGGTCAGCATATTCTTTGTGCCTGCTTATCGAAAGATGCGTGCCATCACTGCATACCAATTCTTGGAAGAGCGCTTCGACCGCAAGACTCGCCTTTTCACAGCAGCATTGTTTTTGACCTCTCGAGGCCTTAGCGCGGGCATCACCATTTTCGCTCCGGCCATCGTACTTTCGGCTGCCATTGGCGTACCGCTGAATACTATGATCATCATTATAGGTGCCATTGTTGTGGTCTATACCGTAAGCGGAGGATCAGCGGCCGTTGCCGTCACGCAGAAATGGCAGATGACCGTCATTTTATTGGGTATGGCGATAGCAGCAACCATTTTGATAAACCTTATTCCAGTAAGTATGTACGATGCCTACCACATTGCGGGTAATATGGGCAAGCTGGACATTGTAAGTACGTCCTTTGACCCGGGTACACGGTATACGTTGTGGTCTGGACTGGCCGGTGGACTCTTTTTATCGCTAAGTTACCTAGGTACAGACCAAAGCCAAGTGCAGCGCTATTTGGGCGCCGAGGACGAACGCAGTTCTAAATTTGGCTTGCTTTTTAATGCCACCTTCAAGGTGCCTATGCAGTTCGCAATTCTTGCCATTGGTGTCCTGCTTTTTGTTTTTTACCAATTCGTTAAACCGCCTATTTTTTTTAATCAAAGCGAGATTGAACGTGCTCCGGTTGAGATTCAGCAGCAATTGCAGTCCCTTGAGCTCGAACATGCTCTTGCTTGGGATTCTAAGCGTGAGGCATTGGTTAACACAGATTGGGATGGGGCTCGATACTACGATGAACTTCAAGAACAATACCGTGCTTCCTATATGGATTTACTTGACGAAAATCTGAGTAGCTTTCAACCTAAGGATACGGATTATGTATTCATCACCTTCATTCTTGAAAACCTGCCTAAAGGGCTCATAGGGCTGTTATTGGCTGTTATCATCAGTGCCGCAATGTCTTCTACCGCCGGTGAAGTGAGTGCTTTGGCGACAACAACTTATGTGGATTATTTCCAAGTCTTCTTTGGCAAAAATGACCACAACGAAAAACGTACAATCAGAACGCTAGTTCTTCTTTGGGGTATTGCCGCTATCCTGGTGGCACTGGCAGCGCCGCTCTATGAGAACCTCATACAGCTAGTTAATGTACTAGGTAGTCTTTTTTACGGCACTATTCTGGGTATCTTCCTGGTGGGACTATTCTTGAAAAAAGTGGGTGCTAATCAAGTGTTTATTGGCGGACTCATCGCTCAAGTGACTATTTTCATTTGCCACTATTTGAATTCTAAAGGCGCACTATCCATAGGATTTTTATGGTATAATGTAATTGCTACGCTTATTGTGATTGGTTTATCGATGTTGCTTCACTTTGGCTTAAGACGAGGAACCATTCATGAATAACGCTACGATCTAGCTTTCATCCGTTCTACCATCTCATACACTGCGGGGCAGTGACGAAAATTGATTTCTGTCAGCCCTAAAATTGATTTCATATTAGTGTAATCGGTATGCGGGTATTGCCGACAAGCTCTTGGCGCATATTCGTAGATGGTGCATTTGTTTGTGGCCAATTCTAAGAATGGACATGGCAAACTTTTCATCACCCAATCGCCATCTTCATCTACACGTAAATAGTGCTTTTCAAACGCCGCTGGTTTCATACCTTGCTTTTTCGATATTCGCTTAATGTCTTGTTTGGTGAGCAGCGGTCCCGTTGCGCGACAACATCGTGCACATTTGAGGCAGTCTGTTTCGGCAAAGACTTCCTCGTGTACTGCATGAAATTTGGCATTGAGCTTCGTACCTTCTTGCTTGGATAATCGGTCAAAGAACTTCTTGTTCTCTTTCCTTTTGGAACGAGAAAGCTCTTTGAAATTTGGCCATATGTGTTCAAGGTAATTATCCATTCGCTTTTGCCACTAATTCTTCTAATTCTTCTCTGGTTTCTTTTACATAAGCATCATATTCCTTGGTGGAAGGACCGTAAAAGCCCGTGTAGATCTTTACCACGTTTCCCTGGTGATCCAACATAATAGAAGTAGGGTAGCTTCGTATTTGCTCTAACGGCAATATGGCATTGCGGTCCTGTTTAGCATCGTAGGTGGCAATAACCATGGGGAAGGAGGTACCGAGGTCGTGCTCCATTTTCTGTACTGCAGCCGTAGCTTTTTCCAAAGTCCCACTGTATTCGTAGCTCAGTCCGAAAACATCAATAGCTCCCTCAAATTCACGGTAGTATTGGTCTAATACACGACCTTCGTCCATGCAGTTCGGACACCAGGAACCTTGGATGGCCAAGATTGTAGGCTTGGTGACGGTACGGCTATCAAAATCAACAGTATCCCCATTCAAGCCCGGAAAATGCCATTCGATATGCGTATAATCTTTACGCAACTTTGACATTTCTTCGGGATCCTCCAACATAGCGTTAGCATCAGCTGCACCTGAGAATGAATAGTAGCCGGTCATCCCTGCCCAAACGTGGCCTTCAATGTTGCCATCGGTAATGGTAGCACGGACTTTGTATATGAATCTGCCGTCGAAGCCCAAGAGCTCAAAACCACCCTCGACCTCGTAACCTGTCATGAATCTGCTGTCCCCTGTGGATGTTGCAATAGTCCCTACGAGAATACCGTCTTTTTTATTCAGCTGCAGCAATGCAGACTTCTCCTCGCCGTCACCCATGTAGCGGGTAATGGCATATTGGCTAGAAAAGGCCGAAGGGCTCTGGCCATAGGTCATACGTCCAGGTGTTAGCTCCATAGGTAATCGATAATTATTTGCGTCCGTGCGGTAGTATTCACCTTTAAACCCATCTTCTGTGGCAACGAGCCAGAGGTCAGAGGCGAATACAGGGAAAGTACCTCGAAGGGTATCTTCTCCACTTACAGTGACTTCAAAAGATTCCTGTACTCCGTTGTTAAACGTGAGTATGTCTTCCTCGAGGTGAACATTAAAGGATACTCGGGTGGAGTCGTTTTGGATGATTGATCCAATGAAATATTCTCTAGTAGCTTCTATAGCTTCTGGCTCTGGCGATGCGCAAGAAAAAAAGGCCATCGAAATGGCCCCTGTAACAATGAAATTCTTCATGTCTGAATTAAAGGTTCAATTCCTCAATAAAGGTATCAATCTTTCTTTCAAGTTCTGCCTTGGTGGCTGCATGGTTCTCGCCAGTTGAAGTGCATACGCTGAAGTAAAACTTAATTTTCGGTTCGGTTCCCGAAGGACGGGCACTGACCTTATCCCCAGCCTCAGTGATAAACTGCAAAACGTTTGAAGCAGGCAGCTCAGTGCTTGTCGTTGCTCCACTGCGTAGAGCGGTTTGAGTGGAGTTACTGTGGTCGATAGCAACAACAACGGGTGACCCCGCCAAGGTTTTAGGTGGGTGGTTGCGTAGGGCAGTCATCATATCAGCAATCTCCTGGGCGCCTGAGCGTCCTTTCTTGGTGATGGAAATCAAACGCTCTTGGTATTGACCAAATTCACGGTGGATGGCTTCTAACTGATCGAGTACGGTACGGCCTTGCGCCTTAGCATGGGCAGCCATTTCAGCAATCATAACTGCAGATGCTACTGCATCTTTATCGCGAACAGAATCTCCGATGAGGTAGCCGTAGCTCTCCTCACCACCAACCATGAAGTTCATCTCCGGCTTATTGTTGATGATATCTGCGATCCACTTAAACCCTGTCAAACAGCGGAAACAAGGAATGTTGTAGCGTTCTGAGATTTTAGCGATCAAATCCGTAGTTACTACAGTTGCTGCAGTGAAGGGATTATCTGGAACGGCATTATGAGCATCTGCTTGACTCAGTACATAATGTACAAGCAATGCTGCAGTATCGTTTCCATTTAGCAGCTGCATCTTACCTGTGCCGTCGTTTGCCGCGATACCTACGCGGTCGGTATCCGGATCACAACCAATTACAATGTCACTGCCACTGGCTTGTGCTTGGCCAATACCCATCGCGAGCGCGGCACCTTCCTCAGGGTTTGGGCTGACCACCGTAGGGAAATTGCCGTCTGGATTGGCTTGTTCTTCAACGATGTGTACGTTAGTAAAGCCACTAGCCTTGAGTGCAGGTGGGACGCTTACGATAGAAGTTCCGTGCAGGGCGGTAAATACCACTTTAAGATCCTCTTTGCCATCGTTGTTGAGGCTTTGGGCCACGACATTAGCAATGTATTTTGAGTCGATAGCCTCACTGATCGTTTCGATGAGGTCTTCATTGGCGTTCCAGTTGATGTCTTCAAATTTAGTTTGACGCACTTTAGCGATAACGCCACCGTCGTGTGGTGGGACCAATTGGCCACCGTCGTTCCAATACACCTTGTATCCGTTGTATTCCTTGGGATTATGTGAGGCTGTCAAAACGATACCGAAATCACAGCCTAGCTCGCGTACAGCGAAGCTCAGCTCCGGGGTAGGGCGCAATTCTTTAAACAAATACGTGTGTACACCATTGGCACTCAATACTTCGGCAACCTTGCGGGCAAAAGCCTTGGAGTTATTGCGGCTGTCGAAGGCGATAGCTGCTTTAAGGTCTTTACGACCATAGGTCTCCTTGGCGTAATTTATTAAGCCCGTAGTTGCCGTACCCAGGGTATATGGGTTGATTCGGTTAGTACCTACTCCCATTATTCCGCGCATACCGCCGGTTCCGAAGTCAAGGTCTCTGTAAAACGGTTCGATCAAATAGTCGCCGCCTTTATCAAGCAGGGCTTGTGCCTCTGCTCGGGTTTCCTCATCGAAAATACCTGAAGTCCAAAGCTTTGCATTTTGTGTAGCTATGGATAGTACGTCTGTGTTCATATAATGATACATCTTGAGTGAGCCTCAAAAATACAAAAAGGGGACCGGAGCCCCCTCAGACATTCCTTGGATCAAAGAATGTTTATTCAACATTTAATCTACTCGTCACCAAGCATCTTGTAAGAACGTGCGATGAATGCAGTTAGCTCTTCACCGTGCAGTAAGTTTTGCTGAAGCTTAGCGAGATCTAAGGCTTGATTCACCTCTTTCGAGCGTGCGCCTTCATTATCGGTGTCGAGAATCTTAGAAGCTAGGCTGTGGTTAGCGTTCACGACAAGGTCGTAAATTTCTGGGAAATCGCTCATGCCCATCATACCGCCACCGCCAGTCATCTGCATTTCCTTCATGCGGCGCATAAATTCTGGTACAGTTATTACTAGTGGCGCTTCAGTTGAGTCCATATCCTCTAGTTTTAATGTGAACTTCTCTTTAGGAACAATCGCCTCAAGTCGTTTTTTCAACTCTTCCTTTTGTTTCTCGCTCAGTTTAGCAACGCGTGTTTCGTCTTTCTTGATCAAGTTGTCAATCAAATCAGAATCTACGCGAGCAAAGGTGGTGTCTTTGTGTTCACCTTCTAGTTTTTGGATCAAGTGCGAAGTAAGCGGAGAGTCCAAAAGCAATACTTGGTATCCTTTAGCTTCCGCGGCTTGGATGTAGCTGTGCTGTCCGTCCTTGTGTGAAGCGTAAAGCACGACTGTTTTTTTGTCCTTATCCGTTTGATTCTTCTTGATAGATTTTAGGTAGGCATCGAAAGTGTGTAGTTTACCCTTGGTATCTTCGTACAACGCGAATTTTTTCGCCTTATCAAAAAATTTCTCCTCGGTCAACATACCGTATTCGATGATGATCTTCATGTCGTTCCACTTCGCCTCAAAGTCTTCACGGTCTTTGCGGAACATCCCGTCGAGTTTATCCGCTACTTTCTTCGTGATATGTGAGGAGATTTTTTTCACATTACCGTCGGCTTGGAGGTACGAACGACTTACGTTTAGTGGGATATCTGGTGAATCGATTACTCCGTGCAATAAAGTCAAGAAATCTGGAACGATCCCTTCAACGCTGTCAGTTACAAACACTTGTTTCTGGAACAACTGAATCTTGTTTCGTTGAGGCTCTACATTCGGCTTGATTTTCGGGAAGTATAATACCCCAGTCAAATTGAACGGGAAGTCCACGTTCAGGTGGATGTTGAAGAGCGGCTCGTCGAAGCTCATTGGGTAGAGCTCGCGGTAAAATTCTCTATAATCTTCTGCCGTCAAATCGCTCGGTGTCCGCACCCAGGCAGGGTTTGTATTATTTACGACGTTAGGGACTTTTTTCGTTTCCCATTTCGCCTCTTCGCCTTCTGCTGCGGCGTTATAGCTCTCGTCCTTTTCACCAAACTGGATGCTCACAGGCATAAATTTGGCGTATTTGCTCAATAGTTCGTTAATCTTATTATCCTCCAAAAATTCTTGGCTGTCTTCCGCGATGTGCAAGCAAATCTCAGTTCCTCGTTCTTCTTTATCAATAGAGATCAGTTCAAATTCAGGATTTCCTTCACAGCTCCATTGAACGGCAGGATCGTCTTTGTACGACTTTGTGAGGATTTCCACTTTCTTAGCGACCATAAAAGCAGAGTAGAACCCAAGCCCGAAGTGGCCAATTAGATCGGCACCTTCCATCTTGCCCTCGTATTCCTTCACAAACTCTTCCGCACCTGAGAAGGCTACTTGGTTGATATATTTATCAATCTCTTCCGCTGTCATACCAATACCACGGTCGATGATGCTAAGCGTCTTTGCTTTTTTATCCACTTTGATTTGGATGGTTAAATCGCCCAATTCACCTTTGGTTTCACCAAGGTTGGTCAACGTTTTAAGCTTTTGGGTAGCATCTACGGCATTGGAAACAAGCTCGCGTAGGAAAATTTCATGGTCACTATACAAGAACTTTTTGATGATTGGGAAGATGTTCTGCGCGGTTACATTAATTGATCCTTTAGACATGTTTTTTCTTTTTAGGTTTTCAAGCATACGGCAACGTTTGTGCCATTAAGTTCATTACTAAATTTTACTGACAGGATGGCAAGTTAATGTGTCATTTTTGCGCTAACTTATAACCTTAACACGTAATAAATACTTCAACACATAACACATGCACAGAGCACGAATCACAGGATTAGGCCATTATGTCCCTGAAAATATTGTAACGAACAACGACCTGAGTACATTGATGGAGACCAAAGATGAATGGATTCGTGAAAGAACGGGTATTGAAGAGCGCCGATGGGTCAAAGAAGGCGACGGCAATACGGCTGCCACGATGGGTATTAAGGCCGCGACCATGGCTATTGAAAATTCAGGACTCACGAAAGACGATATTGATCATATAATTTTTGCCACCATTAGCCCAGATTATTATTTCCCAGGCTGTGGTGTGCAGGTGCAAGAGGCCCTGGAAATGGGTACTATCGGTGCTACGGATATACGCAATGCCTGTTCAGGTTTCATTTACGCGACCTCTATCGCAAATGCCTTCGTGCAGACGGGGATGTATGAGAATGTACTAGTCGTCGCAGCTGAACTCCAAAGTCCGTTCCTAGATAAAACAACCCGCGGTCGCGGACTGAGCGTCATCTTTGGTGATGGTGCTGGTGCTGCAGTTTTTTCACGCGCTCCAGAAGGTCATAAGGGCATTATGAGCTGTCACATGCACAGTGAGGGAAAACATAAGGAAGAGCTAACCATGAAGGGTTTTGGAACGCAGCATTGGCTGGATGAGTACGATGAGAAGGGTATTATTCCAAAAATTCACTTTCCACAGATGAATGGGAACTTTGTATTTAAGCATGCAGTAGTGCGATTTGGAGAAGTTATCGGTGAAGCGCTGAAAACGAATCGCATGATGCCCGAACAGATCGATTGTTTGATTCCACACCAGGCCAACCTGCGCATCGCCCAGTTCATTCAAAAACGTATTGGACTTCGTGATGATCAAGTCTTCAATAACATCCAGAAATACG
>CAJWZE010000013.1 GCA_913049845.1 uncultured Cryomorphaceae bacterium
GTGCTCATCCTTCTTCTCATCGTGTTTTCCTTTGGGTACCGCCTCTGGTACAGCCTATTTAAAGCGCCGAAGCCTTTGAGGGAAGCTTTGGAATCATCAATGTCAGCGACCTCTTTTTCGTGGGAATTTTACGCAACTGTATTCACCGCCTTATTAATTATTACAACCTTCAACCCTTCGTGGTTGGGTGTAGAAAGTAGCGGAAAGTACAACACTGCACTTCATAGTGTGCCGACATGGGTGAGTATAGTTTTAGGAAGTATAATTGTGGGTTCTCTGCTTCTTATTCTTCGAAGTAAGCGCAAAGCCAAAGCCTCATTCTTAGCCAAAGAAGTGTCTCAAAAGACGTTTCCCGGTTTCACTTTTACACCCTTAAACACTCTGTTGGTTTGTGCTATAATAATCAGAGCTACCGTATTAGCTTTCAATCAGCCGTTGGCTGATGCTATTGCTGTCCTCAGTGGCAATACGGTAATTGCTTATGGGTTTGCCGCTATGAGCGGAGTAATGTTGGGTCAAGCTATTTTGTGGATGAAAAATTTGTTTTTTGAAACGGCAACTGCGAGTGTCAGTCTTCTAAATGTGTTCTTTACCCCGAGTGAAGAGCTGTCTAAAATCGCCGCAATAAATGCCGCTTCAAGCAGAACGACCAAGGTGCTTGCACAGTTAATAGGGAGTCTTGTTGTCATTGCAATCACTGTCTTTAGTTTGGGTTGGCAACTACCCGGTTGGTTGCTTGGTGAAGGTTTTTCGAACAATTGGGCACTAATCATTGTCAGTATAGGCTCTGTGGTGCCCTTCTTCTTCACGAAAAGCAACGGGAGTGCCTATTCCGACCTTTCACAGCTCTTTCATCGCTTGGTTTTGGACAATTATTTTTTGGGTAAAAAGCTACTAGAGCTGCAAGTGAAAGGCGTTAATGCACAAGAAAACGCCCGGCATGTTTACACCAGGGTGCTTGTTACAGGGCTTGCTCGAGCAGGAACTACTGCACTGACAAAATCCCTTGCCGAGCGCGGTTCCTTCGCTTCCCTAGATTATAGGAATATGCCCTTGCTGTTAGCCCCTCGCATTTGGAGTAAAATATACCGGCCGAAGGTAACAGAGGATAAAGAGCGTGCCCACGGCGACGGCGTTATGGTTGGTCTAGCCAGTGTTGAAGCGCTGGAAGAGTACTTCTTCAAAGTCTTAAAGAACGATGTCTATATCAAAGAAGATGGCGTCTATGAACACGAACTGTCTTCCGAAGAAAATGCATTGTACCGCAGGTACCAAAACAGTATCGCTGGCTCACGCATCTATCTGGCTAAAAACAACAATGCCATTCTGCGTTTGCCTTCGCTCGTGGAGCACAATACAGATCTTGCCGTTTTTATTTTAGTAAGAAGACCGCTCCAACATGCCTGCAGCTTGATGACTCAACACCAACAATTTTCTGCCAAGCAAGAAGGCGATCCGTTCATCAAAGAATATATGGATTGGCTGGGCCACCACGAATTTGGGCTGGGCCAAAGACCGTTCATACTTGGTGGAAAGGGCCACCACGATGGGAATACAACTGATATCAATTATTGGCTTGAACGCTGGGTAAACTATTACGAAAACATCCCTCAATCTGCTCAAATCACTGTGTTGAGCTACGAATCGTTCTTGACGAACCCAAAGGAAACCTTAACTCGCATTGAGGCAGTACTTGATGCTCCTATTGACTGCTCATCGCTATACAGATTTAAGAAAACTCCAAGGCAGGTACAAGGTGCAGACCATGAATTATTAAGGCATGCAGAGGCGCTGTATGCTCGGCTAATCGGCTAAACCTCAATGTCCCCTTTGGTTCATTAGAACGTGATAAAATATACTTGCCTGGATAGTCCTATTGCACACTTAAACAATAGTATTGTCCTATTTCAATAACGAGGGGTTCTATATCCTATCTCCGTAGCTCAAACAGGATATTTAACTGCTTAGTTAGACCCTTATTCAATCAACAGGCGTTCGTTGTAAACTTTAGACCCTACTCGGATTTCCAACACATACGCTCCCGATGGCAAGTGGTTAAGGTCGAGTTCTGTAATGCCGTAAAGGGCTGCATTAAACGCGCCGCGATGCACTGATCTACCTGTAATGTCGTAGAGTCCGTAGTACACAGTTGTACCTTCTGCAACATCCACGAGAAGCTCGATACGTCCACTAGTTGGGTTTGGATAAACCGCTACGTTACTAGGTGCCAATTCCCATTCTTGATCACCAACAAAAGTCGCCTTGTTGAGCTTAACATCGGTGTAAACATGCCACTCGCCAGGCTGGTAGGTCAACGGTGCTAAAGTATTCGTTACAACAATGCTATCGCCAGTGAAGTAGTCAAACCATGTTCCCACGTGCTGGAAATTTGGATAAACATCGCCAGAGTTTACGCGAAAATTCCCTACCACGGTTGCACTGGTATCGGTAACTGATAGGTTAATACGCTTTGACCCTCCATTAAGTGCATAGGTAAAATTGTTCGTGTTGAAAACACCGTACTTTCTGCGCATATCAATCAGCGCCGCGGTATAGAAATAGACCTTTTGACGGTGCTGGTTTTCGTAGTAGCTCCACAAAATAGGCTTTTCACAAACACGACACGGATTATCAATCGAGATATCATATGCCAATTCCTCAAACATGTACATCATCTTCGGACCCGGAATGGTGTACAAGAAAGTATGGGTCAAAATCTTGCGATCAGCCAACGTAGCCAGTGTCTTCGTATCGTAGCTGCCACTCGAATTCCCGTAGGTCTTTAGCTTGTAGGCTGCGCGTTCCTCATCGTGGCTCTCCGTGAAGGTGATCAAGTGCTTGTCGTTCCAGCCGCGCTCCTTGTAAATTCCCCACTTAAAGTCGCTATTGTTGGTGTATCCCATAGCCGCTTCGTAATACTCATATGTTGCGTTACCCCAGAGCATCATTCCATAGTCGCTCAGTTCCTTTTCTTCGTTGTTTGGACCCCAGTGCTCTAGAATGACATAAAAATCTTGGTCGACATTCCACAGGGCATCTGCCATGCGCTTTAACGCAGCAATTCTCGAGGACGAATAATTGTCCGCATTTGAGTTGTTGGTGAAACCTTTGGTAAAATCGAATCGGATACCGTCGATCTTAAATTCTTCAATCCAGTATGTGTTGATGCGGTCCATGTAGTTGCGCGTAGGCTGCACGAAATGATCAAAGTCGTTCCCCCAACAGTTTGGCGGGTGAGGACAGTATTGATTCATATACGGGTTATTCGCTGCCGGTCGGTTATTCACGCCGTCCCACCACATTTGGGCGATAGGATTTTGCCCGTAGGCGTGATTGAACACCTGGTCGGTAATGACGGCAATACCTCTAGAGTGACAGCTATCTACAAACTCCTTGAACATATCTGGCGTACCGTAATATTTATCGACTGCCATATGAAAAGACGGGTTGTAGCCCCATGAAGAGTTCCCTTCGAATTCAGAATTTGGCATCAATTCAATCGCATTCACGCCTAAGCGGGAAATATAATCTAATGTGTCTATAACCGTCTGATAGTTGCGAGTAGTTACAAAGTCGCGGATTAGTAATTCATAAATGACCAATTCCTCCTGTGGCGGCGCTTGGAAGTTAGTGTTCTTCCATTGATACGGAGTTTTGGCGGTTTCATACAAAGAGACATTACCAGTAGTCTTTCCAGCTGGATATGCCGGTAAGTTTGGATAGGTTGACGAAGGAATGTAACTGTCATTCCAAGGGTCCAAAATCAACGTCGAAAACGGGTCTGCTACGCGGAGCTGTCCGTCAATCAAATACTGATACGTAAACGGCTGACCTGCCGGTACTGTCAATTCCTTGAACCACCATGTGCCCCCTGGCGTGCGCTTCATCGCGTTTTCTGGCGCTGGCAAGTAGTCATTCACCGAAGTGAGCACATATACACGGTTCTTGCCCGGAGCGAAGAGCTTAAAGAATACCGTAGTATCATTCAGTTCGTTCAACCCCATTTCCATACCGCTCGGCAACGATGCTACTTGCAACGGCGGCTCGACAGCATATTGAATGGTGTCATAGACGGTCGTTAAACTATCGGTTGCTTCAAGTATAACCATATGCATACCCGGTACGGTATCGCTCAGATAGAAAGTTTCTTGTTTCGACGAGTCTTGGAAGACCAAGGTGCCGTTGTCGTAGACTTTCAAATCACAAAATTTCGAAGCGGCAACAACGGTTTCCAAAGAATCCGTTGGAGAAATCAATAGTGTACTTTCTGGCTTCATAAACTGTGCAATAAGCCCGGCGTTGGCTGGATAAATGTCGTAGTAGATGTCCGAGCCGTCTGCTGCTCGACCAACCACTGTACCATTAGCATTACGAAATACAAAGGCAAGTTTTTGAACGGTTACATTGCTTCCAAAACCGTAATAAGTAGGAATATGGTATTCTATCTTGTGGAGGTTGTTTCCCAACGAGGTCATTAAAACGTTAGGGTCAGCCGTTCCCCAATTTCCTTGAACGTGTTTCCAGTCCGTTGGTGTAGTGCTTTGGTTTGTAATCAAACCGGTGTGCGCATACACAGGTGTATAGCCGGTCAATGCCCCGTTTCCTTCCGTGGCGTCGTAAATTACCGTAATGGTATCGTTCTGCGACGGGAATACGGGTGTAATATTCAGAATCTGGCCTTGTACAAACAAAGACAATGCGGTAAAGGCTGTAATGGCTAAAACTCTCATCTCAACTTTTGGTTTCATTAGTCATATGAACTCAGGCTATAAAGTTACAGCATCTTTGTTTGTGACGCCACTCAACTTATAACCAGGACTTTCCTCTATTTAACCTTGATTAGTGCCCAAAACCTATAGGATGATTGCCAATATCTATGAGGACTCCTTGAGGCAATACACAGAAGCTATTACATTTGAAGGAAAATAACAGTCCTATGAAAATCCCCATTATCAAGCACCTAGTGGACTTTGTCGAGAAGAACGATGTGGACTACATCCACGAAACTCTTGAGCTTCTTGAATCACTAGTAGATGTGCCAACGTTGAAGGACGAAGAAACGGCTGTCATTGGCGAATTGATGTCAAACCTCTACGGTGCCATAGAAGTTCATAAAGAAATCGCACATGGCACTACTAAAAAAGATGCATTAAATGGATTTATGAAGCGTGTCCTAGGTTCTATTAGCTAACTTTATTGGGCTAAAAACAAATATCCTGATTACCTCAAACAGCTCAACTGTTCCGGGAAAAGAAATTTCTGAAATCTTAGGTATTGCGCGCAGCTCTACCGTTCGCGCTAGAAATATCGGTCGAAACATCTTCGGCGGGCTCAAAAACATTGTCGGTAGAGAGATCGAAGAGTAAAAAACCTTAGGCACAAAGTCGCAAGCAGGCCATACAGCAGATACTAAAGGAGGCTGAGCGACTGAGCGTAGACGCAGTAATCAATATTCGCTTCGGCAAATCAATGGTTATGCAAGGGGCTTCAGAAATGCTGGCGTACGGGACAGTTGTAAGGCTCAAATAATACCTTCTAAATTAATTATCAATTCGCCTTGTGGGCCGTGATACTTATCGCTTGTTGTAGGCATACATGCCTACAACAAGCGGCAAAACGAAAATTTCGTGTAGCGGGAAAACTGATTTACCTCGTAATTATCAGCTCCTTAAGGAATAGCTTACTGTCGGTGCTAAACTTCAAAATATATGGTCCTGAAGGCAACTCCGACACATCTACCTTGGAGTCCTGCAACTTGCCCGAGATTATGGTTAAACCTGCAGAGTTCACAACCTCATAGCTCACGCCTTCGTGTAATCCGTCCACCTCTATTTCGTACGATGATGGATTGGGATAAACCGAAACGTCATTTTCGAAATCCCGCAATAAAAGCCCGTTTACATCAACAGTAAGTGAGTCTCTACTTACAGACAAGATGAAGTTTGTCCCGTCTTTGAGTTTAACAGCCTCAGCAAGAAGAAAACCAGGACCGTTGGATGTTGCTCCCCATTCAACTTGAATGGAGTCGTGTTGACCCGAGGTAATCGCACCGTTTGTACAAATCCAAGAAATAGAGTCGTAAAACTGTCCGTTTAAAACATAGTAGTCCCTAGAAGGCCCTACGTAAACATAGCCTGTATCGCCCACTAGCTTAATGTCCGGAATAGGTATGTTAAGCAGAACCGTATCAATGAGCGGCTCGCCGCAATCTCCTCGGTTTGCAAAATTGCCCTGTTGAGTGAAGTATAGCTTCCATACTCCTGGAAAGTCTATTGAGTCGGTGTGTAGAAACAACTCGCTGTTTGACCCGGCGTAATGGATGCCGGTAACCGCAGATGTATCACCATTTGGACTAACAAGACAAACAATATTTGAGTCTAGACTATTTGAAGTTAGGCTTATGTTTTCTTTTAGGTTAACGTATACACTGTCAGAGTTTAATGATGATGCGGCATAATTGGCGCTTATACCATAAAGGCTGGGTGTGTATGAGTCGGTAAAGTCTAACATAATCTCTCTGTTAGTAACACCCATAATCTTTGGCACATTATTGGTGTCTTTTGCCCACTCAATAATTCGAACTGTTAGAAGGTTGAACTGTGCAGAGTCGTTTTTCACCATCAAAACCCTCATGTTGGTGTCAAGAGTAAATTCTCCCCCTGGGCCCAAAGGCGTTGCATTTGTATAACCATTGGCAGTATCATAATCAATATTCGACATGGTCAAGAAATACTGACTCATAGATCCCTTCTTGCTCGGTATTATTGAAAATGAAAGGCTGTCCCCATCTGGATCTGGAGAACATATCTCTATAGGAGTTTGAGTATTGATAGGCGCGCTGTAATAGTCACTCGAATATTGAGGGCTATTGTTGTAGGCTCTAACGCCTGAACGACCGGTCAAAATGATTGCCCTTACGTACTGATTTGGAACTCCGCCGGTGGTGTCAATATTTGCAATATAAGGAACCCGACAACACCAATTATGGACAAATTCGTATTGAGAATATGGGTCTAAATCAATCGTTTCCTTCCATCTAGACTTGTTGTAACTAAAATCATCGTTACAATCCGATTGTTTGCCCGTTTGAAGCACGGATGTCATCGAAACCTGCGGATACGGTGCTGCTTGGCTGACTTTCCTATACCGTCCGAAAGTAGTCGTAGGACCTCCTGCCCAACCCGTATCAGACGAATAATTGAAATACACGTCGTATTTAACTGTTCCGTCCGTATTTAAACCAACATATTCAAACGAGAATGCTCCACCGAGATCTACTTGTACTTGAGCTTTGGCGGTGTACGAAAAGGAAAGGAATACAACTGAAAGTAATAACTTCTTCATAATTGCATTTTTAGTATAGAAAAGTTACGCCTTAAGAAAGCGTTGGTTGTTTCATTTTGACCCTATTGCGTTCAAAAATAAGGGAATTACACTTTAGCCTTTTGTTAAAAATAATTTGCCCTTCTCAAGAGGCCTAATCTGACTGGGATAGACTCAATCAAGCCGCTGAATACGGTCGCACATGTACCTAACAACGTTGGGGTCATGGGAGATGAAAATCATACTAAGGCCCCGATTCTTTTTGATACCGTTCAGCAAATTGAGTACCTGAGCTTGAACGCTGACATCAAGGGCGCTGACACTTTCGTCACAAATTAAAACAGTTGGATCTGCCGCCAAAGCTCTTGCAATACCGATACGCTGGCGCTGGCCGCCGGAAAAATCTTTTGGTTTTTTGGCCAAGTCAGAGGGGTGTAAACCTACTTCTTGCAACAGGGCGGATGCTTTGTCCTTGCGACCAAGAGGGGTGAACTCTGGCGCATGTTGAGAGAGGACCTGATCCAAAATGCGGCCTATGGTGTGGCTGCGATTTAAGGCCGATGACGGGTCTTGGAAAATGAATTGGACCCGGCCTTCGTTACCTTCAAAGTTTCTAATAGAGAATGTCGCGGGTACGAGGTCTACAACCGCTCTTCCCACGCTGCTCTTTCCGCTACCTGAAGGACCTATGAGGCCTAGCGTTTCGCCTACATTTAGCTGTAGATCGAGGTCACGAACCACCCATTTTATAGATGTCTTCCAGCCTTTTCGAACCTTATAGCCAATGTTCAGCCCCTCAACGTACAGGGCCTTGGTGTTAACCTTTGGAGCTGCTAACTCTGACGCTTTTAGGGTGCCTTCGCCTTCCAAAAAGTCAGACAGAACGGGCAATGGATATGGACGACCGTTTTTAGGAGGGCGGCAAGCCAAAAGTCCTTTCGTGTAGGGGTGCTTTGGAGTGTTGAAGACCTCCTTTGCCGAACCTTGTTCGACCGTTTTGCCTTTGTATAGAACCAATACACGATCGGAAAATTCAGAGACCACTTCAAGGTCGTGGGAGATGAACCATAGGGCACAACCCTTTTCTTTAACTAACTTACTTAACAACTCGAGAACAGTTGCTTCAACTTCTTTATCCAGTGCCGTAGTGGGCTCGTCGGCAATGATTAATTTGGGTTCTAGAAGCATTGCCATAGCAATGACTACGCGCTGGCGCTGGCCACCGCTCATCTCGTGCGGATATTTATTGACAGAAATCTCAGGCTGCAAAATGCTCACCCCCTCAAGTGCCTTGAGGACTTTAATTTTACGCTGTTTCCCAGATAAGGACGTATGCGTCTCTAAAACCTCTTCTAGCTGTTTTCCAATGCGTATAGATGGGTGTAAGGCAGTCATAGGGTCCTGGAAAATCATGGCGATTTCTTTACCGCGTAGGGTTTGCCAATCGGCAACGGAAAGATGCAAAACTGAACGTCCTAAAACCTCAGCACAAGTGCTGTTAACGGCCGCTTTTGAGCTAAGTAGACCCATGCTCATAAGGGCACTGATGGATTTTCCCGAGCCACTCTCGCCAACGACAGAAACTATCTCCCCTGCCTGAATTTGCAGATTAAAGTTACTCAGCACCTCAGTGGTTTTGAAGAAGATGTTTAATCCTTGTATGTTGACTAGCGGTGCGGGCATTGCAACGTATTAGTTTGCTTGCCAGCGCTCGGCTTGTTTGATAAGTTCACGACCAATGGACCTAAAGTCGCCTTCGTAACGGTTGCCGGCCTTCTCGCCAACGCGAATTATAACCATATCGTAGTCTGGAAGGATAATGATCAGCTGTCCGCCGAGGCCCCGGAATGAATAATTCCGTACTTCTACGCCTGGATAAATCCAAAAGCTATGGCCATAATACGGGCTCTTGTAGCCTACTTGTGCAGCTGCAATAAAGGCAGAGTCAATAACCGAATTTGAATCAATATAGCCGTGGTTGCTAACAAGCATTCCGAGCTTAGCAAAGTCGCGTACCGACCCATTCAAACAGCAATATCCAAGCTCGAAACCAACGGCGCGGTCAAGGTGCCAAGTCGTTGGCACTTCAAAACCTACCTTGGCAAAAAGTTCGCGGTTGGCAAAGGACGAAATGCTCTCGCCAGTCGCACGCGTGAGTGCAATAGTAAGCAACTGTGTGCAGGCACTCTGGTATTCCCATTGTGTTCCTGTTTCAAACTTTCCTGGAGAGATGCTCAAGGCCGTTTCAACCACATCGTCGCCGTAGTAAAGCTTAGCTGTTTTGTTAAATGGGTTTTTGTAGTTTTCATCGAACTGTAAACCTGCGGTCATCGTGCTCAGGTGGCGTAAGGTTGGGGGGGTAACGCCTTCAGGAATTTCATATTCCGGAATGTAGTCCGTTACAAGGTTGTCCCAAGAGCCGATGTAGCCGTCTTGGATAGCAATCTGAGTGAGAAGCGTAATTACCGACTTTACCGTAGAAAAACTGTTCGAAACGGCTGTGGTGTTGTGCTTGTCCCAATATTCTTCATAAACTATCTCGTCGTATTGAAGTATTAACATTCCCTTGGTGCCTGCGCTTTCTAGAAGTCCCCTAAGTTCATCGTCAATGGAAAGAGAAATGGAATCGGACACTGCTAGCTTTTTTGGAAGTATCACGGGGATTTCACGTTGATCGAAATACGCGCGGTCATACAAATGTGCAGTAGTATATCCTTTAAGATAGGTGTTCTTCACTCCCTTGAACAGGTATTCGTACGGGGATAGTTTTAGCGCAATTAGTAGCACAACGACGACAACAACAATTCTTCTTAGGAGTTTCATTTAAAGGGGTGTCTGCTAGGTATAAATTGGCAGTCAAACTGCTTTTCAAAGTAAAATTTGATCTTGTCTTTGACCTCTTGGAGGTCTACTTCTCGGCCCAATTCAACATGTAATGAAGTGACTTTTTTGTCCGAGATACCACAAGGTACGATATAATCGAAATGGCTGAGGTCCGCGTTGACGTTCAGAGCAAAGCCGTGCATAGTAGTCCAACGCGAAGCTTTCACGCCCATAGCGCACATTTTTCGTGCAAATGGGGTGCCTTCGTCCAACCATACACCTGTCTCACCGTTGCTACGACCGGCCTTAAGTTCATAATCTGCAAGGGTGGAAATAATTACTTCTTCTAGGTAACGAAGGTACCTATGAATGTCAGTAAAGTAGTGGTCAAGGTCAATAATTGGATAGCCTACAACCTGGCCCGGTCCATGGTAGGTGATGTCACCGCCGCGATTGACCGGGTAGAATTCAAAACCATCCTTCCTTAGCTGGTCGTCCCCAACCAGAAGGTGTTCCATTTTTCCGCTCTTTCCCAAAGTAAAAACTGGCGGATGTTCTACGAAGAGGAAGTGGTCTGTCGTTTCTTGAGCTGTTTCTGGCTGCTTTCTGTTGGCCAATTTTAAATCGACTGTACCCTGAAAGAGCTCCGTCTGAAAATCACAGGCGCTGCCAAAGGAAACTCGGCCGATATCTTGAAATTGAACCTTTCTCATACTATTTGTTCTATTGCCAGCTCAACTGCAACCCTACGGGTGTAATCATTTGCCAATCCCATAACCCGCTGGGGCCGCTGTTCGTTCGGTTAACCTGAGGCCAAAGATAGATGCCAACGCTCGAGGACAGCCAATAAGTATATTGAGCGCCCAATCCAATAGCAGTGGTTCGCCTACCGAACATGTCGCCACTCAGCGTTATGTTCATATTGTTACCGGCAGTTAAATGAATGTCGAGTAGTAAGGAGTGGCCGCTGTTAGAAGCGCCGTAAACCAAGTTTTGGAATCGCACAGAGGCCTCGATGCTCTGAGAAAGGGGCGCCCAACGGTACTTTCCGTCCACGCCAATAGCCCACTTTTCGTCGAGGAAAAGGGCTCCTCCCGCCGAGGTATTAATGCCTGCATTGGTAAATCCGCTCTCCAATCCATCTAAATTCGCATTACTGCTGATGGTAGCTAATCGCGTACCTTTTTGCCAATAGGGTTGCGAATAGCTAACCCCTGTGAAGAAGAAGGTGAGGAAAAGTGCATAAAATCGACTGCGAGTCATGCTGCTAAGCTACTAAAAGGCAATTATCTTTACGATCTTAATATTCATCTAGAATCATGGCAAGACTATTATCTGAACAAGAGGTACTTAGACGCGAATCCTTAGGCAAATTAAAAGTCTTGGGGATTGATCCGTACCCAGCCGCCGAATACGTTGTTTCGCACAAAGCCGATGAATTGGCCGCCAAATACACTGAGGGCGCTGAGAGTTTCGAAAAGGTTCGTATCGCGGGCCGATTGATGACTAAACGCATTATGGGTAAGGCTTCGTTCGCGGTCTTGTCGGACTCTACGGGCGATGTGCAAATCTACGTAAACCGCGATGAGATCTGCCCTGATGAAGATAAAACTATGTACAACGACGTGTTCAAAAAGCTCCTAGACATCGGTGATTTTATCGGTGTAGAAGGGCATATGTTCACCACGCAGACCGGCGAAATGAGCTTGCACGTGAAGGAATTAGTGGTACTTTCAAAGAGCTTGCGACCGCTTCCTGTCGTGAAGAAGGATGCGGATGGAAACGTGTACGATCAACTCACGGACCCTGAAATTCGTTACCGCCAGCGCTACGTGGATCTCGCAGTGAACCCAGGCGTTAAGGAGATTTTCCGAAAGAGAAATAGAATCATAAATACCATGCGCCGCATTTTCGACGATGCTGGTTACATGGAGGTCGAAACACCCATTTTGCAGCCCATCCCTGGTGGCGCCGCAGCTCGACCATTCATCACGCACCACAATGCGCTAGACGTGCCGTTGTACTTGCGTATTGCCAACGAGCTCTACCTCAAGCGCCTCATCGTGGGTGGCTTTGAAGGGGTATATGAATTTGCCAAAGACTTCCGCAACGAAGGGATGGACAAAACCCACAACCCAGAGTTCACGGTGATGGAGATCTATGTGGCTTACAAAGACTACCATTGGATGATGCGCTTTGTGGAGAACATGCTCGAAGAAGTCGCCATAGCCGTAAACGGCACCACAGATGCAACTATTGGCGAGAACACCGTGAGTTTCAAAACGCCGTACACTCGAGTACCAATCCTAGAGGCCATCAAGGAGCACACCGGTTTAAATCTGCTTGGCAAGACAGAAGATGAGGTGCGCGAAGCAGCGAAATCAATCGGTCTTGAAGTAGACGAAACCATGGGTAAAGGAAAGGTTATCGATGAGATCTTCGGTGAGAAGTGTGAGAAGCACTACATCCAGCCCACCTACATCACCGACTACCCTATTGAGATGTCGCCACTGTGTAAGAAGCACCGCGACAACCCAGAACTCACGGAGCGTTTTGAACTAATTGTCAACGGTAAAGAGGTCGCTAACGCCTACTCAGAACTCAATGATCCTATCGACCAGCTAGAGCGTTTCGAGGACCAATTAAAACTGTCAGAAAAGGGAGATGACGAAGCGATGTTTATCGACCAAGACTACGTTCGCGCGCTAGAATACGGTATGCCGCCAACATCCGGTCTGGGTATCGGTATTGACCGCCTCGCGATGATGTTGACCAACCAAGACAGCATCCAAGAAGTATTGTTCTTCCCGCAAATGCGCCCTGAAAAGTTTGAGACTGTTGCAGACCCTGAAGAATTCCAAGCGATTGGGATTCCTGAGGAATGGTCGCACCACATTGCACAGGCCGGATATCACACTGTTGATGCCTTGCGCGATAACAAGCCTGCTGCCTTGCACCAAAAGCTCAACAGTTACCGCAAAAAGAATAAATTAGACTTGACAGCGCTCTCCCTAGACGTGATAGAAAATTGGTTCAACTAATTACTGTTGCAGTGACCGCACTTGCCTTTGTAATTGCAGGGGGATTGCGTAAACATGAAGGGCCTGCGCGCGTTACTAGCGAAGAAGAGGTGTACCGCGGATAACATCGGTCCCCAAGAACGATTTGAATACCTACCCAGAAGATTTATTTGAAAGCATAGAGTTCGACCTTGTAAAAAAGGCCGTTGCCAAACGCGCTGTCACTGAACGTGCCCGAGTGCGCATCAATAATCTCAGGCCTTCGAGTGACTTTAAGGTCGCCACGCGCGATCTTCAAGAGGTCCACGAAATCCTTGGGCTCTACCTTAGCGAATTCCCTGTACCTACGCTAGCCGCAAAAGATATTAAGCCCTTCTTGGTCCGATTGAAAATCCAAGGAGCCACCCTTGAAGGTGAGGATTTCCTAATCATCAAAAATGTGATCGAAAGCTTTAACCGAGTCTACACCTTCTTTAAGACACACGCCGAGCGCACCCCTTCCATCCAAAACAAACTCGCCCACCTACAGAAGAACAAGACCGTTCCTGACGAGATTGACCGAGTCCTCGACAGGCGCGGTGTAGTTAAAACATCGGCTTCGCCGGCCTTGGGGAAAATTCGCGCCAACCTAGCAAAAAAGCGTACCGCAGCCGACCGTATTTTTTACCGCGCCGTAAAAAAATACTCTGGTTCTGGCATCCTTGCCGACACCCAAGAAAGTGTACACGATAATAAGCGCGTCCTCGCCGTAGAAGGGGCCTTCAAAGGCCAAGTCAAAGGAATCTTCCACGGTTCTTCTTCCAAGGCGACCATATTTTATGTGGAACCTTCTGAAACCCTCGAGATCAATAATGAAATCTCCGTTCTCGAAGATGAGGAAAAACGCGAAGTCACCCGAATTCTGCGCCTCTTAACCGTCTTCGTAGCTGGGTACAAGGATGAATTACGCGACTACAGCACGGCTCTATGTCAAATTGACTTTGTGAATGCGAAGGCGCTTCACGCCCTTGACGAAGAGGCCTGTCTTCCACAACTTCTCGACAAGCCGCACGTTCATCTAATCAAGGCAATCAACCCGGTTCTTCGCGAGTTCAATAGGCAGAAAGGCAAGGGTGTCGTTCCCCTCGATTTTCGACTGGATAACCAAAACCGCATCTTGGTTATCTCTGGGCCAAACGCTGGAGGGAAGTCCATCACATTAAAGACCCTTGGGCTGCTTCAACTAATGCTGCAAAGTAGTCTGTTGGTTACCGTTCACCCTGACAGTACCATGGGATGGTTCAATGGGTTGATGGCAGATATTGGCGATTCACAGAGTATCGAAAACGAACTGTCTACCTACAGTTCGAAGCTCGCCAAAATGAACTATTTTTTGAATACAGCCTGCAACAAGACCTTGGTACTCATTGATGAATTTGGTTCGGGTTCAGATCCCGACCTCGGTTCATCCATGGCCCAGATATTTCTTAAGGAGCTCAATAAAAGCAATACATATGGGGTTATGACTACCCACTACAACAGTATTAAAGCCCTCGCTAGCAAGCTACCAAGAGTGGATAATGGCTCTATGCAGTTCAACTCCACCGACCTCACTCCAGAGTATATCCTAAACCAAGGCGTTCCTGGCTCTTCCTACACCTATGAGGTCGCTCAGAAGGTTGGGGTTAGTAGCGCCTTGATTGATCAGGCGCGCGAGGTATTGGACGAAAGTACAGTGGCTGTGGATAGATTGCTAGTGGGTATTCAAAAAGAGAAAAATGAGTTGACCAAACAGCGCGAAAAGTTGGCTGAACGTCTTAAAGAGCTTGAAGAACTTAAAGAGGAACAAGACCGTAAAATTCTCCAGCTGGAAGATAAGGTGCGTCGCCAGAGCGCGATGAATGAGCAACAAAATGCTATGATTACCTGGGGGAAGAAGTTCCAAAACTTGGTGAACGAATATTCCGAGCAGCGCACGAAAAAAGGCAAAGACCAGGTCGTTGGTCGCTTCAAAGTATACGCTGGGGAGCGCGCCTCGCAAACGCAAGACGAACGTACGCAGAAGAAATCCAAATACCAGAAACAAAAAGAGCGTAAGATTAAAAAGCTCATCTCAGCACCCGCCAAAGTAGGCGACCGAGTCAAGCTCATAGGTTCGCGTCAACCGGGAGAGATTGTAGAGATTAAAAAGGACCAATACCTACTGTCCATTGGCGCATTGAGCACCTGGGTAACTCGTGATAAATTCATCCCGGCGGATAGCTTACATGGTAATAAAGGAACCGTAAAGGGCAAGGCAAAAGGTGGTGTACAAGGTCAACAAAAAGAAGAGGTGATAAAAGAAGCCGCTCCAATGACCAAGGCGGAAGAAGCTGCTGAGAAGAAAAAGGCTAAAAAAGCGGCAAAAACAACCCAAAACAACCCGAAAACAGCTAAAAACAGTTCAAAATGGAGCAAAAATGTCCGAAAAAGAAAATCTGTCCCTAAGGCAAAAAGTACCAAAGAAAAGCTCGAAGAAGCAAGCAAAGGCACTCCTTTGAAACAAGCTCCTGCGAAGAAATCTAGTGGGAAAAAGAAGGAAGAGTTAACCCCGGAACAGAAGGCGCAGCTCCTTGAGCCGATTCGTAAAGTGGGCTCTCCAAAAGCAAAAGCGGCGAAAGAAGAACCAAAAGATACTGCGGACGCCGACCTCGAAAAGCTGAAAGAATTCTTCGAAAAGAGTTAGTCCTTTAAGCCTTAAGCTTTTTAATTTCAGCCTCTCGTTTTTGCAACTCGGATTGTGCCTGAATAAGGTCTCCCTTTATCACCTCAACGTCTGCTTTGGCCTCTGTTAAAGATTGCTGCGTTGTAGCCAGCTCCCCCGAAAGCTTCTCGTTGTTCTGGCAAAGTTCATCCACTTCACCTCGAAGGTTACGTACATTAATGAAATTGTACACTACAAAGACCACAAAAGCTAAGGCTATGACCATATTAGTCACCCGATAGGTATTGGTCTCGGTAGCGAAAATGAAATATGCAGAGGCAGCGATGGCTAATAACCCAATCACTGTAGCGGCCAATTCAACCGATTTCGAAGATTTTGCAGCGGACATAGTGTAGATGTTTATTTACCATTAATGTAGTACTATTCTCCGTAATACGGCTCAAAATCAATCTGTTTACGCTCCAAATCGACATTTTTAACACGAATAGTCATCGGGTCCCCAAGTTGGTAGATGCGTTTTGAGCTCTCGCCCTCGATACAGTAATTCTTGCTGTCAAATGTGTAATAATCGTCTCGGAATGCGTTTATACGAATCATTCCCTCACAATAATTATCGGCCAATTCTACATAGACTCCCCACTCTGTGACGCCGGAAATTACCCCCATAAAGGTGTCACCAATATGTTGCTCCAAGAATACCGCTTGCATGTACTTTATGGACGCACGTTCTGCATCACTTGCCGCCTTCTCGCGTTCCGAGCTGTGTTCACACAACTCTTCGTACGGTCCAAATTGCGGTGACTTTCCTCCATCCAAATAATGTTGAAGTAAGCGATGAACAATCACGTCTGGGTACCTTCGGATAGGCGAAGTAAAATGCGTGTAATACTCGAAGGCCAGCCCGTAATGTCCAATATTCTGGGTGGTATACTTAGCCTTACTCATCGTTCGGATCGTGAGCGTTTCAATCATATTCGCCTCAGGGGTGTTTTTCACCTTGGACAACATCTTGTTCAAACTATTGGTTACCGCTTTTCTACTGTTCAGCCTGACCTCGTGTCCAAACTGCTTCACAAAGGTGCTCAGGTCTTGCAGCTTCGTTGGATCCGGATCGTCGTGGATACGATAAACAAAGGTGTTTGTGGAAGGCTCACCGCTCTTCGAGCGGCCAATAAAGGCTGCCACACTGCGGTTGGCCAAAAGCATAAATTCTTCAATAAGCTTATTAGCGTCCTTACCGACCTTGAAGTACACCCCTTGAGGCTTATTGTCCTCTCCCAATCGGAACTTCACTTCCTTTTTATCGAAGCTCAACGCTCCAGAATTCATACGTTTCTGACGCATGATCTTCGCCATCTTATCAAGGAGTCGAATTTCCGTGTAGAAGTCCGCCTTCGCTCCGTCCGGATGGACATCTTCTATGATTTCTTGCGCCTCCTCGTAAGCGAATCTTCGGTCCGAATGAATGGCAGTGCGGCCAAACCATTGGTTTAAAATATTGGCCTCTTCGTCCATCTCGAAAACGGCTGAGAAGGTATATTTGTCTTCATTGGGGCGTAATGAACATGCCCTGTTGGATAGAATCTCTGGCAACATAGGCACAACACGATCTACTAAATAAACACTCGTAGCTCGTTCAACGGCCTCGTCGTCTAAAATAGATCCAGGTTTTACATAATGGCTCACGTCCGCAATATGTACACCCACCTCCCAGTTTCCGTTTTCCAACTGTTGCAAGCTCAACGCATCATCAAAATCCTTGGCGTCTACTGGGTCAATAGTAAAGGTCGGTACTGCTCTAAAGTCGCTGCGGTTTGCCGCTATTTCTTCTTCTATGATCGATGTGTCAAGAGTATTAGCTTCTCGTTCTACCTCTTCAGGGAACTCGTACGGCAATCCAAATTCTGCAAGTACTGCATGAATCTCTGTGTTATGCTCACCGGCATTCCCGAGCACCTTAATGATCTCGCCAAAAGGAGAACTTGCCTTCTCCGGCCAATCCACAATGCGGACGATAGCCTTCTGTCCGTGCTCTACGCCATTGAGCTTCTCTTTTGGAATGAAAATGTCGACCAGCATTTTTCTAGAAGACGGCACTAAGAAACCAAAATGCTTGCCCATCTCGATGGTTCCGACAAAGTCAGTCGTCTTACGCTCTAAGATTTCGACAATTTCTCCTTCGAGTTTCTTTCCGCCGCGGCGAGCGAATAAACTGACACGAACCTTATCGCCGTTTAATGCCTTGTTCAAGTTTGGTGAACGAATTAGAATGTCTATTTCTGTATCTGGGCTTACCACATAGGCATTCCCGTTGCTCGCCATGTCCACGACCCCTTCGGTGTAGGTAGCGTTGTATTTCAATTTATATTTCCCACGGTCAACCATAATGATCTTTCCGGCCCGCTCCATGTCGCTAAGGGTCATCTCAATCTTAGCCTTAACCATAGCTGGTTTATAGCCAAGCTGAGCCGCGAGTTGCTTGTAGTTGAATTTTCGAGTAGGGTATTTGCGAAAAACAGCTTCAAGAGCGTGAGCATACTTTTTTACGTCAATGCTCTGAGAGCGATTATTCGCTCTCCTGTTGTGTTTTCTTGCCATAATCTAGAGGTAAAAATACGGCCTTTCAAGCACTACCAACGGCCTATTGTTATAATTGTTATGATTAATTTGAAGAAATTCCTCCCGCCAAAAGCACTCTTGGTATTGTTATTGTTTTATAACCGTTAGTGCTCCTAATTTCCTCATACGGTTACAACTCAAAAAGGACATTCGCTTCGTATCCTAACCTAGTTGAATATATGAGTTGGCCGTAATGAGGTTTTTTTTTAAATACCTTTTCAATCTCATTAAATGAAACAAACGCTTGCTGTTGCATCCTTAAGGGTTCTATTCTTTGCATTCACACTTCCGCTAAATAATCAACAGCCTCTACGCTCTCAGCGAGTTTTGCATAAACAAATACCTATGAGATACGGATTGAGATCGAAGTTCTTGCCCCAGATAGCGGTCTGATATCTGCCCTCAGTGAAATCAGAGCTGTTAGTGCCCAAGAAGCCACTAAACTTAATGCCCGCATCGCGAAAGTGGAAGCCCTGGTGAAGTCTGGCAAGCGCACCAAACAAGAGGGCTAGGTGGGTTCTAAAAGATGGAGGGCTATGGGAAGATTAGATGCTAGCCCTTTCTTTCAATAAGGTGCGTTTAACGAAAAGGTATACGCAGACTAGTTGGCTCAAAATTTTCAATTTTAACTGAATGCGCAGGTCAAAGACCGCGGTCGTATGCAATTAAAAAGCCCCTCACTGTCGTAAAGGGCTTTCATTGTTACCCGACTAGGACTCGAACCTAGAATAACGGTACCAAAAACCGGTGTGTTGCCATTACACTATCGGGCAATCATCCCATTTGGGGACGGCAAATATAGTCCAAATGGCAAAATGCGAAAAACAACCAAGGAAAATTTTGTGGTTTAACATTCATTTCGAGGCTACGGGGCTGTGTTTTTCTTATTTTCGAGCCAATTACTGAATATGGGATGCCCATTATCCTGTTAAACAAGCAAAATAGGTGAATTACAACAAGCTCAATATAATCGCTGGATGGGCGGTCTTTGCCGTCGCAACGATTACTTATTTCATGACTATCGAGCCTACAACCAGCTTCTGGGATTGTGGGGAATATATCGCGACATCCATTAAATTACAGGTTGGTCACCCTCCTGGTGCGCCTTTCTTTCAGTTGATGGGTAACCTCTTTGGCCAATTTGCCGGTACCTCAGAGAACCAAGCATTAATGGTGAATGCACTGAGCTCGCTTTCGAGCTCGTTCAGTATTCTATTTCTATTTTGGACGATCACGGCGCTTTCAGCGAAACTGTTGGGCGGAAGGGAAAGTCTCGACAATGCCAGTATCATAGCAGTCATAGGTGCGGGCGCTGTAGGTGCCTTGGCCTACACCTTCTCGGACAGCTTTTGGTTCTCCGCAGTAGAAGGTGAAGTATACGCTATGAGCTCATTCTTTACGGCAGTAGCCTTCTGGGCTGTACTAAAATGGGAACAGGCCGTAGATACGGATCCGGATGCCAACAAGTGGTTGCTGCTTATCGCTTATTTGGTAGGTCTTTCAGTAGGTGTACACATCCTCGTGTTCTTGACCATTCCGGCCATTGGGATGATTTATTACTTCAAAAAATACCCGAACCCAACCCGCGGGGGCTTTATCATCGCGAACGGCGCAAGTATTGCTATTCTGGGACTTGTATTTGCTTTTATCATTCCAATCGTATTGAAATTATTTAGTACGTTAGAAATCACATTCGTCAACAGCTTTGGTCTGCCGTTCCACTCAGGAACAGTGGCTGCAACACTTATTCTAGTAGGTGTAATTTTCTTTGGAGTGCTTTCGACAGCTCGTAAAGAAAAGCCGCTCGCTCAGCAAGCGATTCTTGCAGTTATGCTAATCGTAATGGGGTACTCTACATTCATCATTCTGGCTATTCGTTCAAATGCAAACACGCCTATTGACGAGAACAATCCGGAAGACGCGATGTCGCTTTTGGCTTACTACAACCGCGAGCAATACGGTGATTGGCCTATCCTATACGGGAAGTCATTCAATGCACCGTACGACCGCACAGAGCCGTTCGATGACGGGAAGCCTGTATACCAAAAAGGGTTTGCCGTAATGAAGGGTCCGAAGCAAGTGACCGCGTTCAAACTCCGCGGCGAGGCGGAATCTTACATAGCTGCCAATAATGGCAACCTAAAGATTGATGCCAAATACTTGATGACCGACAGCAAGAAAGCCAGCAAACCAAACTACGACCCTAAGTATATGGGCTTCTTCCCGAGGATTTGGAACGACGACCCACAGTACAAGCAAAACTACATCAATATCATGGGCATCAAAAATCCAGATGCACCCATCTCTTTCGCACAGCACGTGAAATTCTTCTTCCAATACCAAGTGGGGGCTATGTATTTCCGCTACTTTATGTGGAACTTCTCTGGGCGTCAAAACGACGCGCAACACCGAGGAGAGTTGACTAAAGGAAACTGGATTACTGGTATTCCTTTTGTCGACAGTTTTCGATTGGGCGGGCAAGACAACTTACCTGAATCCTGGAAAAACGACCCAGCCCGTAACACCTACTTCATGTTGCCTTTCCTGCTCGGAATCTTTGGATTGTACTACCAATACAAGAAAAATAAGAAGGACGCTTGGGCCGTAACGCTCTTCTTCTTGCTTACAGGTCTAGCCATTGTTGTCTACACTAACCATAAACCTTACGAACCGAGAGAACGTGATTACGCTTTTGTTGGGTCGTTCTATGCTTATGCTGTTTGGATTGGTATCGGTGCGCTCGGTATTTGGGACACATTGCGAACCAAGATGAGTCCGATGGTGGCATCTTGCCTCGTCGTAGGTGTAACTATGCTTGCTGTACCGGTTCGCATGGCTGCGGAAAACTGGGACGACCACAACCGTAGCAACAGATATACGGCTCGCGACATTGCAAAGGCATATCTCGATAGTTGTGAACCGAATGCCATCTTATTCACCAACGGTGATAATGACACGTTCCCACTCTGGTACGTCCAAGAGGTTGAGGGCTATAGAACAGACGTCCGCATTGTCAACTTGAGTCTCCTAAATACCGATTGGTACATCGACCAGCAGCGTCGTGCAGCATACGATGGTGAAGCTGTACCATTCAGCTTCGAATGGAACCAATACGTTCAAGGAACGCGCGATGTACTTTACTATCGTGACCTTGGCGTGAAGGGCCGGTGGGACGTGAAAGACTTCGTTCAATTCACCAAGCGCAACGACTCTCAGGTGAAATTTAAAACGTCAGGCAACAAGGAATTACCGTTGTACCCACAAAAGAAATTGCGCATCAATATCGACAAAGAGGCTGTATTTGCAAACGGCGTTGTAGATCTGAAAGACAGCGCAAGTGTTGTGGATTACATCGACTGGAACTGGAAGTCTAACGTAATCACCAAGCGCGATTTGATGGTTATTGACCTAGTCGCAAACAACAATTGGGAACGCCCTATCTACTTCTCTATTACAGTTGGAAACAATCCTAAAGCCTACTTCTGGCTTAATGATTACTTCCGCCTCGAGGGTATGGCCTACCGTTTTGTGCCAGTATACAGCCCTAACAACGCTCAGGGCATCGACTACGGGAAGGTTGACACGGAAATCATGTACGACAATTTGATGAACAAGTTTGCCTATGGCAACATGGAACTTCCTGGCGTATACCTCGACGAAACCAACCGCCGGTTGAGCTATAATCTGCGCACTATTTTCGGGCGCCTAGCGAATGAATTGACCAAAGAAGGTCAAAACACTAAGGCTGTTGCAGTGCTCGACTTTGCCATGGAGAAAATGCCTGCTGAGAAGTTTGGTTACAACTACTTCCTATTTGGAATCATTGATTCATACTACCGCGCAGGAGCAACAGACAAAGCGCGTCAGTTGACCAATGAGTTTGCGGATTTCCTTGACAGTGAATTGAGCTATTATGAAGGTCTCGACCGTAACGACCGCAAACGTATGAGAAACGAGTGGAGTACCGATCTTCAATTCTACCAGATGTTGTTCCGCAACATTCAGACGCACGATCAGGAGAATCAGCAAAACTTCTACCAGCGTTATGCTGCTGTTGCGCAGAGCTTTCAGTAAACGCTAGAAAAATTTAATGACTACCCCCGCGCCGATGGCGCGGGGTTTTTTATGCCAAAAACTTTTATGCCTCTTTACCCGAAATCAAGTTGCATGCGCTTGATGCGCTCTGCAAGACTTTCGTTACCCATGGTCTCGCGCAGTCGGTCCACAAGGATTGGGAATGCCAACGGGGTGGGCTTATCAATCAAATTGAATAGGGTCTCCTGGTTTGCGATGCGCTCCAGGGCGGCACGCATGCGCGCTTCTTCTAACTGGAACTCGTGCACCTCCTCGTAGGCTTGGCGGAGAAGAAGGTTGTTCGGATCGTAATCGCGGAAGACCTCATACATCAGCTTGGTGCTGTTGATGAGCTGTTTGGTGGTTATGTTTTTGCCTGGATATCCGGTGAATACAAGGCCCGAAATCTGGGCAATTTCTCGGAATCGGCGCTGCATCATCTCACTCTCATTGAGGCTGCTCACTAAATCTTCTCGCAGGTGCTCTAGAGAAAAAATATCGCTGTCCAAACCATCTTCTACAGGTATGGGCTGATCGCTATAGAGTTCGAAACCGTAATCGTTCATAGCAATACTAAAGGTCTGCTTACCGAAATAACCGAGGCGGTAAGAAAGCAACGAGGCCAAACCTTCGTGCACCAGGCGTCCTTCGAAGGGATAGACGAAAAGGTGGTGGCCCTCTTTATCCTCGAGATACTCAATCAGGAATTGGTCCCTAGTAGGAACAGAGGAACGCTCCCTCTGCAAGGAGATGATAGGCTGCACAAGGGCTAACTCTGGGTCTTCAAAGGAAAGCCGCGTGGACGATTCCTCCAGCTTCTCCCTTAAAAAATAGCCCAGCTCAGCACTTAGTGGCATGCGTCCACCCATGTACGAAGGAACCTGTCCCTTCTTTTGCTTTGAGAGCCTGACTGTGGCCTCCATCCCTTTGAACCGAACGAGCTCCAAGCAATTTCCAGCAAACCAAAAGGCGTCGCCTGGAGTAAGCTTCGAGATGAAGTACTCTTCGACTTGGCCCAGGAATTTGCCTTTCTGAAACTTCACCTTGACCATCGTGGAGCTTACAATGGTACCGATGTTAAACTTATGGCGCATGCTCACCTTTCGCGAAATGACTTTGTACACCCCATCCTCGACAACGACCTTGTGAAAATCATCGTAACTCTCAAGGCTCTCGCCGCCGCGAACGATAAAATCCAAGCACCAATTCCATTCCTCATCGCTCACCGAAGCAAAGCTGGTGGTTCTCCGCACCTCAGAAAGTAGTTCTCCGCTTGTAAAGCCATCACTCACCGCTAGGGTGACCATATATTGTATCAATACGTCCAAGCTCCTTAAATAGGGCATTCTGTCCTCGTTGACCTTCTCGTCGACCGCCTTTCTTAACGCGGCACATTCCAACAACTCCAAGCTGTGCGTAGGCACAAAGTGAATCTTCGAGGTCGCCCCAGGTCGGTGGCCCGATCGACCCGCGCGTTGCACGAACCTACTGACCCCCTTGGGCGAACCGATCTGCACAACGCAGTCCACCGGTCGAAAATCGACCCCTAAATCCAAAGAAGAAGTACAGACTACGGCCTTGAGTCGGCCGTCGTACAGGGCCTCTTCAACCCAAGCGCGCACTTCTTTCGAAATAGCGCTGTGGTGCATTGCTAATATCCCAGCCATCGAAGGATCGGCGGCCAAAATTTGCTGAAACCAAATCTCAGCCTGTGCACGGGTATTGGTAAAAATCAATGTGCTCTGGTTCTGATGAATGAGCGACACTACTTGCTCCAGCAATCGGATACCCAAATGCCCGGCCCACGGTAAGGTCTCCACCTCCTCCGGCAGAACGGGCTCAATGACCAGCGACTTTTCAATATTGGCCTTAATGGTCTGCGGCTCCACGCTGGGTTCGGCACCCATAAGGATCTCCATGCTCTCCTCCATATTTCCAATGGTGGCACTAATGCCCCAAATCCGCAATTCCGGCTGCAGCGCTCTAAACTTTGAGAGGAACAGCTCACATTGTACCGCTCTTTTGCTACCCATAAGCTCGTGCCATTCATCAATAACGACCGTACGCAAGTTCTTGAAGAGCTTCGCATAGCCCTTGTTGCTTAGTATTACATGGATGCTCTCTGGTGTGGTGATTAAAATATGAGGTAGCTTCTTCTTTTGCGCCTGCTTGACCTTCTGCGTGCTATCGCCAGTGCGCATACCCACTTGCCATTCTGCGCCTAAGGCCTGAACGGCACGCTCCGCGCTCTGGTGGATCTCCTTCGCTAGTGCACGGATGGGTGTGATCCAAATAAGTTGAACGCCATCGCACGAATTGTGGTCTGCTTCCATCCGCTCCACGCCCTCGGCGATGGCCGGCAAAAGCAACGAATAGGTTTTGCCGCTACCCGTTGGCGCATTGACTAATCCGCATCCTCCGTCGAGGTAGGTGCTCCATGCTTGTAGTTGAAACGGGAAAGGCTTCCAACCTTGGTCAGAAAACCAGCTGCGGCATCTATGCAAAGCTCCCGCAGAAGACATCTAACCTATAATTTTTGCGATGAGCCACTGGAATTGGTCCAAAAATTTTGGGTAATTCAGATTGAAGTGCTCTTCAGAAGGGTTACCGCTCTCGTCAAAGAGGTTTCCGGCACCGCTCACTTTAAGGTTATTCGGCAGTAAAATGCCGCCTACGTACAGCACCCAGGAGTAGAAGGCGTGCCACGCGTTTAGCCCGCCAAAAAGACCCGAGCTCACTGTAACGGCAGCCATTGGCTTTAGTTCGTATTCTGGCCGGAAGTAATCCAGAGCGTTCTTCATAGCGCCCGGCATTCCGCCGTTGTATTCTGGAAAGACAAAAAGCAACCCGTCTGCATCAGTTAGCGCAGCGCGCAGCATAGGTATCTGAGGAATGTCTAGACCGGTATCAAAGTTTGGAAAATCTAATTCACGCAAAGAAATTACCGTAGCATTCACGCCGTCTTTGGCATTCAGTGCATCGCACAGGAATTGAGCAATCTTAGCAGAATTGGAACCAGAACGTGGACTTCCTTGAATTACTGATATGTTCATTGTAGAGGCTTTTGTTTTCAAACAAGCCCTTAAAGAAAAAGGTTCTATACCTTCTTTCCGAATTTTGGGACGCGGAAGTAATCAGAATTTGCATCTGGAGCGTTTTTAAGGGCCTCTTCCTTCGGAAGCATGCCCTTCGCTTGGTCGTCGCGCATAACATCCGTGCTCTCGCTCATCTGCGTCAACGGCTCCACGCCTTCTAGGTCTAAGGCATCGATATGTGCAACAAACTCAAGAATCTTACCCATATCGTCCTGCATCTCCTTTAACTCTTCTTCACTAAATTCAAGACGACTCAAATGTGCCAAATGTTTAATTTGTTCGAGACTGATACTCATGCTTTTTTCTTTAGTCCAAAGGTAAGGCAACTTTCCCGTCGTGGCCCCAATTTTTCAAATCTTTAGCCAGAGCCAGGTAACAGCGATCGCTTAATTCTTGTACCGGATTGTCCGATTCTAAATCGGGCCAAAACTCACCTAAAACTTTAGTGTCCACAAAACCCAACGAAGACTTCTCGCCCCAGTCGCCGAAGCGAAACTTATTTTGATAAATGCTCATCAATACCACGGGTACGTTGTTATCCACGGCCAGCTTAAAAGCCCCTGCTTTAAATGGCCCAACCAGGTTGTTCTGGGGCGGAATACCGCCCTCGGGGTAAATGACGACGCTGAATCCCTCTTTAATTCGCTGATCCGCATCGCGCATCGCTTGCTTTCGACCCGCAAACGAACTGCGGTCTACAGGAATGGATGTTTGTTTAAAAAAATAGCCAAACAACGGGAGCTTCAAAAGCTCTGCCTTACCCATAAAAACCGCTGGTGAAGGTGCTGCTAAAAAGGTAATGGGAATATCGAGATCCGAACCGTGGTTGGCCGCTAATACATAAGGCCCTTTGTGCCTTCGGGCGTACTTTTTCGGACGTGGAATAATGCCCATCATGAGCAGATAAATCCAAGACCACAATTTACCGATACGGAAGAATGACTCGTATTTCACCCCAGGGCGTACAAAAGCCAAAAGAAGCGGCAACAATAAAAAAATGGATACTAGCGCACAGACATAATACCAAAGGTGATGAATATAGCTTCCGAGTGTTTTCACGGCGCGAATATATTGTTGTCTGATTATAAGGCGCTTAAAATCCCAGCCTTGAGCGAATACGGCTTAATGTGGCTGCCGCAACTGGTCGGGCTTTCGTCGCCCCCACCTTCAACGCGGACATAACCTCATCCGGGTTAGCCATGTAATGGTCGAATTTCTCGCGGGCCTCTCCAAACTCATCTAGAATGAGTTCAAGCAGCGCGGTCTTAGCGTGTCCATATCCGAAGTTTCCGCTACTATATTTCGCTGCTAGTTCGGTAATCTGTGCCTCCGTTCCCAGCAACTTGTAAAGAGCAAAGACATTACACGTTTCTGTATTTTTCGGGTCTTCCAAGGGAGCGGAGTCTGTTTGAATACTCATGATTTGCTTCTTTAGCTGCCTCTTGGGCAGGAAGACATCTACTACATTGCCGTAGCTCTTACTCATCTTACGACCGTCTGTTCCTGGAATAGTCATTACAGATTCGGAAATCTTTGATTCGGGCAGTACAAAGGTCTCGCCGTACTTATGGTTAAAGCTAGACGCTAAATCACGCGTAATTTCCAAGTGCTGCTTTTGGTCCTTGCCAACGGGCACAATTTGTGCGTCATACAACAGAATATCCGAAGCCATTAGTACCGGATAGTCAAACAGCCCTGCGTTTACATCACTAAGCTTATCGCTTTTGTCCTTAAAGCTGTGCGCGTTCGCCAACATTGGGTATGGGGTAAAACAATTCAAATACCACGTGAGCTCCGTACATTCTGGCAAATGGCTCTGCGCATAAAAAACGACTTTATCGGGATCCAGCCCACAAGCCAGCCAAGCCGCTGCCGTGGCCAACAAGTTTGCCTTGCGAACATCAGCGTCCTTCACGGTCGTCAAACTGTGCAAGTCGGCAATGAACAAAAAAGCCTCATTCTTAGGGTCTTTGCTCATTTCAATCGCCGGGCGGATTGCGCCCAAAATGTTTCCTAAATGCTGTCTTCCCGAACTCTGGATTCCTGTTAATACTCTCGCCATTACTAGTAGCCTTTCTTATTTAATCAAGGACAATTCTAAATCAATATCGGCCCAGTAACTGCTGTCTTCTGGAACCTGCATAAACGACGTTGTCCAAACTTGCTGTGTTGGAAGCCCGCTTACCATAACAAAGTTGAAACTGACGCTATCGTTATCCAAAACTAAGGTGCTGTCGTTGTTTGTTAGCGTCCAAGAACCAGAACTTTTCAAAGAAACAGGAACCTGTATAGAGCTCAAATCGGCAACAAAAGCGATGTCAATATTTCCTGTATCTGGCATTTCATAAATATTCACTGACCCAATTAGCTGAGTGCCTAATCCAGAAAACTGCACCAAGGCAGAAGGGTTTAGTGGATTTGGCATTTCTCCGCTGTAAGCTACTTGACTGAGTGTCCATTCGCCCAAAATATCCTGACGTAAAAACTGAGTGGATGGCGCCGGGTCATTCGCACATCCTGCTAAAAACAATAAGCTTAATATTAGGGTTAAATTCTTCATGATATAAGTTTTATTTGTGAAATCGGAAAAACCACACTCGGCTTATCCTGTGCTTCGATTACATACAGTAAGCGTTCGGCTACAGTGTTCGAATCAACTAAATTACCCGATTCGTATTCTTCAATAAAGTGCGGTACAGAAGGGAAGTCTTCTGATTTCGTGTTTCTAATCTGTGCCTGCATCGGCGTATCTACTTTGCCCGGCTTAAATACATGAATGGCCACATCTGGATACTCCAGAGCCACTACCTCAGCGTACATGTGGATTGCTGCTTTGGAGGCGCAATACGCAGACCAGCCAGAAATGGTATGCTGGGCGGCGCCCGATCCTGTGAAATACACCTGCTTCTCGCCCGGTACCTCCTTAAGGAAACGTGCAGTCAGTCGCATCGGTGCAGTTACATTCAAAAGCATACAGGCACTTATTTCTTCAGCAGTCACATTTTCACTCTGAGCTACCGGACCCAGCGTTCCAGCGTTGTTCACAAGAATCGTATTCGCTCCTCCGTGAAACACGAGTTTGTCCACAGCAGGTAAGTCTGTTAAATCACAAGGGGTAAAAGTCCAGTTTGTGTGATCTTCTAGCCCTTCAGGTGGCCTTCGGCCGACGCCTTGAACGACATACCCTTTTGCCAAAGCTGCACGCGCAATTGCTAAGCCTATACCTGAGCTAACGCCGGTAATAATTATATGCCCGTGTGCAGACACTATGCGTTGATCTCGATGAACCTCTTGACGTCGTTATTCAGCCCAAAAAGTACAAGGATATCTCCATTAGCAATTATGCTATCCGGCTCAGGCACACCGTGGATGTGGTGTTCTGCTTTCTCTTTTTCACCATCAGGCCTCACCGTCTTTTTCAAAACTGTCACCATGTTAAGGTTGTACTTTTTGCGAAGTCCTATATCCTCTAATGTGCGTCCAATAATCTTAAATGGCGCCTCTACTTCAATGATTTCATAATTGTCAGGAAGCTCGACACACATCTTTACGCCCGGGTTTGTCAGCTGCTCTGCTACGTTGTTTGCAACCTCTAGCTCTGGGCTTAGGACTTCGTCAACGCCCATCTTATCCAAGATTTTGCGCTGAACGTGTCCTTGCGCGCGCGCAATAATCTTCTTTACGCCTATCTCCTTCAGTTGGAATACACACAGCACCATTTCCTGAAAACTAGACCCAATACTCACTACCGCAGCATCTACTTCTTTCAAGTTTTGAGACTCAAGTGCCGCCGAATTTGTTGCATCAAGCCGTACCGCAAAGGCTACATCTTGAGCAATCATTTGAACGCGCTCTTCGCTTTCATCAATCGCCATTACATCCGCACCACGCTCAGATAACTTTCTGGCAATGGCTGAGCCAAACACACCCAAACCTATTACTGCAAACTTATTATTCATATCCACTTATTTGTCGAGGGCTGTTTCGAGGTCGGCCAACAAGTCGTCAACGTGCTCTATGCCCACAGAGAGTCGGATAAGGTTGTCCGTTACTCCCACTTTTTCTCTTTCTTCTTTTGGTATTGAAGCGTGTGTCATCGACGCTGGGTGTCCCGCTAACGATTCTACACCACCAAGGCTTTCTGCTAAGGTAAACACCTTCATAGCGCTCACTACCTCAGCCGTCCTTTCGAAGCCCGCGTCTTTGACGGTAAAACTAACCATACCGCCAAATTTTTTCATTTGCCTCTTCGCAACCTCGTGGCCATTGTGGCCCTCAAGTCCAGGCCAATAAACCCTCTCGACTGCGGGGTGTGCGTCCAAGAAGTGTGCTGCAGCAGCCGCATTTTCACAATGTCTGTCCATGCGAACATGTAGTGTTTTAATACCTCGTAATGCTATAAAACTGTCCATAGGCCCAAGAATAGCGCCCGACGCATTCTGGATAAAGTACATCTTTTCGGCAACGTCCTTGTTTGCTGTTGCCAATAGGCCTAATACAACATCGCTATGGCCACCAAGGTACTTTGTCCCGCTGTGCATTACCACATCGGCTCCAAGGTCCAAAGGTCTTTGCAAATACGGTGTGGCAAACGTATTGTCCACAACCATCATTGCTCCCGCAGCTTTGGATTTCTCAGAAACAGCTTTTATGTCTAATACATTTAGCATTGGGTTGGTTGGGGTTTCCATCCAAACCATCTTTGTATTGGCGTTGAGCGCGTCTGCCCAGCTTTCGTTGGACATGTCCACGAATTTAAACTTAAGGCCGTAATCTGAAAAAACCTTGGTAAACAGGCGGTAGGTTCCGCCATACAAGTCATTACACGCTACTATTTCGTCGCCTGGCTTCAAAAATTTAAGTAGACAATCAATGGCTGCTAGCCCAGATCCAAATGCCGCTCCGAATTGACCGCCTTCAAGAGAGGCAATAGCTCTTTGTAGCGCCGAACGCGTAGGGTTTTGGCTACGGCTGTATTCAAATCCCTTGTGTTTTCCGGGGTACTCCTGCACATATGTCGAGGTCTGGAAAATAGGTGGCATTACCGCTCCCGTGGTTGGGTCTGGATGCTGACCTCCATGAATGGCAAGGGTCTCTATGTTATTACTTTTTTCCATGATTAGGTGGTTGGAGAATTACTTACAGTATTCTTCAAATGCGCCGAGCAAATTACCAGCGATAATCTGTGCAGTGCGGCCTTCTATGTGGTGACGCTCAATCATATGGACCAACTCGCCATCTTTGAACAGCGCCATTGCTGGAGAAGACGGGGGGAATGGCAACATATGCTTTCTAGCCTCGTCTACCGCAGCCTTATCGTTGCCAGCGAACACTGTTATCATACGGTCTGGTATTACTTCAGATTTTGCCGCCGCCACTGCCGCTGGACGTGCAGAACCGGCAGCACAGCCACATACAGAGTTGACCACCACCAACGTCGTACCTTCTGCTGTAATTGCAGCCGTCACTTCTTCCGGTGTTTTTGTTTCAGCGTATCCGCTATTTGCAAGCTCCGCGCGCATCGGCGCAATCATATCTTCTGGGTACATATTTAAGATGTGTTTATTAAACAAAGTTAGTGTTTCCTAATGGTTTAAGCGATTGTACATTTGCACCAATTCAAATGACAGAATAATGAGTTCAAACGTACGAGTTCGTTTCGCGCCGTCTCCAACCGGACCCCTTCATATTGGCGGGGTGCGCACTGCATTATACAACTACCTATTTGCCAAAAAGCACGGTGGCGATTTTTTATTGCGTATCGAAGATACGGATCAAACGCGATTCGTTCCTGGTGCTGAGCAATACATCATTGAAGCCCTGGCTTGGTGCGGTATTAGTCCAGATGAAGGTATTGGCGGCGAAACCATTGGTAACGGACCGTACCGCCAGAGTGAGCGCAAATCGTTGTACCGTAAATATGTGGATCAGTTGTTGGCTGTCGACAAGGCATATATCGCTTTTGATACTTCAGAAGAACTGAATACCCTGCGCCAAATGGCGAAGGATGCGGGTGCTACGAACTGGCAGTACAATTACATCACGCGCGGCAACATGAAGAACTCCTTAACTCTTCCAAAAGAGGAGGTTAAGGCAAAAATAGAAGCTGGAGCTTCGTATGTCGTTCGTATAAAGCTTCCTCGCGACCACGAGGTTCGTTTCGAGGATACTATCCGCGGTTGGGTAAGCGTCAACACCAACAACATGGACGACAAGGTGCTCTATAAAGCAGATGGAATGCCAACCTACCATTTGGCAAACATCGTTGACGATCATCTTATGGGTATTACCCATGTCATTCGTGGTGAAGAATGGTTACCGTCGGCGCCCCTTCATGTGATGCTGTATGAAGCCTTTGGTTGGGAGCGCCCCGTGTTCGCTCACCTTCCATTGCTATTGAAACCGGATGGGCCTGGAAAACTTAGTAAGCGCGACGGCGATCGTCTTGGATTCCCTGTATTCCCAATAAATTGGAGTAACCCTGAGACGGGTGAAACAGCCAGCGGTTACCGTGAACTTGGCTTCTTCCCTAGCCCTTTCGTTAACATGCTTGCTTTGCTTGGGTGGAATCCCGGAACAGAACAAGAGGTTTTTAACCTACAAGGTTTAATCGAAGCCTTCGACCTAAGCAAGGTTTCTAAATCGGGTGCGAAATTCGATTTTGAAAAGGGTAAGTGGTTCAATCAACAGTATCTGCGCGCATTGAGCGAAAGTGAATTGGCTGTGGAATTAAAAAAGGCGCTGGATAAAGAGGGGCTTTCTTACAATGAAGCACACTTAGGCAAAATTGCTACGATGATGAGCGAGCGCGCAACATTCCCGCAAGACTTGCTCGCTGAGGGCCGATACCTGTTCATACCCCCAGCAACATACGATGAAAAAACTCGTAATAAAAGGTGGGGAAAAGACAGTGCAGGAATGCTACAAGATCTTGCCGCTCGATTTGAAACCATTCCTGATTTCACAGAAACAAACATTGAGGCCGCTTTTAAAGGCTATTTGGCAGAGAAAGAATTAGGCTTTGGAAAAGTGGGCCCTTCCTTCCGTCTTGCTTTAACCGGAAGAGGCCTAGGGCCGTCAATGTTCACAATTTGTGAGGTCTTGGGCAAACAAGAGGTGCTGTCTCGTATTGCTAAAGCAGTAGAAATTTTAGGCTGATGGCAACATTGCACCAAATCGACGTTCACGGCATCCGTGTTTACAGCAACCACGGTTGTATGCCGGAAGAGTCTGTCATAGGTTCTCACTACGAAGTTAATATCAGTGTCTGGGCCGACCTCAGCGCCTCTGTTACTTCCGACAACCTCGAAGACACGGTAGACTACGTAGCGTTAAATACAATCGCAGAAGAAGAAATGGCTGTTCGCGCCGAGCTCCTTGAGGTCGTTTGCCAACGAATAATCGATCGCATTATGAATGAGCATCCAATGGTTCAAAAAGCTTGGATTAATGTTGCTAAACTCAGCCCGCCAATCAATGGAGATGTAGAGCGTGTCGCATTAACTTTTACGGCAGATAGAGATAAAATAAACTAGAGGCCGTTAAATTTTTTCTCCTATTTTTGGCCTCGCTAAGGTTCCGTGGCCGAGTGGCTAGGCACTGGTCTGCAAAACCAGCTACAGCGG
>CAJWZE010000014.1 GCA_913049845.1 uncultured Cryomorphaceae bacterium
AGCGCTGCTGAAATCTCGAAGCACTTAGAGATGAGTGAATCTGATGTGAAGGAGAGCATGCGTAACAGTGGTCGTCACGTAAGTATGGATGCTCCTCTGGTTGAAGGTGAAGACAGCAACTTGTACGATGTATTGAATTCTTCAGACTCTCCACACCCAGACGAGGATTTAATGATGGACTCATTGCGTACCGAAATCGAACGTTCTTTGGCTACATTAACTCCTAGAGAAGGTGATGTCATTCGTCTTTACTTCGGTCTAGGCGGACAACACCCAATGACTCTTGAAGAGATTGGTGAGAAGTTTGATTTGACTCGTGAGCGTGTCCGCCAAATTAAAGAGAAGGCAATTCGTCGCATGAAGCACACTTCTAGAAGCAAAATCTTAAAAACCTACCTCGGTTAATAAACTCGGTAAGAACTTTTTTGACAAGCACCCCATCCAGCCGGACGGGGTGCTTTATTTTTGTACAAACAATTCCAGCATCGTTATGGCATCACCTATAATCTCTCCTTCTCTTCTAGCTGCAGATTTCGCAAACTTGCAACGCGATTGTCAAATGGTCAATGAAAGCGAGGCCGATTGGTTCCACATTGATGTCATGGACGGTGTATTTGTTCCTAACATCAGCTATGGAATGCCTGTGGTTAAATCCATGGCGGACAATTGTGATAAGGTCATGGATGTACACTTGATGATCGTTCAGCCAGAACGTTACATTCAAACGTTCAAAGACTGTGGTGCAGATATCCTAACAGTACACTACGAAGCATGTAAACACTTGCACCGCACCATCCAAGAGATTCATAATGCAGGAATGAAGGCTGGCGTGGCATTAAATCCACATACTCCGGTGAGCGTTTTGGAAGATATTGTGCAAAGTTTGGACGAGGTGTTGCTGATGAGTGTGAACCCAGGATTTGGAGGTCAAAAGTTCATTGAGAACACCATTAAAAAGACCGCACAGGCGCGTGAATTAGTAGATAAGAGTGGATCTAAAGCCATTATCGAAATTGATGGAGGTGTAAATCTTGAAACAGGTGCTCGATTGGTTGCCGCGGGCGCAAATGCCCTTGTTGCTGGTTCTTTTGTCTTCAAGAGCGAAGACCCTAAAGCGACTATTTCGGCACTTAAGCAACTCTAATTAACGACGGTATTCTGTGCTAAGCGCGTATACCTGTTCTAGGATTGCCTTTTCTACTTCATTTACCTCTAGACCACGGCGTTTCATCATTCGATCCGCCGTATTTAATGCCTTATCAATACGGTATTCTTTCGTTCCTTGTGGTCCGCCCCAAGTGAATGAAGCAATGAAGTTGCGCGGAAAGCCAGCGCCATAAACATTTGCACTTACTCCTACGACCGTACCTGTATTGAACATCGTACTAATACCTGATTTACTGTGGTCGCCCATGATTAAGCCACAAAACTGTTGTCCTGTCTTCGCAAATCGACTGTCCACGTACGACCACACCTTTACTTCGTCGTAGTTGTTTTTTAGGTTTGAATTGTTGGTATCCGCACCCAGATTGCACCACTCGCCTAAGGCACTATTACCCAAGAAACCATTATGGCCTTTATTCGAATACCCAATCATTACGCTATTGTTGACTTCCCCACCCACTTTACAATGTGGGCCTAATGTGGTTGCGCCGTAAATTTTGGTCCCCATCTTTAAAGCACTACTTTCTCCTAATGCCAAGCCACCACGGACGATACAACCTTCCATAATTTCAGCATTCTTTGCCAAATAAATCGGTCCCGATGTAGCATTAAGGATACTTGCCGTAGCCTTGGCACCTTCCTCCAAGAATACCCTATCTCCAATTACCGTATTCTTGGCATCTACAGGAGCGCTAAAGCGATCCTTGGTGAGTAGATCGAAGTCTAGATTCATTTCCGAAGCATTCTTAATCCAAATGTCCCAAGGGCGGGTGATGAGGTTCAATGTGCCACTAAATGGAATAATTTCCAACGGCTCATCTTCCCACTTCTCTCCTTTAAATGCCAATAATTCATCGCCTTGGATAAGGGCTTGACCGCTACTTAAACCAGCAACAGCCTCTAAAAATACATCCGTAGGACATACGCTACCACTTACCAATACCTCGGCTTCCATAGAAGGGTACTTCACATTCAAATACGCCTCAGTACCATAGCTTATCTCATGACCACGCTTCGTGTATTTCTCTGCGATAGTTATAATGCCACAACGTAATTCTGCCACAGGCCTTGTATAGGTCAAGGGAAGTAAGTGAGAACGGTGTTTACCGTCAACGAGTTGAATCTTCATTCGGTGCGTTATTGGTTCCTCCGAATTTAGGGTAAAAAAAAAGACCCGCACACAGCGGGTCTTAAATTTTGATACGCTAAGTATCTTATCCTCTCTTACCGTAACGGCTGCGGAATTTATCCACACGACCAGCGGTATCAACAAGCTTCACCTTACCAGTGTAGAACGGGTGGGAGTAGCTAGAAATTTCCATTTTGATTAGTGGGTATTCAACACCATCTACTTCGATAGTGTCTTTCGCATCAGCACAAGACTTAGTGATGAATTGATCGCCTGTGCCCATATCTTTAAAGACACACAAGCGGTAGTTTTCTGGATGAATTCCTGTTTTCATTTCGTTTTGTATTTGATAGCCTGAGTTTTTGCCCAGACCCCATTTCCGTTATTGCGGACGGCAAATATAGGTTAAATGTTTGCACGCCGCTTAATTGGTGATGCAAAAATAGTGATGTAGCTTCGCTACAAGATGAAAATCCTGAAAATTATCATATCGTGTATGCTGTTTATGACTGTTATAGGTTGTAGGAATACGGTAGAATTCCCGGGGAACAGCGTAGAATTGGGCTTTTCGTCTGATACCATTTATCTAGATACAGTCTTTACAGGACTGGCCAGCTCTACGCGTATCCTGAAAGTATTTAACCCATCGGATGAGAACATCACCATCGACCGGGTGTATTTGGGCCGTGGTGCTGGGAGTTTCTATCGAATGAACGTGGATGGGGTAAGTGGTAAAGACATAGAAAAGGTAGAGGTATTGGCAAAAGACAGCACCTATATCTTCATTGAGATTAGTCCTGATGCGGCCGGTTCGACAGAGCTCGTTTACAAGGACAGTATTCTTTTTGAGAATGGCGACATACAGCAACATATAGATGTAGTTACCACGGTATGGGACGCTGTGTATCACTTCCCTACTAACGTGCTAACTATTAATCGGCCTGAACCTCTTCCTCCATTGAAGCTTGCATATTCCGTGTTGGATAAAAACGAAGTCTGGGACAACACTAAACCACACGTTATTTATGGGTATGCAGTCGTCGATAGTGCACATCGATTAACCATTGAGCCAGGAACGCAAGTTCATTTCCATGCCGGTAGCGGCCTTTGGGTATATCGCGATGGCGAGCTGTATGTGGATCCAGGTAAAACCGGAAGTATGGACAACGCTGTAGTTTTCCAAGGGGATCGTTTAGAGCCTTCTTATGAATGGGTGCCTGGTCAGTGGGGCGGACTACTAGGGGGTGTTTTCATTCAAGGCGGTGCGCAATCAAAAGCAATACTCAACAACCTGATCATTAAAAATTCATTAACCGCCTTGCGGGTTGATAGTGCTTGGGGGACACTTCCGAATCTTACAGTAAACAACACCATTATCACACACAGCTCAAGAGTCGGTTTGTACAGTGGGTATGGCAACATTTTAGGAACCAACCTAGCAATCGGACCTAGTGGGGTTTATGGTTTTTATGGTTTAGGAGGGAATTATCGCTTTGACCACAGCACAATTAACAACACATGGAGCTTCTCCTCTCGCAGTGGCACTGGTATTGGCATGGTTAACTTCTTTGAAGATGCCGCTGGCAACCGTTCCACCCGGAGCCTAAGCGCTCGTTTCACCAACACCTATGTTGGCGGAAATCTCGCCAGCGAAGTAGCTATGGGTATTGATCATAACGAGGTTTTTGATGTACGATTTGAAAATAGTGCGCTAAAAATTGAACCCAATCCAGAGGCAGGTCATTACATATTGAGTGATACAACCTTGTTCAAAGATTGTGAATTTAATTTGAATTGGGGCTTCTCCTCCACCCCATGGATACCTGAAGATCAGTGGAGATTCTTACCCGATTCTGTTTCGCTATTATTTAGCAAAGCCAAGGCAACTTCCATTAGCCCGTTGCTAGATCTTGGTAGCACCGGTAGAAGCACCCCCGCCACTATTGGCGCTTTGGAACGTCCCTAAAGGTTTTTGAGAAATTCTAAGGTATTCACCCCGTCGGCATAATCCCATAAACGAGGTTCTTGCGCGGTACCTAGTGGAAGGTAACCCTCACCAACAACACATTGAACACTATCTTCCCAAACCTCAAGTCTAGCCTGTGGCCCTGCCTCAGGATATGTGCTGTAGTGAAGTATAGATACGGGTGTATGAAGCTCTTCGTTCTCGCGAACAATGATGAAGCCGTTTTCTAAGAAATCGTCTTGGTTTAGCAAGAATAAGGCACGGTAGTAGTCGTAGTTGTTACCATACTTGTTGTTATTTACCGTTTCGCTGTGATCCACAATATTGGCAAAGACGTTTTGAATGTCGTATCCTTCAGGAACGAGCAAGTGACTTACATTTCGGCAGCCCATTCCGAAGTATGAGAAGATATCTACCCCCAATCCTCTGAGCTCGTCTTCGGTTTCATTTCCGGTCAAAACAGCAACTGAGGTTCTGTTTTTACGGATAATATTGGGGTACTTCCCGAAGTAATATTCGAAATAATGCGAAGTATTGTCACTTCCCGTAGCGATAACAGCACCCATATCTGAAAGCTGATCGACAAAAATCCAATCGCCTTCAAAGAGTTCGTCAAAGCGCAGTAGCACTTTCACTAATACTGGCAAGAGATATTGATCATCGCTACTCATCTTAATGAGTGCAAAGTGGCCCGAGAGAAATACACTCAAAAAATCATGCATCCCAACCAGTGGTAGGTTTCCTGCCATAACAATACCGACTCTAGTGCGGGCAACTTCTGCAGTTACACCCTCACGTTCACGCCAAGCTTCGAGATTCTCTTTGGTTAGCTCATTCCCCCACGCTTTAAGTGCCTGCAAGACGTTTTCTTCTACGAACCAACCGTTGTATCTGAAGGAACGCGTAATAGCAGCGCGCAATTCTTCTGCGAGATCTTCGTGACCGTTAGAAATAGATTCCCCTTGGACAAAATCTCTTATGAATACACCTAATTGGGAAACTGCTTCAATCCTATGGTCAGTAAAAAACATTGGCGCTACATTTGCGTTATGAGTTGCAAAGCTAAAACAACAGGGTTATATGGCTATTAAAATCACAGACGAATGCATTAATTGCGGTGCTTGTGAACCGGAATGTCCGAATAACGCGATATACGAAGGTGCACTCGAGTGGCGATTCAACGATGGAACCGACCTCAACGGTAATATTGTTACTCCAAACGGTAATAAATATGATGCTGATGAACCTCAAGAGCCTGTTGATTACGACGTTTACTACATTGTAACCGATAAGTGTACAGAGTGTATTGGATTCCACGAAGAACCGCAATGTGCAGAGGTTTGCCCAGTAGATTGCTGTGTACCTGACGAAGACAATGAAGAGACGGAGGAAGAGCTTATGGCGAAAAAAGACTTCATGCATGTTGAAGAATAGTTTCTTTGTGCTGCTCCTGCTTAGTCTAACCGCCGCTGCCCAACCCACCGAACAATCTTTACAAAGGCTAGGTCACGATTACCTTCAGCCTTCAAATGCTCCATTTGTAGATTCATTGGCCAAAGTTTTCGCTGATAGCCTGTGGTCATTCATCAGTATTGATAAGAATTACGGAAATACGCTTCCCTCCGTTAGAAACTTGAGTGTTCAACTACCTAAAGACCTAAGCTTTAGCCTATATACTTGGATTGTTCCTCATCCGCTAGAAGGCCTAGAGTACCACGGCTTCTTATGGAATCCCAATTGGAAGGGACCTAAACGTGTGGTACTCGAAGACTATGGGACAGAAGATGCCGCCTACCGATGGCTTAAAGGCGGTTCTTGGGTAGGAGGTATTTGCTACGACATCATTACTAAAAAGAGCAAAGGCAAGAAAGTTTATACTCTACTTATTTTTAGACCCGGTCGCTCCTACCATACAAAGTATATTGATGCGATAGAGTTAGGAAACTCGAGAAAGCAACTTTACTTCGGTTCGCGCATCTTCAATATCCGCAGTAATGGAGATGAGCGCTATGTCAAACGTCCCTATCGCATACAATTCAGATACAACAGCTCGCTTTCAGCTGCAGTGCGTTGGGACGGAAAACATACAGGCATCATTTGTGACCACTTGGCACCCTCAAAGGAAGGTCTTAAAGAAAAGTGGTTTTCGTACGGCCCTGACTTTTCTTACGACCGCGTGTATTGGGAAAAAGGGAAATGGCAGATTCGAGAAGCCTATCCGCTCGTTCAAAACTTAGAGGTAGCTCCGACCAATGGAAGAGTTCCGACTACTCTAGATGCAGGAAAATAATTACTTAGTGATTGAGCATCACTGGCATAACCAACATCAATAAGTCTTCACCTTCGTCAACGCCATCCGCCGGGATAAGAATTCCTGCCCGATTCGGTGCGCTCATTTCCAAACGCACGTTATCCGAACCAAGATTGCCGAGCATTTCCAACAAGAAACGGCTGTTAAATCCAATCTCTATGTCTTCGCCTTGGTAATCACAAGCCAAGCGCTCGTTCGCTTTGTTACTGAAATCTAGATCTTCAGCGCTGATGCCCATTTCCGCTCCTGCAATACGCAAACGAATCTGGTGGGTCGTTTTATTTGAGAAGATAGCCACACGCTTCACCGATGAAGAGAATGCGCTGCGATCTACCAACATAACATTCGGGTTGGACTGCGGGATTACTGCCTCGTAGTTCGGATATTTTCCGTCAATCAAGCGACACACCATAACCACGTTATCAAAAGAGAACTGTGCATTGGTATTGTTGTATACCACCTTCACCTCTGAGGAGTCATAACTTAAAGAACCGCGTAGCATGTTCAGTGGCTTCTTCGGCATGATGAACTCAGCCGTGCTTTCCGTACCTAGATTCGTTCTTCTATAACGCACTAACTTGTGTGCGTCTGTGGCTACAAAGGTTAATCCGTTAGTATCGAACTGGAAGAAAACACCACTCATCACTGGACGAAGCTCGTCGTTACCCGTAGCAAACAAAGTTTTACCAATGGCTGTAACTAGTACTTCAGCAGGAAGTGTTGTAGAGGTAGCATCCTCTAACTCTGGGAATTTCGGGAACTCGTTACCATCAATAAAGGCTAACGAGTACTTCCCATAATCTGAAGACAGTTCTATCGTATGCGACCCTTCATCGAAAGTAAAAGTCAACGGCTGCTCCGGGAAGGTCTTCAAAGTGTCCATTAACACTTTCCCAGGTACTGCTGCAGAACCTACATCTTCTGTTTCAACTTCAAGGTTGACGCTCATAGTCGTTTCTAAATCGGAAGCGCTTACCACCAACTCGCCTTGCTTCAACTCAAAAAGGAAGTTGTCTAAAATAGGCAAGGTATTGTTGCTTTGAATAATTCCTCCAATTAGTTGGAGTTGTTTCAACAGCTTAGAACTAGATACGATGAATTTCATAATAGGTCGTCTTATCAAGAGATGATGAACAAAGATAATCGGCCAGGTAGGTTTTAACCGTGTCCTATTCTTTTTTTAATCACAGGTTTTTGTTAATAACCACTAGTTGAATTCCCAGGGAGTCAACATGAGGTTACGCCAGCCGTAGCGCTGTATAATTGCCATTCTACCATCCGGCAGCTTCGTGTAGAATCTGTCGGGATCCCACTCGTGTGGTGTACCGTCCTCCCCTATTAAAATACCTTCGGTTTTCTTGTAGAAAGCACGCGTCTCCAATATTTCTCCTTCGGTAGTATGTACATAGAATGAAAATGCCGGCGTCGAATTAAAAATACTATCTTTCTTTTCCCATATATTATCCGTAGCAACCACTGCGCCCTCGTACTTTAAAGTACGGACTGCAGCAACTGCCGACATCAATAGTTGTGGATTACTATATGGCAATGGCTCGAACTCGCCACCCACCAAGATCCAACTAGCAGCATCGCTAGCAGTAAGGTTAAAACCCTCATCAGATTTACGGGTAATCATCCAAAAGAAGCCCTCTACACCGTTGACTTTCATCTCAATGCTTTCAATCTGCTCCGGAGCAAAACCGTAAATGGTTCGGTCGCGCCACATAGAAGGCTCGGTAAAGAATCGGGTGGTCAAATACCCGTTAAAACCTTGGATGTAAACTGAAAAGGGTAATTCTGAATCGACCATTCGGTAATAGGTTCCCAGCATATCCGGTGTCTCTGTGCCGACGATGTAGCTTTTCACTAATTCGTCTCCGCTATATACCTCTACCCATTTACCGTATACCTCCATACGCTTATTCACTGCAGGAACGGCACTCTTGGAAACAAAATTCTTCAGCGTTACACTACCCAAGGTTTCTAGCAATACTTCAATAGCGTCCTTGCGTACAGCGTGTTCTCCGTCTACTAACCAACCGTGTTCCGTACGCTCTAAAGTCACTTGGGAAGGTTTCTTGTCGCTTATGATCACCTTGGTAATCCTTGATGTATCTGCAAAGGCGAAATCGTACTGTACCTTGAGTTCTTCCATACCGTCGCTCTGCGCTGGAGAGCCACAGCCAATGGCAATTGCTGCAAACAGTAAGCTATAAATACTATTCTTAACGGGCATATTTTCTTCTTCTGTATAGGGTTAACAAGCTTGCAACAAGTAATAATAATACCTCTGGTAATGCTACATTAATAGCTTTCCATTTGGCTGCCTCATTGCTCAACTTATCCTCATTGAGTAATCTCAATTTAATATCGCGCGTACGCGTTTCCATTAGTCCACGGTCGTCCAGCATGTAGTCGGTTAGATTCATTAGCAAATCGTCATTGCCGTATTGAATGTTAGTGTATTGATCAAATCCTAGCGGCAGAGGTTGACCACGAGGAAGTTCAGGGTTAATCAAATTCACTTGGTTGCGAATGATATCACCATCACTGAAAACAGCTATGCTGGTAGGTGCACTTTCCTTGATTTGAGGCAATGCATTTCCTGCCTTACGGGGAGCTATCCTATTGGCATAAGTACTTTCGAAGATTCCTTCCAGGAGGACACCTGCGAGCAAATCTTTGATGCGGAAGGTGCGTGGATCTGGACGGTTGTACAAGCTTCCTAAACTCACTGTATGCGGTGCAGGTGTGCTCTTGGCATTGGTTGAGCTTAACAATAGTGGTGTTTTTAGAATTCCTGGTGCCTCTAAAGTATCAAGGGTGCTTACGAATTCACCTTTTACCGCATTAAGGTTAGCTACCGCTGGATGCGTTGTTGGCCCCAATAGTGGGAAGTATACCCAAGGGCTAATGCTGCGTCTGTCATTAATACCAGCACAACGTATGTCTTGGATGAGGTTCGTGTTAACGCGAACGCCGTATTTAAATAACAGGTCGGTAAGATTTAAATCGAAATACGTTGGGTAGGCTAAGAATTCTGGTCCAAAGCTTAAGCTGTCCATTTCAGCGTGAACTCCATCTACAAACCACATAAGGTGTCCCCCACCCATGAGGAATTGGTCCAGCAGGTATTTATCCAATTCAGAGAAGGCCTTTGTTGGTTTTGCTACTACTGCAAGATCAAAACTGTTCAAGCGGCGCACCATGTCTTGTATGTCCGGTGAACCGTCGGCCTTTGCCTTGTAGGTCTCCATGGAAAAGCGCTCGACCGCGTAATGCTCACTTAAGGCCAAGCCGATACCGGCGGTCTGTGAAGCCGTGAGCTCTCCGTGCCCAGTAATCATGGCTATTTTTTGTCGTTCGGTTTGCAATAATGCAGAAAGTGAACGCGCCAAGTTGAACTCAAGTTGTTGTATGCTAATGTTTACTTGCTCTGCTGGATCGAATACCATCACATCTTCTAACAGAATAACGGTTTCTTCTTTCTCTTGGTAACTCATCACTGCCGCCGGAAAGACATTTAGCACGCTACCACCGTCCTTGGTTTTCACCTGAAGCTGGACTGCATTGATTCCTTTGGTGGCCAATTGGTTTTTGAAATCTGCTTGCTTTTCAGCTTCGTTCGGATTGATGAACTCAAAGAATATATTGCCGTTGCGTGCACTCAACTCTTCGAGCATGAATTGCGTTTCTAGCTTTAGACGCTCAAAACCTGCTGGGAATTGGCCCTCGAGGTAGACCTTGATAAGCATGGGCTCTTTGACTTGGTCCAATAAGGATTCCGTGCCTTCGCTCAGCGAATACCTTCCCTCTTCGGTTATATCTAGTCTAAATCGTACGCTTTGGCTGATAAATATAACCATTGCTGCACCTACAAAGTATGCTATTATAGTACGTCCCGTCGAATGCAGATGACGCCTGCTCAGTACGATGAACGTTCCAGATAGGAACAGTAATACCACTCCAATAAAGTACCCTAAATCGCGGCCGTCGAGTACGCCACGAGAAACAGACGTGTAATGTTCGTTAAAGCCAAACTGGCGCATAGTAAGTTCCCAGCCGCTGAATTTATAGATATCTGCCAATGCGTCGAAGCCAAGGTACATTCCCATATTTAGCGCTACCCCTAGAATGAAGGCTACCACATTGTTTGAAGTAAGCGCGCTCGCGAAAAGTGCTACCGCAGTGTAAGCCGCACCCAATGCTAAAAGACCAATAAATGACCCACTGGCTGAACCCCAATCAATATTTCCCACAGGCGAGCCCAGGGCACTTATGCTCCAGAGATAGATCAGTGTAGGGGCAATACTCAATACCACTACGGAAAGTGTACCCAAGTATTTAGCGACAACAAGCTGTGTGGTCGAAATTGGTCGAACGGCCAAAAGCTCCATCATTCCCGAACGAATCTCATCGCTGAAAACGCGCATGCTTACTGCTGGAATAAGGAACAAGAACACCCACGGCGCCAAACCGAAATAGTTTGTCAACGAAGCATAGCCGGCCTCGAGCAGGTTGAATGGACCGTTAAATATCCAGAGCATCAAACCGTTGATCAGTAAGTAAATGCCTATTATCAAATAGCCTAATATACCCGAAAAGTAGAGCTGTAATTCTTTCTTTAGTTGTGCAATCATACTTTACTGCTATCGGTCTTTAGGCACGTCCATGTCTGGGGTTTATCGTAAAATAACGCTTTGGTCTTTGGCCATACCTCTCCAAATAACGTGCTTTGGCGGTAAGCGTTTAAATCGGCTTCACTATCCCACATACTGTATGTAAAAAAATGTCCTTCACTCTCGAGCAAGTGCACGCCGTGGCAACCGGGCTGACTAGCTATGCGATTTCTGCTTTGTGCAAAAATGTCGCGAAACGCAGCACCCTCCTCCGAGCTAGGGTCAATGGCTAATTTAACAATGCGTTCTATCATAAGAAATCAATACGTACCCAATCGTGAATCTTCATTCCGATTAATTCATTACTACCTCGGATATGTTCTCCACCGCTCTTACCCACTGCTACGGAAAGCATGCCTTCCTCGTTCCATAAGGCCGCTAATTTTCCTTGCGGAACGTCAGCGATGCGGTCGTAAATCTTCTTCATACTTCTATTCCGGGCCAATTCCACCGAGAAGGTCCTACCCTTCAATTGGTTTTGAAAACTTTCGCGAGAAATGTTTGTCACACACGTTCCCATGCGGTCGATATAAACGACATTTCCACTAATAGCAAAATCGCCAATCCCAGCCGCGGGCTCTTTGACCTTTTTTACCGAATTGATGGAAGGACCGAGCATTTCTAATTTTCCTCCACTAAATAAGTGGGCTGCGGCGGCGGCAAACAACTCTTTTTCGTCGTTGAGGTCAATCCCACGAATGTCTAGAATTCGAGCACCGGTTATTTTCTCGTTTTTCAGGACACTGGTAAGCAAACCGTTGTTGGTACCCAAAAAGAATTGGCCACAAGCTTTTAAACAGATGTATTCGCCACCTTCCATAGGAGAGGTTCCAATCATAACACAATGTATGGTGCCTTTGGGGAAGTCGCGGTACACACCTCTGAGCATATGAGCAGCTTCTAGAATGTTGTGCGGCTCCACCAAATGACTGATATCCAATAATCTAGCTTCTTCTATACGGCGTATTAAACGAATCTTCAGCCTAGCGACAGTATTGTCGCGAAGTCCGTAATCCGATATTAATGTGATTATTCCCATAGATGCTCGCTAGCGGAAGTGGTGTATTGGTGAAAATGTAGTTACTTTGTCAAAAGTAAAGCAATTCCGCCTTCTAAAATAGTACTCAACACAGCAGTAATTGACACAAAAAGTTTTTGAACTCACGTCGGCTGATCCAGCCCAGTTGTACGGGCCAAGCAACACCTATCTTAAGCAGATTGGCGCATACTTTCCAGCACTCAAAATTGTTGCTCGTGGTCACGAGATAAAGGTTACGGGTCCAGAGGACACACTAGAAGAGTTTGAGGACAAACTCGAAGCTATTGTGGCCTATGTAAGCAAAAACAAGCGCTTGGATAATCGAGCTTTAGAGGAGCTCATTCAAGCGAAGGATACTGCCCGTACGAAACATACAATGCTCAAAGACGAAGTTATTTTAAACGGCCCGAACGGGCGCACAATCAAAGCGAAGACAACCAATCAGCACAAACTAGTCGAGAGTTCGATTACTAATGATTTAGTTTTCGCCATAGGCCCCGCAGGAACTGGTAAGACTTATACTGCGGTTGCCTTGGCTGTTGCGGCACTTAAGAACAGAGAGGTGCGCAGAATCATTATGACACGTCCTGCCGTAGAAGCTGGCGAAAACTTGGGTTTCTTGCCTGGAGATTTGAAAGAAAAATTAGACCCTTACTTGCAACCTCTCTACGATGCCCTTCGAGACATGATCCCCAAGGAAAAGCTCGAGTTTTATTTAGAAAACAAAACCATTGAGATAGCACCGCTTGCCTTTATGCGCGGTAGAACACTCGACGACGCTTATGTCATTCTCGATGAAAGTCAGAATACCACAACCTCTCAAATGAAGATGTTCCTAACCCGTATGGGCGAAAATGCACGCTTTATTATTACAGGAGATACCTCACAGATAGATTTACCTAAACACCAAAAGAGTGGTCTCAAAGAGGCCATCAAAAAATTAAATGGTGTTAAGGGTATTGGGTTTGTAAACCTCGACGGTCGCGATGTTATCCGTCATCCTCTAGTTAAAAAGATTATTACCGCTTACGAGAAAAAAGATTGATAATGAATCGAGAGCCAACATATCAATTTTCAGGACAGACCAACTTCTACCGCGGAAAGGTTCGCGATGTATATACCATCGGCCATGATGTTTTGGTAATGGTGGCGACCAACCGTATTTCAGCTTTTGATGTGGTACTGCCGCGTCCAATTCCAGGGAAAGGCCAAGTATTGAATCAAATTGCCGAGCATTTCTTGGTCGCTACTGAAGATATTGTTCCGAACTGGCGGGCAGTCACTCCAGACCCTCAGGTAACTATTGGGAAGCGTGCCGAACCGTTCAAAGTAGAGATGGTAATCCGCGGCTACCTTGCAGGCCATGCTGCACGCACCCACAAGAGCGGTTTACGCAAATTATGTGGCGTAGCCTTACCAGAGGGTATGAATGAAAATGATGCATTTCCAAAGCCCATTATTACCCCTACGACGAAAGCCGAGCATGGCGATCACGACGAGGACATCTCTCGTGAGGACATCATAGCCAAAGGCATCGTGAGTGAGGCAGATTATTTGCATCTTGAGAAATACACGCGTGCCTTGTTCCAACGCGGTACTGAGATGGCCGCCGAGCGTGGACTTATCTTAGTAGATACGAAATATGAATTCGGTAAGTTGACCGACGGCACGATTGTGTTAATCGATGAGATCCACACTCCAGATAGCTCACGCTACTTTTACAGCGAAGGCTATGCTGAGCGCCAAGAAAATGGCGAAGCGCAGCGTCAGCTCAGCAAAGAGTTCGTGCGCGAATGGCTTATGGATAATGGCTTCCAAGGAAAAGAAGGCCAGCAGGTACCTCAAATGACTGACGATTTCGTAAATCTAGTGAGTACTCGTTACCGCGAGTTGTTTGAAAAAATCACGGGAAAAACGTTCGAGCAAGCGCCTTTAGAGGGTGCCGAAAAACGTATCAAAGCAAACGTAGAAAACCACCTCGCCACCCTTTAGGAACAGTATTTGCTCCTTATGTTCTAACCCTTTTAAGAGAACGATGATGAAAACACTTAAGGCCACCACCCTTTTGGTATTCCTTTTGGTTGCATCGAATGCATTCGGGCAGCTCAAGGTCGTGCGCTTTGGTATGAAGGGAGGCGTCAACCTACCTCAACAAACCCTTAGCCTGAACGACATCTACAGCATCGTTAACGACCAGACCTACGATATTTCAAATATTCAAACTGAATTTAGTGACGGGGTTAACTTTGGGATGATTACTCGAGTAAGCCTGCCGCTTATTCCCGTTTACGTTCACGGTGAAGCACTCTACACCCAATTTGACGAGATCATTGCCATCACTGACGGTGGGATAGATTTCAATATAAACTCAACAGTTCAGCGCCTTGATTTCCCAATCAGCGCGGGTGCTAAAATAGGTCCAGCATTTGCTGGAGTGGGTGCCACACCTTCCATCCCATTTGCAAATAGAAGTGACCTATGGACGGCTGATGTAGATGCAAATTTCACTTGGGGCTGGCACATCCATGCAGGCGTTAAGCTATGGAGAATCCTTGGTGAGTTTAAATATGAAAGTGGATTTGGGATGTTGGCAGGCAATGTAAACTACAACTACAACGACACGGATTACCAGTTCGAACTAGACCAGCGTAGAGCACAGCTGGTTATTAGCCTCGCCTACCTCTTCAAGTAATTATTCCTCGAGCAATTTCAAGTAACCTTTACTGTAAAAATGATGAATAATACCCACAGCGTAGGTATCGTGTTCTATACCAACCATACGTTTCTTGAGCTGAGATTTATTGACCCCATCAGTGGCGAGGTAGAAATAGGTGTATCCTAGAATACGGCCGCCCTCAATTAATATGGCACACTTCTCATTGTCTTTTCTACCGGGTCCAACAAGCGTTCCTTCTTGGGGAAACATATATTCACGAAGCCTACTTATTGGCAGCTCCCTGGCGCGAGCTTTCCACTGTAAATTTTTAGTGTGCTTAAAGTAATACTCACGGTCCTTGTCCAAAAGAAATGTAAACGGATCTAGTGCCTCGTTCATCATTACGCGCTGCAAAAACTCATAGAGTGCTTTGGGTCCCTCGAAATAAAACTGCGGCGCCTTATAACGAATGGGGTAAACCCTAACATACTCTACCATTGTACTTTTTTTCGGCTCAGTAAACAACCCGAAATTCAGAAAATCACGCTTCTTAGCATTGTTGTACATCGGGCGCTGTGCATCCACAGTTTGCTTGTATTGAATCTGCGCAATAGCTTCATTGCCAATATACTCCACCTCTAGACGGTGTGCATCAGCCTGCAAAGCCAAGGCCAGTTTATTATCCGCTACAAAGTGTCGGTTCACACTGTTCTGCAAGTCCTTACTGCTACCTATATATATGGGCTCTCCAACTTCATTATAGATATAATAAATGCCCACCTTATTTTGAAGGTTTTTCACCTGCTCCTTAAACGGATTGCGCTGCTCACTGGCCAATTTTGAAACGAAAACCTTATCCAAATAACTGTGGCGATCTTTCTGGAGTAAGATGCGCAGTAAATCGACCGTTAATCGTGCATCACCCTCCGCACGGTGACGGGCAGAATTTACCAGCCCGAGCTCCTTAGCAACTGTTTTAAGCCCATAATTTTCCCATTCCGGGAAGATGCGCTCACAATACGGTATCGTATCTAAGGTAGCTCGATGAAAATCAAAGCCAAATTGCTCGAATTCCTGCTGGAAAATGCGGTAATCAAAACCAATATTGTGCGCCACGAACGTAGTTCCCTTAGTAATCTTCACTAAGCGCTTTGCTAACTCATAAAACTTGGGCGCAGTGCGCACCAATTTATTGGTAATACCCGTCAGCTTGGTCACATATGGATCGATGGCCATTTGGGGATTTACTAAAGAGATAAACTGATCCACGATCTCTCCGTCTTCCATCACAAAAACGGCGACGTCTATTATCTTTTCGGCGCCCCACTTACCTCCAGTACATTCTATATCTATGACTGAAAATCTCACATTTAATAATTTCTCGCACCAAAAATAGCCGACCCAATACGCACATGCGTGGAACCATGGCCTAGAGCTAACTTATAATCCCCACTCATACCCATACTTAAGGTGGTCCATTGAAGCGGGTTTTGGAATTCATCAAAAAGTGATTTCAAGTAGGCGAACTCGGCACTCACAACCTTAGCATCAGAGGTGTTGGTCGCCATGCCCATAAGACCTTCCACACAAACATTAGGGTACTGGTCCAATTCTACGAGTATCTCACGGAGTTCCTCTTCGTTGAGACCAAATTTGGTGTCCTCATTAGCAATATGCATTTGAAGTAGACACGAAATCATTCGGTCGTGTTTTGCAGCTTGCTTGTTGAGCTCTACCAACACCTTTTTGCGATCTACACCATGAACCAAATGCACAAACGAGGCCATGTATTTAATCTTATTTGTCTGTATGTTACCAATCATGTGCCAACAAATGTCCTTAGGAAGTAACTCATATTTGGCAGCCATCTCTTGAATTTTATTCTCCCCAAAATGACGCTGTCCTGCATCATAAGCAGCCTGTATATCACTAGCAGGCTTCGTTTTGCTGACAGCCACCAACTGTACATCACCTAATTGCGTACGGTATTTTTTAATAGATGCTGCTATACTCATTTAAATAGATGGAGTAACATTCCACTTCTTAATTTGGGAGCAATATAGGTGCTTTTCGGAGGCATAATCCCTCCTTCTAGAGCTGTTTTTTTTAAAACTTCTATACTGACTGGAGGCAGTCTAAAACCTAAGGTCAATGCCTTGGCAGCCATAGCCTCACTTTGATCACAATCGCCCTGATGAATGTAGGTAATTCTTTTATCCGTCTGGGGATCCTTGATGCCCAACATTGGCTCCAAAACATAAGCCATTAAATAATTAGGCGGTAAAGAACGGTCGACCTCATCGGGTAAAATTACACTGTACCACTGCCCACCTATAAACAATTCCAGATCGCCCTGAATCTCTTCAAAGCCACTGGATTTAAGCGAGACATTGAAATTCTTTTTAAAATCGGCCAGAGTTATCTCCGAAGCATCTGTTTTTATCCAACGTTCGAATGAATCTATACCGAGGTCAGCCTCATCCATAAACATTGTGAGTATATGCTGCGCTGCATAATTGCCTTGTAAAAATTGTGCGACCCTGCAGGTGCTCCCGTACCGATGATGGCCATCCGCTAGAAAGTACTCCTCGAGATCCTCCAAGGAAGATTGTAAAGCAGTCATATGGTTGTTACCAACGCGCCACAAACGGTGACCTATTTCGTTAGTCGTGTAATAATCAAACAACGGCTCTTGGGCTTTAATACTCTGAAAGAGTTCCTTTCGACGCTCATTAGAGGCACCGAAAACCAATATAGGTTCTGCCTGAAAACCTGTTGTTTCTAAATAGTCAGCAAACAGACGCTCCCGACTATCCAACGTATTTTCGTGCAAATGAATTCGGGCTGAATTCACATCAAGTAATCCAATTAAACCTGTAAAAGTTTTACCATCCGCCTGCTGTTCATAGAGAAAGTAAACTTCACTTCTATCTTCCTTAAAAACACCGGACTTTATAAAATTATCTAAGCGTTCACGAATGCGCTGAAAGCGCTCTTCATTAGTCAAAAGAAGATCGATTTCAGGACGAATGACCTGAAGAAAAGAAAAGGGGTTGTTTTCAAGCTTATCCAAGAGCTGGCTAGCTGTATAGGATTCCATCGAGCGGCTTGGCACCAAATGTGCCTTGTTCCTCTCTGGGTGGTACGCACGTAGTGGTTTCAACATGTTAATTATCTGTAATTAGGTATGTGAAAGGTACAGCAAATAGGCCAATACAAATTAACTACGAAACAAAGACAAATACACAAAAGAAGGCCTTTGAAATCATAGGCCTTTTTACATATCAAGATACTTTTTAGATTGCGTCAATATGTGCCGCCAGTTCCGTACCAATACGATCTTGTGCCTCAAGCGTCGCAGCTCCAATATGCGGTGTAACGCTCAATTTGCCATTCATAAGCACCTTCACTGCCGGGGTAGGCTCGTTGACAAATACATCAAGGCCAGCACCCGCTACTTTACCACTCTCCAGTGCGTCTAGCAAAGCTTCTTCATTGATAACACCGCCACGAGCAGCGTTTAACAATACGACACCGTCTTTCATTTTTACCAACTCGTCAGTACCAATCAAATCGCCGCCTGGAACATGAACAGAAATAATGTCGCTCTCTGCCAGCACGTGTTCGAAACCTACGTTTTCACACGTGAACTTCGCCGATTGACCGTCGAAGAAAGATAATTCTACATCTACGTTATTCTCATGAATATCAGAGAAAACAACCTTCATACCAGCACCTATGGCTAGTTTAGCAAGAGCTTGGCCAATACGACCAAATCCTACAATACCAAGGGTACGTCCACGCAACTCCGCTCCTTTTGCGTAGCTCTTCTTTAACGCACCAAATTTAGAGTCGCCTTCGAGGGGCATTTGACGGTTTGAATCATGCATAAAGCGCACTAAAGATCTCATATGTCCCATCACCAACTCCGCCACTGAGTGCGAAGAAGCAGCGGGAGTATTGAATACTTTCAACCCTTTTCCACAGGCATAGTCAACATCGATATTGTCCATACCAACACCACCTCGGCCAATAGCCTTGAGGGATGAACAAGCATCAATAATATCCTTTCCCACCGTGGTGGCTGAGCGAACGAGAATGACATCGATTTGCTCCTCGTTGATGTAATCAATAAGCCGATTTTGTGCAACTTTTGTTGTTGATAGCTCGTGGCCTGAAGCTTGAATGGCTGCAGCTCCTGAAGCTGAGATTCCGTCGTTAGCTAATACTTTCATTTAGAATTTATTTTCAAGTTCTTTCATACAGTCTAAAAGTGCCACAACACTGTCCAAATCCATTGCGTTGTACATGGAAGCTCTATATCCTCCTACAGACCGGTGGCCATTCACGCCATAGATTTTTTTCTCAGCAATAATTGCATCAAAAGCCTCTTTATGGGCTGCCTCGTCGTTCAACAAGAAACAAGCATTCATAGTAGAACGGTCCTCTACGGCGGCCGTGCCTGTAAAGAACGGATTGCGGTCAATCTCGTTGTAAAGCAATGCTGCTTTTTCTTCATTGCGCTTTTGGGCCGCTTCTACCCCACCATTGGCTTTCAACCAACGTAGCGTTAACATGCTTACATACACAGAGAAAACTGGTGGCGTATTGAACATACTGCCCTTAGAAATATGTGTGTTGTAGTCCAACATAGTCGGAATATAACGTCCCGATCTACCCAAGGCATCTTTCTTCACGATGACCAATGTTGCTCCCGCCGGTCCCAAATTCTTCTGAGCACCTGCGTAGATCAAATCAAATTTGCTCACATCCAAAGGACGCGAGAATATATCAGAACTCATATCACAAATCAACGGCGCCTCAGTCTGAGGAAACTTTTTAATCTGAGTACCATAAATGGTGTTATTCGACGTACAGTGAAAGTAATCCGCGTCATCTTCAATCTCGTAATCTTTTGGTATGAAGTTATAGTTGGCTTCTTTTGAAGACGCTAGTACTTCCGCATTTCCTAAACCAGCGGCTTCCTTGTAGGCTTTTGAAGACCAAGCTCCAGTATCCAAGTACTGTGCTTTTCCGTTTTCGCTCAAAAAGTTGAATGCAAGCATGGCAAATTGCATAGAAGCACCTCCTTGCAAAAAGAGCACTTCATAGGTGTCAGGAATTTGCAGTTGTTCCCTGACCAAAGCAACTGCTTCATCCATCACTGCGACGAAGCTTTTACTACGGTGCGAAATTTCAATAACAGACAATCCTAGATTGTCAAAATTGATCAAAGATTCAGAAACTTCTTTGAATACCTCTTGCGGCAGAATACAAGGTCCAGCAGAGAAATTATGCGTTTTCATTTTTGCCTTTTTTAAATCAGCTACAAAACTAAAATGTTCTAGAACCAATAAGGTTAAAGCAGACGAAAAGTTTCAGTTAATATCCACGAGCTTTCCACAAATTCCACTCCTTTGGTATGGCAGTCATAAATAACCATCAATTCTGCCACGTAGTGCGTAACTTTAGATCTCATTTTTGAATTAAATAACCACAAATATGTCTAATGGAATTTTCAACGTACCGATTGCATCAAACGAACCTATTTATGATTATGCGCCAGGTACACCAGAAAGAGAAGCACTTCTAGCTTCATACAAAGAGCAATATGCAGCTACTGTAGATGTACCTATGTACATTGGCGGTGAAGAAGTTCGTACAGGTCGATTGGGTAAACTAACGCCTCCGCACGAGCATGCCCATGTTCTAGGTCACTACCACATTGGTAACGAAAGCCACGTAAAGACTGCAGTGGAAAGTGCTCTTGCAGCCCGCAAACAATGGGGTGCTATGACTTGGGAGCACAGAGCGGCAATCTTTCTAAAGGCTGCAGAGCTGATCAGTACGAAATACCGTTACAAAATCAATGCTGCAACGATGCTTGCGCAGGGTAAAAACTGCTTTCAAGCAGAGATTGATGCAGTATGCGAGTTTGCCGATTTCTTGCGCTTCAATGTTGAATACATGACGCAGATCTACAGCGACCAGCCTGAGAGTGCTCCTGGAATCTGGAATCGTCTAGAATACCGCCCTCTTGAAGGATTTGTATTCGCTGTAACTCCGTTCAATTTTACAGCCATCGCAGGAAACCTTCCAGCGACACCAGCACTTATGGGGAATACTGTAGTATGGAAACCGGCAGACAGCCAGATTTTCTCTGCTAACGTGGTTATGGAAATTTTTAAAGAGGCTGGTTTGCCAGACGGTGTCATCAATCTCATCTACGTAGACGGTCCTGTCGCTGGAGATTATATATTTAGCCACAGAGACTTCGCAGGTCTGCACTTCACAGGATCTACTGCAGTATTCCAGCACTTGTGGAAAACCATTGGAACAAACATTGACAAGTACCGTGCTTACCCGCGTATCGTAGGCGAAACTGGTGGTAAAGACTTTATAGTGGCACATCCTTCGGCACCTGCACAGCAAGTAGTTACGGCGCTCTCTCGTGGTGCTTTTGAATTCCAAGGTCAGAAATGTTCTGCTGCTTCTCGTGCTTACATTCCTTCAAGCATGTGGCCTGCAGTAAAAAAAGGCCTATTGGCAGATGTCGCCACATTCAAAATGGGTTCTCCAGGAGATATGGTCAACTTCATAAATGCAGTGATTGACGAGCGTGCCTTTGATAAAATTGCTTCTTACATCGATTTCGTTAAGGAACAAGACGACGCAGAAATCATCGCAGGTGGTGGCTATGATAAGAGCGTAGGTTACTTTGTTGAGCCTACTGTAGTGGTTACTTCAAATCCTAAGTTCCGCACTATGGTTGAAGAAATCTTCGGCCCTGTGCTCACCATTTACGTTTACGAGGATGCCGATTGGGCTTCAACCCTCAAGCTAGTCGATAACACCTCTGATTACGCCTTAACAGGTGCCATCTACTCTGCCGATCGCTATGCCGCAATTGAAGCTACAAATGCCCTTGAAAATGCTGCAGGTAATTTCTACATTAATGACAAGCCAACTGGTGCAGTCGTTGGCCAGCAACCGTTTGGCGGAAGCCGCGGCTCTGGAACAAATGACAAGGCAGGTTCGTACATGAACCTGCTTCGTTGGGTAAACGCTCGCACCATTAAAGAGTGTTTGGTTCCTCCAACAGATTACCGTTACCCATTCTTGGGATAATACATAGATTGAAAAATAAAGAGGGCGCTTAACGGGCGCCCTTTTTGTTCCTGTTAATTGGTCTTGTAATTTAATCGAATCGCATACAATAAGACGGGAATGCGAGAGCCAAAATTGTATCCAAGCTTCCAAGCCGTCTCTCCGTAAAAAAGAGCATTTGGACCCGCCCAGTTTCTTGTTCTACCGCGTTCTGCGGCCAATATCATATCTATGCGCGATGCGTCCTGCAATGGAGTAAGTAAAACCACTTCACCCAAATCGTCATAATAAAATCCATCACTGAAATTATAGTTGGTAAACCCAGCATTCATAGTCAATCCAAAGTAAGTTTCTCGGTTGGCATTCCACGTGCCGGGATTTTGCCAATACCAGCGACGTCCAAATTCAATACGCGCATAATTCTGCGTCTCAACGTACAAATTGAAGTTGTAGTTAGCGCTTTCTACACTATTGCTCCCTCTGAGAAATCCGTGCGAATACAAAAGCCAACCCGAACTTTGTGTACGGTATTCTATACCCGCATCAAAATAACCGAAAGGCAATGTTAAAGGATTCCCCTTAATGACCAGTGAAGGAATATTCGGCTTGAAACGATCAACAATTTGTACACCCGGTTGCACCAAGCGCTGTGCATTTAACGAAAAGGTGAAAATGAGAGCCGCGATAGAAAATCCACGTGCGAGTAATGATTTCATATCCATAATCATCAACCTAAGAATTAATTTTTAGTGCAAGGAATCCTTGAACCTCTTTTCTTGTGAGGTAGACCACCTTCTTCGTTTCAAAGAACTCATCAGAGAAGAATTGGTTCAAATGGGTAAGCTGCGCCTTTAGGGGGCCCAACTCATCTGCCAAATCTCCCCCTTTCAAATACAACAAGCCGTTTAGACGCTTATCATCAAAATTTTTCGTGGCCAATTTTCCTTTGATCCATGGTATAAAGCGTTGCATATGAGTCACCGCACGAGAGACGACAAAATCATATTGGTACTTCAATTCCTCAGCGCGAATATGCGATCCTTCCACATTCTCCAATCCAAGCGCCTCTGTTACCGCATTGACGACTTTGATTTTTTTACCGATGGAATCGACCAAATGAAATTCTGTTTCAGGAAAAAGAATGGCCAATGGAATACCTGGAAAACCACCACCTGTACCGACATCAAGCACTACTTGTCCCGGCAAGAAATCATAGACCTTAGCAATGCCTAAACTGTGCAAGACATGCTTCAAGTAAAAGGACTCCATATCCTTACGACTAATGACATTGATCTTTGCATTCCACTCCTCATAAAGAGGCCCAAGGCGCTCAAATTGCTCCTTCTGTTTTGGGGTCAATTCTAGAAAGTGCTCGAAAATAAGTTCAGCTGTATACATGTAGCAAAGATATGCCCGGCAGTTGGTACTTTTGTCCCCAATGAAATTCCAACTCAAACATACCGATGCAAAGAGTTCGGCACGCGCAGGAACCATCACAACAGATCACGGTCAAATACAAACGCCCATCTTCATGCCCGTGGGAACTGCGGGTACTGTAAAGGGCGTGCATACCAAAGACCTGAAGGAGGACACAAAAGCTCAAATCATCTTGGGCAATACCTACCACCTTTTCTTACGTCCTGGGACTGAGATATTTAAAGATGCAGGCGGTCTGCATAAATTCAACGGTTGGGATCGACCTATACTCACGGACAGCGGTGGCTACCAAATATACAGTCTTGCAAACCAGCGCAAGATCACCGAAGAAGGTGCCACTTTCGCCTCTCACATCGACGGTACGAAACACTTGTTCACGCCTGAACGCGTCATGGATATCCAGCGTGAGATTGGTGCAGATATCATAATGGCCTTAGACGAATGTCCACCGTATCCAAGCACCTACGAGTACGCCAAAAAGTCTATGCATATGACCCATCGTTGGCTCGATCGCTGCTTTGACCGACTAGACCAAGTGAAACCCTTATACGGCTACAACCAAGCGCTTTTCCCAATCATCCAAGGCTCCACATATGAAGACCTCAGAAATGAATCGGCAGAATACATCGCTAGTAAAAATGCTGATGGAAATGCCATTGGAGGGCTAAGCGTTGGAGAACCTGCTGAGGAAATGTACAGGCATGCTGCCGGTGCATGTGCCATCTTGCCAAAAGACAAGCCACGGTATCTGATGGGCGTTGGTACACCATCAAATATCTTAGAAAATATCAGCCTCGGGGTGGATATGTTTGACTGTGTCATGCCTACTCGAAATGGACGTAACGGTCAAATATTTACCAGCGAAGGAATCGTAAATATCCGCAACAAAAAATGGGAAAACGTGCACGAGCCTCTTGATACAAAAGGAACAAGCTTCGTGGATAGCCAATATACTAAGGCCTACGTGCGCCATCTTATTCATAGCAAAGAAAGCCTCGGTGCTCAAATTGCCTCTATGCACAACATCCGCTTTTATCTCTGGTTGGTGGAACAAGCGCGCGCGCACATCATAGCCGGTGATTTTACAAGATGGAAAAACGAAATGGTTCCGAAATTAGAACGTAGATTGTAGTTGTGAACAAGCTGGATTGGTACATACTGCGCAAATTCATAGGCAGCTTCTTTTTGACTATGATTTTAATCTTGGCCATTGCTATCGTTTTCGACATCAGCGAAAAGATCGATGATTTCCAAAACGGCGCTACCATGAACGAAATTGTCTTTGATTACTACGTCAATTTTGTGGCCTTCTACGGAAACCTATTTAGCGCACTTATCCTCTTTATATCCACCATCTGGTTCACCTCAAGAATAGCCTCAAACACAGAAGTGGTGGCTATCCTCACCTCAGGCACCAGCTTTAATCGGCTGCTTCGCCCATATTTCATAGGAGCTACCATCATCTGTATTCTATCCCTGACGTTGAATCACCTGTTGGTACCGCAAACCAATATCAAGCGGATTGCCTTCGAGGAGAAGTACATCACGGGGGTGAATCGTCCCATTAATCAAAAAGTTCACAGGCAAGTACTACCGGGCCATTATGTATACTTTGAAACCTTCTCCGGCCTTCGTCAAAGCGGTTACCAATTCACTTACGAAACCTTCGACGATCATCGACTCATATCCAAACTGAGTGCTGATTTCGTTCGTTTAGATACGGCCGTTGGTACCTGGCGCTTAGACAACTACCGTCTTAGAAAGGTAGATAGCCTTGGAAATGAATTCATCGCAACGGGTAGACGATTAGACACAGTCCTTCGGTTCACTTCTGAACAAATCGCACCCAAGCTGAGTTCCATTGCAACGATGAACTCAAAAGAACTCAGGGCCTTTATTGCCCAAGAAGAAATCACTGGAAACGAAAACATCGCATCTTATCAAATGGAGATGCAGCGCCGCTCCTCCTACCCGCTTAGCTCCTATGTCTTTGTGCTGCTCGCTGTATCCTTGGCAAGCCAGAAGAAACGTGGAGGACTTGGTATTAATATAGCCATTGGATTAGTCATTTGTGCCGTTTATGTTTTTGCTATGCAGATCTCTCAAACCTTCGCAACAACAGGAGTTTTATCTTCCGATAAATGGCTGGGGAAAACGTTAATGTGGATTCACATTCAACCTGCAGAATTTGCCATCTGGTTACCTAATCTACTGTTCGCCGTCATCGCTTTATGGCGATACAATAAAGCGCCGAAATAAAATGAGTTCATACACGAAGGATCAACTCAATCTGCACTTCATTGTGTTCATCTGGGGCTTCACCGCCATCCTCGGTAAGTTTATAAGTATCGATGCTTTGGCATTAGTTTATAACCGTACGGCAGTCACTTCGGTGGCCATTGGAATATACCTACTTGTCTTGGAAAGAGGTTTCAAAGCCAATTCAAAGGACCTTCTCTTTATGTGGCTTTGTGGTATACTTATCGCGGTGCATTGGATCACCTTTTTCGGAGCAATCAAAATTTCAAACGTCAGCATCACACTAGCAGGTGTTTCTACCGGGGCCCTTTGGTCCTCGTTACTAAGTCCGATTTTATCCAAAACAAGGTTCGACCCCACAGAACTTCTGCTCGGACTATTAGTGATCTTGGGAATAGGTATCGTTTTTTACGAAGAACCCAATACAGCCGATATTAGACATTTATCTTATTTCGGTATCGAACTGACCAATTTTCAATTGGGGCTAATTATCGCGCTTTTCAGCTCGATGCTGAGTGCCTCTTTTAGCATACTCAACAAGCAACTTGTCACCCGTTATCCCAAACCCGTACAAGTCACTTTTTGGGAACTCACTTTTGCGTTTCTTTCCATAGTGTTGTATTGGCTTATCATCGGTAACAACCCGATGAACCTGTGGGCTACAGAAAATTCTGATTGGATATATATTGCCATCCTCGCGCTGGCCTGTACCGCTTATCCGTTCATAAAAAGTATTGAACTGCTCAAGCGCCTCTCGCCCTTCAGTGTGATGCTTGCCATCAATCTTGAACCTGTCTATGGTATACTGTTAGCTGCCTTATTTTTCGGCGCTTCAGAAAGTATGGCTCCCCAATTTTATATTGGTGTATTTATCATATTCGGAACAGTTATCGCCAATGGTATTATAAAAGCACGCAAAAGAAAAGGCTAAAGCAATTTGTTTTGGTATTTTGCGAGTTGTGAAAACACATAAAACATGGAATACCTTTCATTCGAAAAACCTATTGAGGAGCTTGAAATTCAACTAAATAAAGCTTCTGAACTGGCAGATGAAACGGGCGTTGATATGGCCAAAACCATAGACGATATCCGCAAAAAGCTGGTGGACAAGAAAAAAGAAATCTACGGAAACTTAAGCGCTTGGGAGCGAGTTCAACTCTCGCGTCACCCTCAGCGTCCATATACACAGGCGTACATCGAAGCGCTGACTGAAGGGAATTTTATCGAATTACACGGCGATCGCGGCGTGAAAGACGACAAAGCTATGATTGGCGGTTGGGGAAAGATGGGCGACCAAACTTACATGTTCATCGGCCAGCAAAAAGGGGTGAACACAAAAATGCGTCAGTACCGTAACTTTGGTATGGCAAATCCTGAAGGGTATCGCAAAGCACTTCGATTGATGAAACAAGCTGAAAAGTTTGGAAGACCTATCGTAACTTTAATCGATACTCCTGGAGCTTTCCCTGGTTTGGAAGCTGAGGAACGTGGACAAGGCGAAGCAATTGCTAAAAACATTATGGAGATGTCTCGCCTCAAGGTTCCTGTGATTTGTATCATCATTGGCGAAGGGGCATCAGGAGGTGCCATCGGTATTGGTGTTGGCGATAAAGTTTTAATGCTTGAGAACACTTGGTATTCAGTGATATCTCCTGAAAGCTGTTCTTCAATTCTTTGGAGGTCTTGGGACCACAAGGAGAAAGCAGCAGAAGCTTTAAAATTGACTGCCACTGACATGAAGAAAAATGGATTGATCGACGGCATCATCAAGGAGCCATTAGGCGGTGCACACGCACATCCAGAATTGATCTTTGAAGAAGTTAAAAAGGCCATCATAAAGCATACTAAAGCATTGAGCAAATTGAGCCCTGAAGAACGCGTGGAACAGCGTATGGAAAAGTTCTTCAATATGGGCGTATACGCTGAATAAGAATTATGGAAGACCCGCAATACAGCAATCAAGCGCCAAGAAATCTTGGACAGACTACCAACCTGACCGCAGGCGGCCGAGTACCGCCACAGGCAGTTGATTTGGAAGAGGCTGTATTGGGTGCACTTCTCATTGATAAGAATGCGTTAGCCAAGGTTATCGACATCTTGCACCCCGAGGCGTTCTACAAAGACCAACATAAGGATATCTACAAATCCATCACCATTCTCTTTGGTGATAACCAACCTGTTGATATTCTAACTGTTGCCGCAGAACTGCGTAAAGAGGGAATCATAAAAAAAGCTGGTGGTGAGTCATACCTAGCACAGCTCAGCCAAAAAGTTAGTTCTGGTGCTCACATAGAGTACCACGCTCGCATTATTCTGCAAAAACACATTCAACGAGAGTTAGTACGTATTTCTTCAGAGATTATCGAGAGTGCTTTTGATGAGACTACCGATGTCCTAGAACTATTGGACAATGCCGAACAAAAGCTTTTTGAAGTTGCCCAGGGGAACTTGAAAAGAAATTACGAAAGTGCAGAAGACCTCATTCGTCAAGCGATCGATAAGATTGAGAATATTTCTAAGCAGGAAGGACTTTCGGGTGTTCCCTCGGGTTTTGCTGCATTAGACCAAGTTACTTCCGGTTGGCAACCTTCAGATTTGATTATTCTCGCCGCTCGGCCAGGTATGGGTAAGACCGCTTTTGTTCTATCTATGGCTAGAAACATGGCGGTAGAACACCAGAAAAAGGTCGCTGTATTCTCGCTTGAGATGTCTTCGGTTCAGCTGATTACTAGGATTATATCTTCCGAAACAGGACTAAGCTCTGAGAAGCTTCGTAAGGGAGATCTGACAGATAGAGAATGGAATAACCTTACTTCAGGCGTAAAAGACCTGGAAAAAGCCAGTCTCTTCATTGACGACACCCCAGCGCTCTCCGTGTTCGACCTTCGTGCGAAGGTTCGTCGTCTAGCGAGTACGCAAGGTTTGGATTTGATTGTCATCGACTACTTACAGCTGATGACTGTAGGAGGATCTAAAACACAAGGCAACCGTGAGCAAGAGATCTCAACCATTTCTCGTTCACTAAAGTCTATCGCGAAAGAACTCAATGTACCAGTAATTGCACTTTCGCAGCTGTCTCGTGCCGTTGAAACACGTTCAACATCAAAGCGTCCACAACTCAGTGACCTTCGTGAATCTGGTGCTATTGAGCAAGATGCCGATATAGTAAGCTTCATTTACCGTCCTCAATACTATGGTATTGAAGAATGGGAAGATGGAGATCCTTCAGAAAACCAAGCTGAAATTATCATTGCGAAACACCGTAATGGTTCGTTAGAAGATGTTCGACTTAGATTCATCGCAGAACTTGCCAAATTCGCCGATCTCGACCAAGGTTCTACCATGATGATGGAAAGTAAAATGAACGAAGGTGGTGGAGTTACACATTCGAACGACGGGTACGATAATCTTCCTACACCAGGTCTTGACGGAGGTGATGTACCTTTCTAAAAACACCATATTCACACTATTCATTTCGCTATTCTTCAGCGTTTCAAAAGGTCAAGTCCTTATTCCTATGGATTATGAAGGACAAAGGAATCATTTGAAAGCCTATGGTCTCGTTTACGAGGCTATTACTTCCGGTTACGATTGCCATTGGCTACTCAACTATAGAGGTGGGTCGTTTGCCATCCTTGATGCTGATCAAAATATAGTTGAAAAAGCATTGCTCAAGGGAATATCCTACGAAAAAAATAGTGCCCAAACTCTACTCAGCCTGATGACTGAACTTAAAAGCCCAAGCACTAATACCAATAGTATTGAACTTGAAAGGGTGCCTAAAATTGCCGTTTATTCTCCAGCAGGCAAACAACCTTGGGACGATGCTGTAACTCTAGTGCTTACCTATGCCGAAATTCCATTTGTCACCATATACGATGAAGAAATACTTACTGGGCAACTGGAAGAATACGAATGGCTCCACCTCCACCATGAAGACTTCACTGGTCAGTACGGTAAATTCTACGGGGCATACAGAGATGCAGCTTGGTACATAAATCAAAAGGCTCTGTTCGAAGCAGATGCGCGCGCGTTAGGCTATTCTAAAGTAAGCCAAGTGAAAGGTGTTGTGGCAAAAACCATTTCATCATACGTCAATAATGGTGGCTTTCTCTTCGCAATGTGTTCAGCCACCGATTCCTATGATATTGCCTTAGCTGCAGAAGGCGTAGACATCTGTGAAAGTATGTTTGATGGAGATCCGTCCGCTCCAGGGGCAGCCCTCCAGCTAGACCATTCAAAGTGCTTTGCCTTTGAGAATTTCATATTGGAAACTAACCCCTTACGATACGAGTATTCATCCATTGATATCACTGAGAAACGGGTACGCAAATTGAAGGAAAATCAAGACTACTTTGAGCTGTTTGATTTTTCGGCGAAATACGACGTGGTACCAACCATCTTGGTTCAAAACCATACTTCGCTTGTCAAAAGCTTTTACGGACAAACCACCGCCTATAGCCTAGAAACTCTTAAGCCTTCTACTACTGTATTAGGTTCAAATAAGGTTGATAAGGCCGCTCGATACATTCATGGCACCTTTGGGAAGGGGTATTGGACTTTTTACGGTGGTCACGACCCAGAGGATTACCAACACCGCGTGGGCGATGAGCCTACTGATCTAATGAATCATCCGAATAGCGCTGGTTATCGATTGATTCTAAACAATATTCTTTTCCCAGCAGCAAAGAAGCCGCCACAGAAGACCTAGTTAAACAAGGTCCAGCGAGCACTAAGCTGAACCCAACGGTCTGTCCTCGGTGTTGCACCGAAAGCATAGTAATTGTAATCTGTTAATCCCTCTAAGGCATTTACGACTCGTACGCCTGCTATAAAATTCGCTATTCGCGCTTCAAATAAGGCGGTTACCCAAGGATAACTGCCGGCTAAATGATCGGTCTGCATGGCCCAGATAGGCACACCCACCAAATACGTTGGTGTATAGAAAGCGTCCTCAATACTCACATTGATTCCCACCTTCAACTCAAACTTTGTTCCGATACTCATTTTATAATTTGCCTCTGTAAAACCGCCCCAATTCGGTGTGGCAAATCCACCAAACGAAGATTTGTAGGCGCCATAGCCCTGAACACTTAAGTTCAAGCCTTGCCTATCACTCATTAATCCGACCTGTGCTCGAGTGTAGGTTCCGTCCCAAGCTGCTAATTCATCGAAAGATTCCAGGTAACGTATACCTGTTATCTGTGCACCGTAAAGGAGCAATTCCTTTTTCCAAAGCTCCCCTTGCTTCCAATCTAACCTTGCCTCATTCTTGAAGTAAGACACTTCGATATCCCTAAAATCATATGAATATCCGTAAAGTTGCTCGAACCGATACATCTTTGGTTGGTGCAGGAGATTAAGACTAACAGAAAAATCACCAGGGAACTTCGGTATAGAAACTTTGTTTCGTAGATCATAACCACGGGCATTAAAACCAAGAAGATGTATTGCGTACGTTCCTCTAAACGAAAACACGTTCTGTCGATGTAAAGCTAAAGTACCTTTAGCTCTAACGAATGGTTGAAGTGTATTGTTGAAAGACTCAGTAACCGTACTGCTGTCCGTTCTAAAGGCATCCCAGCCTCCTGAATTACTTACTAAGTTCTCTAATCCTACATGGGTTTGTAGAGCATAGTAAGCTCTGGTTGCGGCAAGTTCTCCTAAAATCTTGTCGTGATGCAGAACAACCTCTGCACTTGTCAATCGTAACGAATCGCTATAATAAAGCGTTCTACTGTCCAATTCTGGTACTACAGTCGTGCTGTCCCAAAAATATTCAGTCTGTTGTAAATCATTTTGAATTGCCCACACCGCACTCTTAAGCTGCGCTTTTAAAGTGATGTCCTTTAAATGATGATAGTACATGAAATGTAAGCTTTCTTCATACAATTCGCCGCGGTTGTTAGCTACACTAAAGTTTCTTCGTAATGTCGGCACATTAATTTCAAAGAAATCTGGTGAAATGAGACCGCCGTGCTGACCACTCCTCGCATTAAAGAAACTAAATTCAAAACCGTGCAACGGTAAGGTTCGCTTACCCTCGTTATAGACGCCGTCTTGACGCATTTTGATATTAAGCTCGTGTCCGTCTGTACCTTCATTGCGGTATAATCCCAGCGCATTCGAGCGTAAATAATCGACCCATAGTTGTTTTGCAGAATCTACGGGTGACATTGTCTTTAGACCAAATAGCTGACCGCCACCGATACCTGTAAGTACAGTCAGATCGGTTTTAGGTGAAGTAGCACTGTGATAATTCGGCATCGCTAGATAAGATCTTGAAAACTGATGCCAACCGTCTAATTCTGGAGTTAGATAAGGATCCAGTGCATCGTACTGTATACCACCTATGGCTGAATTCTCTCGTACCGTCCACTCCCACGAGTTAGACCTCCAAATTTCAGACTCAGCCTTGTTATTCATTAGAAGCGTTAGGCTATCCGTAGGCTGATCATCTAAACTCATAAAATACCCTTGTCTATAGACCACTGTGCTCAATCCCCTTACACTAGCAGCCTGAGGTTCATTATCAGTAGTATCTAGAACTTCATATACACTTGCAGCTTCAACTACAATGTCGCTTAAGTCTCGGTAAGCACTTGTATCAGATTGACCAAAAGCGCTAGCAGTAAATAACAAGAGTAAAGATGTCAACAAGAAGGGCCTCATACGGGCGTAAACTTAATCAATAATGCTGCAATAACGGGTAAACGCTGAGTTTAGCGCATAAAAAAGCCCAACCTATTGCTAGATTGGGCCTGAAAAATGGCGGCGACCTACTCTCCCGGAAGTACCAGTACCATCGGCGCTAATGTGCTTAACTTCTCTGTTCGGAATGGGAAGAGGTGATCCACACTGCGATAACCACCATAAACTTTAAATAAGTTTAATGTGCTAACACATTGGTATATGAACATATAGAGCTCTCGTCTTAGAAAGCCACGGGTAATTAGTACTTCTCAGCTATGACATTACTGCCTTTACACTTGAAGCCTATCAACGTCCTAATCTCGAACGACCCTTAAGGGAAATCTCATCTTGAGGTGGGCTTCGCACTTATATGCTTTCAGTGCTTATCCCAACCAGCCGTAGCTACCCTGCGGTGCATCTGGCGATACAACAGGTACACTAGAGGGCTGTCCGACTCGGTCCTCTCGTACTAAAGTCAGCTCCTCTCAAATTTCCAACGCCCACAGCAGATAGAGACCGAACTGTCTCGCGACGTTCTGAACCCAGCTCGCGTGCCACTTT
>CAJWZE010000015.1 GCA_913049845.1 uncultured Cryomorphaceae bacterium
GTAATCTCGATAAGTTTAGTATAATTTGAACCCCGGCCAACGGCCGGGGTTTTTTAATTATGAAATACAGCAAAGGTGATAGAGTTAGGTTCAAAGATGCTGTGGGATCTGCAGTGGTCACTAGGGTAGAAGGTGCGATTGTATATGTTGAGGACTCGTTCGGGTTTGAGAATGGCTACGAGGCACATGAATTGTTACCGCACCGAACTATGGACGTTGGTCATATTTCTGTTAAGGATGAAAAGAGACTAATGGTAAAGCCCGCTGCGCAACAAGTTGATCGATTAATCATTGATCTGCACAGCCATGAGTTGATTGAGAATACTTCCGGATGGACTAAACGTGAAATCCTTGACCATCAGTTGGATAAAGCACGTGAGGCAGTCAATGAATCAAAAAGGAGGAAAGTACCTAAAGTCCTTATCATTCATGGTAAAGGTTCGGGTAGGCTAAAAGACGAGATTCACCATATGTTGTCTAGAATGGGTGGCTTGAATTATTACTTCGCTGATTTTGCGGATGGCGGATATGGGGCTACAGAGGTGCAGATTTTAGTTTCCAAGCACTAACTTTGCAGTCCGATCTTTGAAATTATTGGTGAATTATATTTTCCGTGCCTTATCGCTTCTTTAAGAAGAGGAAAGTCTGGACAGTATAGGATAGCGTGCTTCCTAACGGGAAGGCCTTGCTAACGCAAGGACAGATAGTGCAACAGAGAGTAGACCGCCTTCGGGTAAGGGTGAAAGGGTGGAGTAAGAGCCCACCGTACTTCAGGTGACTGAAGTAGCTTGGTAAACCTCACGCGCTGAAATGTCATGTATATCGTGTTCCTTTGGACTCGGCGATCCGTCGGGAGCGTGCTGCACGAGGGGTAGGCAGATTGATCTTAATCGTGAGATTAGGACTAGATAAATGATAAGGGCCCGAAAGGGCACAGAATCCGGCTTATAGCGGAAGGTGTTCACCAGTAATTTTAAATATCGTTAAAACAACTAAACTTTTGGCAAAAAGAAGATTTACAATGACCCCTAAATTCTTGCGAGGATACTTGCAAGTGTTTCGCGACAAAGGGTTAAAAGAAGGCATAAAAGTCGCAGGATTACCGGTGGCTATCGGTATTTTTATGTTTTTTCTAATCAAGGGGGTAGTACTCTACATACTCCTGCCTTACCTCATTGCAAAAGGTGTTTTCAGGGGATAAAGTCCATTTAGCTACATTGCAGTATTGAAGGAGTTTTTCCAAAATAATCGATTTCGTTTTTTGGCGTTTGTCTTGCTATTAGGCAATATGTTTCTATTGCCTATAACGGCAGATGAAGCCTATTATTTCAGTTGGTCTCGCAACTTTTCTTTGGGCTACTATGATCATCCACCAATGGTTGCATGGATGATGAGTGCCTTTTCACCAGAGTATTTACGAATCCCATTTTTAGGGCTGGCCGTCACATTAGTTTTCCTCGTGAAGGATAGGACAATAGGGATGTTCAACTTTATTCCTGGTGCCCACTTATTTCTTGGAGGAGCCCTACCGGATACCGTGATGGTAGTTTCTGGTTTTATGGTACTTCATGCCTTCAAGAGATGGGTCAATTCAACTAACCTATTAAATGCTGTAGTTTTAGGGTTGTGTATAGCGGCATTGGGCTATTCAAAGTTTCATGGAATTTTATTGATTCTTGCACTAGCTATAGGTTATTGGCACTTGCGCAACGAATGGACATTATATGTGGCTATTGGAATAGCACTCGCGCTATTAGCCCCATACTTATGGTGGCAAATGAGCATGGATTGGCCGACATTCCGATACCATTTCAGCGGTAGGTTTGGTCCACCTGATATCTATGGTTTGCTCCAATATATTGGTCTTGGAGCCTTGTTGTGGTGGCCTTTGGTAATATTCTTCAGACGTTTGCCCCTGTGGGGTAGAGCACTTATGATGAGTGCTATCCTTTCATTCGGATGGGGAGCGTACAATGGGAGCGCAGAAGTGCATTGGCTTCTTGTTTTTATGTGGGTAGTTCCGGCTGTCGAGTTCCCAGATTCAAATCGTACAAGAAACGTAGCCTATATATTGGTTTTTCTTCATGCTCTAGTTTGGATTCCAGGGATACGAGATATGTTAGCTTTGAACGAACACTTTAGAACCGAGATACGTGAGATTGATTCGAAAGAAAACATTGTATTCTTAGATGCTTATCAGGATGCGGCCATTTATGAATTGGCCACAGGTAGAAAGAGTTATAGTCTAGCACATCCAGGCATTCGAAAGAGCCAGTACAACCTTCAGCCTTATCCATTTGATGGGGAAGAGGTCGTGGTTTACAATAGAATGGGTATGGGTCAGCCTTATTTTGACGGTCCGCTGTTTACCGTACGGGAAATTCTTTACGATTTGTCTCGACTTGACTATAAATGGGAGAATTTATCACTGCAATATGATGCCTCTGTAGTGCCACGGGGTTATTATTGGATACTATATACGTATGCTGATGGGATTCAGCAGCGTAGAGAGCGGTTATGCCCTGGGAATGAAATTCCTAATATTTCGTTCACTTCGGATACGGATCAATTCTTAACGCTTGAAAAGAATTGGATGCCGTCAGGGATTTGGATTCCATTACCGTAAAGAATCTTTTACGCTGCTGCAAAGGATTTTTCTAATCCTTAGTTTACATTTAATGTCCCAAGGCGGCTAAATACCTCTCGCTCTCTAAAGCAGCCATACAGCCAGTTCCCGCTGCTGTTACCGCTTGACGGTAGATTTTATCCTGCGCATCCCCACTACAGAAGACGCCCGGGTAGTTCGTTGCTGTTGATTCTGGTTTGGTAATGATGTAGCCCGTGTCATCCATATCAATTTGGCCTTTGAAGATGTCTGTATTTGGCTTGTGGCCTATTGCAACAAAAAATCCGGTAGCAGGAATCTCAATTTCCTCACCAGTTTGATTATTCTTTGCTTTCACCCCCGTTAGACCTTTGTCGTCTCCTAAAAGATCTAAGGTTTCAGTATTCCAAAGAACCTTAATATTCTCTGTAGCAAGCACTCTATTCTGCATTACTTTAGAAGCACGCATTTGATCTCGTCTAACGAGCATTGTTACTTTTGGACAAAGCTTTGCGAGGTAGGTTGCTTCCTCAGCGGCAGTATCGCCTGCACCGACTACGACAACCTCTTGTCCTTTGTAGAAGAAGCCGTCACAAACGGCACATGCACTAACACCAAAGCCCATAAATTTCTCTTCTGAAGGAAGACCAAGGTATTTAGCAGATGCCCCTGTAGATATGATTACTGTAAGCGCTTGTATCTGAGTATTTTCATCAATGGTTAATGTGTGGTAACCACCTTCTTCAGTATTTAGCTCTGCCTTAGTTACAAGTCCAAATCGAACCTCTGTACCAAAGCGCTCAGCCTGGTTCTTCAAGTCTTCCATCATAGCGTTACCATCAACACCTTGAGGATATCCAGGGAAATTATCTACTTCAGTCGTTGTGGTGAGCTGGCCGCCAGGTTGAAGCCCCATGTACATAAGGGGTTTCAAATCTGCGCGTGCTGCGTAAATCGCGGCTGTATATCCCGCTGGGCCTGAACCTATAATGATGCAATCGTGTTGTTCCATAGTAACCTTAATTGGAAAAGTCAAATTTAGTTTGAATTGATCCAAAAATCTATTTCTCCAAGCTATCTCCAAATAGGTTTTGTTAATGAGTTATAAACCATTTATGGAAAAAACAATTTGGGTAATACTAGCTGCCTTTGTTATTAGTTGTACCCCAACCAAAATTATCGTTCCTCTAAAGGAAGGGCAAGTTCAAGTAGGTGCCACGCTAGGTCGTCCGCAAATAAATACAGGAAGTCTACCCCTTCTGGGAGTCTATGCTGCCAAAGGGTTAAGTGAGAGCAATACAGCTTACGGTGCAGCTCAGTTGAGTTCAGCTTTATTTGGTGCAATACAGATTGACGCGGGTGTTGTTAAAGGCCTTCGACCTTCTCAGGGATTCGCTCCAGGCTTTAGTTACAGCTACGGCTGGAATGTATTTTTCAGTGCAAGAGATTATGCGGTTCGCGTATATCCAGAAGCAGGTGTAAATATGTTTTGGCAGAGAGGTCCTCATATCTTGAATATTAGCTCCAACAGTTGGGTAGATCCAACTTGGTTCCTAACGGAATATGGCAGAGGACAAATACTCTCGCCGTCATTGGGTGCTGGATATCGACTGCGGTACAAATGGTTCGAAGTACAAGCCGAATACAAAATTGTTAATCCAATCCGTAAAATTCATATACCACAAGCTTATATCCCTTCAACTCTAGGGTTAGGTGGTCGAGGATTCTACTGGGGCGCAGCTATAAATTTTTAGATTATGAAGAAGATACTATTTATCATCTTACTCGGTTTAGCTTCTTGTGCGGACATTAGTTACGCGATGCTCTTCGGTGGTAGTGGAGATTACAATTTCTCCAATGCCGATTTGGATTCTGCATATTTTATTGATGAAGATAAAATCCATCATTTCACAGTCCCATCAGAAGACGATACCATCCATGGAATGTTTTTAGGAGATTTCTCGCAGATTGAGAACGATACGATCATCTTGTATTTACACGGAAATGGCCCTTCTATGGACGACTTTTGGTCAACCGTGGCAGTATTGGCGAACATTGGCGCGCAACACCGTTACGGCGTTTTAATGTATGATTACAGAGGTTTTGGCAAAAGCACGGGTGCTACTCAGAATGCTTCAACGATGGCTTCTGATTACGATGCTGTGTTGATATGGCTTGAAAATAGAGGTTTAACCTCAAATAGAATGGTGGTATTCGCAAATTCTTTGGGTTCATTGCCCGCGGGTCCTGCTGCTGCCGGCGGTTCAAGAATTACCGTAGAAAAACTTGTTATGGAGGTGCCACAAAGTTCTGCAGATGTAATTATGCAGAACGCTACAGGGTTGAGCTTACCCTCGTCTATGATTACTGAGTATAACTTTGATCTTGGTCAAAATATGGAGGATTATCTCGGTGAGCTTCTATGGATGCATGCTGAAGAAGATGGAGTTGCGCCACTTGAAACTGCACGAAGCGCAATGCGTAGACATGAAGGCATTTATTACAGAGAAGAAGTATATCCTAATGTAGGTCACGGTTTACGCTGGGACATAGGAAATGACGAATGGACCAGGGTGATTCATGAATTCATTTTAAATTAGCTTTTCATATCGGGATGTAGCTCAGGTGGTAGAGTACACGTCTGGGGGGCGTGAGGTCGCAAGTTCAAGTCTTGTCATCCCGACTCAATAATAGAAAGGCTTCCAAGAAATTGGGAGCTTTTATATTTTTATCAAAGGTTTAACTTGCTCAGTTCGCTGGTTGGAGATTCTCATTACGTAAACACCGGGTGCCATTAATGAAGTATTTAGTTGAATCTTGTCAGATCCTTTTAACTCTATTAACACAATCTTTTCACCCTGAGTTGTCCATACTTCGAGATGACCAAAGCGTATACTTTCCGGCAATAAAATCTCTACTTGATTGCGTCTTGATGGATTTGGATTGATTGAGAATTCATCCTCCCAATAATCTTCACTAATCCCTATTTCGTTTAATGATTTTGTAACCACAATAGTATCCTCGCATTCATTAAAAGCATACAGACTAACGTTATAGTTAAATGACACAGTTGGAAAGGTATGTGCAATATTTGTGGCTTGTGTTAAGCTTTGAGTACCGTCTCCCCAATCCCATATTAATCCTGAGGAACCACTTACTGTAGCGAAGAATGAAACTAGAAGGCCGTTAGCCCCTGAAGAAACTAAGTTAAAAGTGAAGTTTGCAGAAAGTGGCGCACAGGTAGATAAGCTGTCGGAATATCCTAGTTGACCGGAACAACTATCGGTCGTATTTAGCGAAACCAAGTAATTCCCTGCATTTAAATAGGTGTGTGTAGTTGTTATCCCAATTCCGGTATTACCATCACCAAAATCCCATTGGTACGATGCAAGTCCTGAAGGATTTGCATTAAAATTGAATTGATTTCCAACATTTGTGTAATTAAAGTTCAATATAACCGTTGGGCACACGGTTAAGTTTATAGAGGCACTGTCACTCGTACCGCAGGCGTCAGTGGTAACTAGGATTACGGTGTAAACTCCCGCTGACGTGTATATGTGAGTAGGGTTTACACCAGATGTGGTTGAACCATCTCCAAAGGACCATTGATAAGTGAGTCCTGCTCCGATACTACTAGATCCGTCAAAAGTGATGGTGAGCCCGTTGTTTGTGTTTAAAATATTCGCATTTACTATGCTACAAACAGTTAATGAATAATTTAAAGTGTCCGTTGAGCCGCAGTCATTATATGCAATCTGTTGAACGCTGTAAATTCCAGGTAAAGGATAGGCGTACACGACTGAATCACCAGAGGATGTATTACCATCTCCCCAAAGCCACACTACACTATCATTCGTACTAGCGGTATTGACACCGGTTGCTGTGTTGCCATTTAAGGTTATCGTAGCGGAAGCTGTTACTGAAGGACAGGTAAGTGTTGTGAAACTAATTGCGGAATTCGTACTTACTGCGGATGGTCCGCAGCTATCTCTTACGTAAGCAGTGTAGGTTGTATTAGGGACCAAGCCATTAAGCAGGGTAGGACTGGATGTAGGGTTTATTATTGAACCAGTCCCTAAAGCAAAACCACTTGGTCCGTATTCTAATCTGCTCACGTTTGATACACCCTGCCAAGATATGTTAGCTTGCGTTGGAGTAATATTCGTAGCAGATAAGAGCTGAGGTGGTGGACAATTTATCGTACCTCCAAATTCTATATCGTCGATACAGATGGCAGAACAAAATGGGAAAAATCCTCCACTTCCTTTTTTAATGGCTTGGAAGGTGATTACAACTGTATCGCTTTGGTAACCATTTAGAGAACACGTTTGCTTAAGCCAGGCTTGATTCGCATTGCTTTGCTGCTGACCTACGATTGTACTTATTAAGGAATCTGTGCCCCCAATACGCCGAACAAAAACATTCAATCGATCGATTTGGAAACCATACATATGGTACCAAAACGAAAACTCTGGAGAAAGAACCTGGCCGAGACTCACTTCAGGAAATTCAATATTGGCAGTATCCACAACCTGGCTGGTTGCATTGGCAAAAAAGTATCCGCTAGTACCTCCGGTGTGGTCGTTATTTGGACCTGTAAATGCGTAATGATCGTAACCAGAACGAGCTCCTGTCCAATAGTAACCGCTCAAGCCGTCTTCTAACCTATTGAAACAATTACCAATTTTTCCCGACGGTCTGAATGATGAAGGGGGTTGCCACGTATTCTTATTGAAAGCATTGGTATATGGGGCAACAAAAGTCGTACAGGCTGTGAAGAAATTAGGTCCTCTTACCCAAATACTTTGGTCGCTATTACTGCAGCTATCTCTTACTTCCCAACGGTAATTGGTATTTGGATCCAAATTAGTCAAGGTTACTTGATTATTGCTTAAGTTCTGATAGGTCCAGCTCCCGCTCGTATTCTTTCTGTAGCGTAACTGAAAATTTGCAGCACCACCTGGTGTCCATTTTAAGTCACCTGTTGTTGTAGAAATAGCAGGTATCCTAGGGTGTGTTGGCCTCGGACAACTCGGTGCTGAAGCAATGGAAATATCATCAATACTAAAAGGTTGTGCACTAATAAGAACTTTGGGCTCATAGCTAAAATTCACTCTTATTGTATCATCGGTATTGTAATTCAAGGGTACTACAATTTCCTTCCATGCGGCAGACTGTGTTCCTTGCAGGGCTCCTGTTGTATCGAAAATAGCAGTAGTATTTCCATTCAACTCTTGAATATTCACTTTTAATGTTCCAAAGGGTGTCGTCTGAGTGAAAGCATGCAGCCAGAACTTCAGTTCAGGATTAACTACTGAATCTAGTGCTACCCAGGGCGTGGTTATGGACAGGTTAGCTGGAGCTGTGCTACCATATCGATAATTTGTGGCCAAGAATCTTCCTTGCCCAGTTGGACTATGGTCTGTATTAGGTCCTTCATCTTGGTTCTTAGGTCCACGGGCTACTTTCCAATAGAAGCCCAAAGATCCAGAGTCTAAAAAGCAGTCACCAAAAGTACCTTGATCAAACCAGCTAATTGGAGCCACCCAATCGTTACTTTCAAAATCTTCTTCCCAAGGAGCCAAGAATGCGCCGCAGTTGGTTTCAATAGTCACATATTCTGACCAAACGGAAGTGTCTTGGCTACCACATATTCCTCGAACTCTAAACGTATAAGATGTATTCGGGGCAAGGTTTGAAATAATGAATTGATTTGAGCTAGTAGTTGAAGTCGTCCCTGTAGAAGGAGCCGAAGCGCCTTGTCCCCATTGAACTTGATAGTTTGTAGCACCTGTAGCACTCCAAACTATTGTTGCTGCGCTTACACCTTTAGATAGGACAACAACTTTAATAGGTTTACCACAGCTTGAGGTGTCCTCGGTTACAGCAAAATCATCGATGCTTACGCGAGCATTTAAACCTGAATTGAAACCATTCAATGATCTATAGGAAGTGAACTTAAAGGCTACTGTATCTCCTTTATAAGCGGAGATGTCTTGATAGAATTGGTGCCAAGGACTCGCGTTGGATACGAATGCACCTGTATTCGGTAGTAAAGAATCTAGTAAGGTCCACGTGCCTGATGTATCCGTGGTAATTGAAAATTCTAGCTTTTCTATATCGTTACCCCATAAATGATACCAAAAGGCCACTTGCGGCAGTGAGTCATTATCAAGTGAGATATAAGGTGTTATTAATTCACTGATTGTATCCCCTCCTCCTAATAGAGGATATGGCCAAGAACCAATAAAGCCTTGTCCACCACTTGTGTGGTCACTCACAGGTCCTGAGAGAGTATTAACTGAACCAGGAAATGGTGCTTTTACCCAATAATAAGTCGACCCAATCCGATCCCAGCAAGAATTAATGGAACCTATATTGAACTGAGATGATGGAGCGACCCATCCACCTGCGGTGCCAGAAAAAGCTTCATTGTACGGAGTGCTGTAAAGACACGGTACTGAATTAGAGGTAAGCGTACAGGTTGTTGTGTATTGGGGCAACGTGGTGGAAAGTAAATTACCTGTAGGGGAACTATAAACAGTGGAACCGGTAGAATTATCGACAATTGTGAAGGTACATTCACTTTGGTACAAACCACCACCTAGCCATCCAAAGGATAGGGTGTCGCCTGTCCCAACACTAATTTGGTAGGAAATAGATGTACCAGAATTTAATGTTAAGTTCGAAGGACTATTGCCGGAAGTTTGAGTATACATCGAGTTCCCATTCCAGCCATCCCCGAATGAATCAAAAAGATTTAAGGTATACTGACATTGTGCAATGGTTTGCGACCAAGGAATTGTCAGTAAGGTAACTGCGAAATAGATTCGAAAAACTTTGTTCATGTCATTTAACGGAAAGGTTCATTACCACAACGAAAAACGGTAAAGTAGGTTCAATTTCTTATGATCTATTTCAAGTCGAAGATTTTCCCAACAACCTCCTCGTTTATAATCTACTCAGACTTTGAGTTACTATCCCTAGGTTTTAGGCGATATGGTAATCTTTAGTAAAAGCAATAACATCTTGATATGTAAATATTAAGTTTTGATAGCGACCCCTTGTATTGAGCGTAAATTGATCGAAGACAAGGTTATGCATTATTCTATTTAATAAACAATCTTAAGATTGTCTAGGATGATAATATTTTTGAGTTTATTCTGTTGTCATCCTATTCTTTCTATATTCGATAAACACTCGATTAAATATGGAAGAACAACCCGTACTTGTCTTATCCGTACTCGTCGCATTTACTATTATAGGAGTTATTCTCGGTAGACTTACCTCCACAAAATCAGTAGATGACTTTGCACTGGGTGGCCGTAATCTGGGATTTTTCCCATCCCTAATGACCTTGAGTGGGACATTTGTAAGTGCGGTAACGTTGATGGTTTACACGTCATTTGTATACATCTACGGGATTAGTGCCGCATGGATATTCGTGGGCTATACACTTGGTTTCCTCTTTTTTATACCATTTGCATTAAATCTTTATCGACTTTCTTTAGAACACCAATTCTTTACACTAACCGATTACTTCGTATTCCGTTACGGTCGCAAAACCGCGCGTTGGGTTATTGGTGTCATTTTCGTTTGGTACGTTGGATTGTTAGCTACTCAACTATTAGTTGGATCAAACCTTTTGAATGAATTAGGAGGAGTACCAGTAACCTGGGCTAAACTAGGTATGTTAATTACGGTACTGACCTATTTGCTGGTAGGAGGCTTTGGTTCGGTAGTTAAGACAGACATCTTCCAGTTCTTGGTTATATTTTTAGTGCTTATTCTCGTTACACTTACCATCAATGAGGGAGGAGATGTTCCCGAAGAAATGTATCAGCCCTTCAACGCTGGAGCAGTGAACATCATTGCTTTTTTGCTTTTAGGTATTCTTACGCCTTTTGCAACTCAGGACTATTGGCAAAAGGTATTTGCCATGAAGAATGAAGTCGTGGTAAAGCAAAGTTTTCGAGTAGGAGCGGGGATCAATATTTTACTGACTGTGGCCCTTACTTATGTTGGGCTTATCGCTCGCAGTTCTTTCCCAATCTCTGGCGCAGTTGCTAACGAGCATGCCGAGATGATGGTCTTAAGGACTTTTACTGAACTGGTTCCGCCTGAATTCCAGGTGGCTGTTTTGATTGCCTTTTTTGCAGCTATTTTGTCAACTTCAGATACTTATTTGTTCTTGTTGAGTTTGAATGTGACGAACGATCTTTTCCCAAAGAAAGATGAAGATGCCGCCAGGGGCATTGGCCGTATTCGCAAGGCATTAGTGGCTGTTGGAATACTGGCATTATTGATTGCACTTTTCTTCGAGAGGATTGAGGATATCGTAGTCACTTTTAAAGCGCTAGGGATAGGAATAGCTCCAGTAATATTTTATGATTGGGCCGGGAAGCATCACCGACAGAGTGTAGTTCGTTCTTTGGTTATTATGACGATTGTGAGTCTATCGGTTAGTGTTTTTATGATGGAAACAGCCGGAAAGATCAATCCAGCAATCGCATTTGTGAGTATTGGTACTTCGGCAATAGTCTATAGGATTTCATACGCCTTTCGAAGGTTTGATAAAAATAATACCCCGCGAAAGAGAGGCAGTTTCTTTAGTTGAAGAGCTCTTATACTGAATCGTTTGAAGCATCTTCGTCGTAAGGCAGTTGAGGAAATCCCTCAATGACGGCAGCTGGCTTTTGTCTTAGTTTCTTCGTGATAAACACAGGTTCTTGGTTTTTAGTGTAATAAACCAACCCTAACCCTTGACTATATGGAGACTTTATGAAATAATGAGTTTTTTCGCTTCTTAGAGCTTCACGATTTTCTCCACCTTGGAAAAGCCTTGGTCACCGGTTAATTTGACTACATATGTGCCTTGGGTCAAACCATTCATATCAATAAGTAGTTCAGCGGGTCCTTCGGGCAGCAAGCGTCCAGTGAGGTCCTGAACAAACTGCCCATTGGTATTAAAGAGCTGTGCCCTGACTAGTTGCTGTACTTCTAGATTGAATTGTACAGTAAGTAAAAGCCCTTCAACAATAGGGTTCGGGAAAGCTACACCACCATCTGGATAAAGAGGGGCCAATGTGTCTTGACCGAATACCTGTGCGATGTAGGTTCTGTTTTGTTGTGGTCCATCGCCATAGAATCCCGCAATCCATACCTCTGAAGGAATGAGCTCACCAGTGGAATCGTACATATTCTGGATGGCCAAATAGTCGCCCCAACGCTCATAGCTGTCGCTATGACGGTCTACATACGTTGTACCGGCCTTAAGGTCAATAGGGTCAGAGAAGGTAGTGTCTTTGCCTAATTGAACCGCACCAACTCCAGGATGACCCTGTATTGAGGTGTAGTTAAACCCAATGAGGCATTGAATTTGGTCGGGGTGTGCTCCTGTCCACGCAATATTAGGGTAGCCATAATCTCTGTCGCTGTGGTAGAACACACGGGCGCTAACCTCAGGGGATTCACCTTGGGCATCCGAAATATAACCGTGGTAAATCCCTGCATTGTCATTATTACCGTGTGTGGTGGTGCTTACAAATTGAATCCAATTATCCTTTTGAATAGCACCTAGAACTCGTCCATCATTCGTCTGAAGGCCCTTCGTCGCATCTGAAGTATCCGTATCCCCTTGTTTACCATTGGGTGGAACACCGTAGGGGAGGTTTGCAATTAATGCCTTGGTATCGATTGTTGTATCCCCTCCTTCGTTGAGCGTAATTAAAAAAATGGTATCGTTCTGAAGGTCAAAGTTTCGGTTGGATAAGAACTGAAGCTGGTCTGCAATATTATCGTGGCCGCGAACCGCGTGGAGGTTTCTTGTGAACTTGCCGTCATGACTGATCTGGGTATAGACAGTTGCATCTACACCCTGACCATTAAAGCCGGCCATTTTATCAAGGTGCCAGATCACTGAGCCGTCAAATCCTACTTGCCAACTTACGCCTGGAATGATCAAATTCGCAGTTACAATCAGTCCAGTTTCACTTAATGAAATAGCAGGAAAATCTGTCCACCTATTGTTGTTGAGCGGGTTACCATTTAATCGGTAAACGTGCCATTGATCAGAAGGGTTGTTTGTTGAGCTAAAACAAACGATAATTCGGCTGTTGGCTGCATCGTTGTCTTTCAGGAATACGAGTACAAATCGATCCTGGGTAGGATCATAAATCAATTTAGGATCGTAGTAATTCTCAAAAGCAGTCCCACCTGCCATTTGCTGCAGACTCTTGATACCTATTGGACCGGGCATGAGCAACTCTCCACTGTTCAAATCAAGTGCCCAAAAAATGGAATTTACAGCAGCACATAGAATACCCCCCTTGCTTACGGCCATAGCATTGTCATTCGGTATTCCACCCGTGTAGTCGTAAAGATTTCCAGTAGGTGTTAATCGGTATAATGAGGTACCGAATCCTTTAACAGGGGCTGGAGTGGATTGTGTTTTCGAGGCCGAGCGCGATTGTGGGAAATTTCGGAAGTCTTGAAGCTCTTTCTGTTGTGCAATAAAACTCTTGTAATCATCACCACCAGGTACAGGAGCACCGGTCGGGTATAGAAATCCTAGAGCTTGGGTGGTATTTTGGGCAGGGTCAATAGTGCCGACAAACTCCGCCGTCATTTTCTTCGATACAAACGAAGTGTTTTGGGCGAACAATGATCCACTGATTACTGCAAGAACAAGCCAAAGTTTTTTCATCACACTTGAATGACTCCAGGGTTATAAACTTTCCGCTCAGGGTTGTTGTTAGCCATTTCAAGTCCATAACTGAGCCAATTCCGCGTTTCGGCAGGATCAATTATGGCATCTACCCACATACGAGCTGCCGCATAATAGGGACTTGTTTGCTTTTCATAGCGCTCTTCGATGGATTTTTTTAGTTCTTTCATTTCCGATTCATTCAATTCCTTGCCGCTCTTTTTAATCCTGGCAGCTTCAATCTGCAGGAGCACCTTTGCGGCCTGGGCTCCGCCCATCACCGCAAGTTTTGCATTGGGCCAAGCCAAAATGAGGCGAGGGTCATAGGCGGTACCATTCATCGCGTAATTACCGGCTCCATAGCTGTTGCCTACAATTACGGTAAACTTAGGAACCACACTATTGGCTACTGTATTGACCATTTTCGCGCCGTCCTTTATGATACCGCTATGTTCACTTTTACTACCGACCATAAAACCAGTCACGTCTTGAAGGAAGACTAATGGGATTTTCTTCTGATTACAATTGGCCACAAAACGAGAGGCTTTATCTGCACTATCGCTGTAAATGACTCCGCCGAATTGCATTTCGCCTTTCGCATTTTTAGTTACCTTTCTGTTGTTGGCAACAATACCCACTGCCCATCCATCAATTCTGGCATAACCGCAGATGATGGTTTTACCGTAGGTAGCTTTATATTCTTTCCAGCTATCTGCATCGATAAGGCATTCAATGATCAATTTTGACTCAAATGGCTTTCCATCGAAAGGAATGTGACCGTAAACTTCATCGCTCGGTCTAGCCGGTACTTTAGCCTTTACCCTACTGAAACCAGCCTTCGGACGCGCGCCCATTTTATCGACTAAGTCTTTGATGGTGGTCAGTGCTTCTGCATCGTCTTCACACTTGTAGTCAGTGACGCCGCTTAAGTCACAGTGTGTATCAGCACCGCCTAGAGTTTCATTATCAATGTCTTCACCTATGGCAGCCTTTACTAAATAGCTTCCTGCTAGAAATATGCTGCCGCTGCCTTTAACGATTAGGCTTTCATCGCTCATAATGGGCAAATAAGCCCCTCCGGCTACACAGCTACCCATAATGGCCGAGATCTGGGGAATGTTCATCCCGCTCATTATGGCATTGTTGCGGAATATTCTTCCAAAGTGTTCACGGTCTGGAAATATCTCGTCCTGAAGCGGTAAAAACACGCCCGCGCTATCTACTAGATAGATAATAGGTGTGTGATTCTCTAATGCAATTTGCTGGGCTCTGAGATTCTTTTTGCCCGTGATAGGGAACCAAGCACCGGCTTTGACTGATGCGTCATTAGCAACAACGATACATTGTCTGCCCTGGACGTAGGCGAGCACCACGACAACACCTCCCGCAGCGCAGCCTCCATATTCTTCGTACATACCTTCGCCAGCAAATGCACCAATCTCGAGGAAAGGCATTCCGGCATCAACCAAGAACGAAATGCGTTCCCGTGCTGTCATTTTGCCTGCATCGCGTTGCTTTTGTAATTTTTTGGCACCGCCTCCCTTTTCAATGATGGCGTGCCTACGGGCCATTTCGCGTACCAAAAGCTTTAGCTCGTCTTCGTTTTTGTTGAATGCTAGATTCATGGTAGTGTTTAGATTATTTATTTCTAAGGTTCAATTCTTGAAAGTAGTCCCAAGAACTACGTCCTAAGTTAAAGAACACATCTAAAGCACTCAAGTTGCTTTCAAACCCATTTTTTTCCTGGAAAACTTGTAGGTATTGTGGAAACTTAATCTCTGAATTTTTTTTTGGATGCAAGGCCCTTGCGTCGATGCCGGCAATTTCTAGATCGAAAGATGACGTAGTAATTAACGGAGTATTTAATTCTAGCCAATAAAAGTAGAGTTCAATAGTGCGCTTATTTAAGTCCCAAAGCGTCTCGTACTCTTGCTCAAAAATTTCTTCAATATCTGGAAACAGAACTTCGAAGAAAGGCGCGTTAGAATAGCCTGTTTCTATGGATCTGAGATGGTTTTTTACCCACGGCTCGCCGTAAGATATTGGGATGGTAAGTATCTCCTTAATACTTCTATCTACCGGGACACTAAGTATCTGTTTACCGTTGGGACCAGCAATTTCTGTTCGAGAACGGTAGCTCTGTTTTTGAAAAGATTCGTGTGCTTCAATCATTAATGTATGTCCCTGTACTGCATGTGCTACCCATAAAGCAGGAGGGAAGTATGCAGTAGAGAGAACCGTCAGCATAATTACTTTTTACGCTTTCTCAAGAATCGTACGACTTGGTACAATCCAAGCAATACGATGAAATGCCAGAAATAACTTTGAGGTTCGCCTTCTCCATTAACGGTAGTGAAAACGCGGTCGGTGCGAATTTTTTCAAACCCTTTACCGTGCTTGTCGTAGCTCATCCAAATAAATACCGGCTTTCCAACAATATGGTCTTCAGGAACATACCCCCACTTTCGAGCGTCTAAACTGTTGTGGCGATTGTCTCCCATCATCCAGTAATAATTCTTCTCAAACGTATAAGTAGTAGCCAATTCTCCGTCTATGAAAGCCTGGCCTTCTTTATTGATTTTCAAGTCATGGCCCTCGTATTCGCCAATGATTCTTCGGAAAGAATGTAAATTTTTATCCGTTAACTCCACAGATTGACCTGCCGCGGGAATAAGTAGTGGGCCGAAGTTGTCCCATGTATCGTCATAAGGGCGTTCTCCGTGACCTGTATCAGGATTAGGGAATAGAATTTCTTGTGCTTGACCCGCTTCAATCTCTAGGAGACTTGCAGGTTTTGAAGAATCGATAGGACTTCCAGGACGATTAGCAATAACAGGCCAAACCTTTTCTACGTTAGGCAAAGCCAGGATATCATCTACATGTTGTTCTTGTAAGAACATGATGTAATCCGTCTGTGTACGCTGATAGACGTCTTGATCCGTAGGGTACCTGCGTTGTTGTTCCGAGGTTAGGTAATTGATATCAACGTCCTTTTTTAGACGCTTTTTACTAAAACCTTGCCCGTTGGTCTGGACATAGTACAGGAACTGCGGAAAACTTCTATCGGGAAACTGCATCGCATTTCCATTAACAAAAACTTTGGTATCAATTACCTCTAGGCTATCTCCAGGTGTTCCTACACAACGCTTGACATAATTCTCCTTTTTGTCAACGGGCATGTTGTCCATGGGGTAATTAAATACCACCGGGTCACCTACCTTAACAGGAGAAATGGCAGGAAGTCTTAGGTAAGGTATCTGAGGCCAGCTAGCATATGAAGGTACACCGGCGAAAGGTACTTTGTTGTGCACCAGTGGAAGGGAGAGGGGAGTCATTGGTACACGAACTCCGAAATGCATCTTAGATACAAACAGGAAATCACCTACCATCAAACTCTTCTCCATTGAACTTGTAGGGATGGTATATGCCTCAAAAGTGGTAGAGCGAATGACTGTAGCTACTACAATTGCGAAGAAAATGCTGTTTATACCATCGCCTAAATTTTTCTTGATGTATTGATCGTCTCTGCCCCAGTACTTGAGTTTTTCTCTGTAGTTCAGGTAACCTAAATACCCTCCGAAGGTGGCCATAACTGCCGCAGTTTGCCATGTCTTTCTAAATTTGAAGACATGAAGAAGCTCATATATCATGATGATACCCATCACCACACCAACCACAGGAATACAATATAAGAGCACCCAATATGTTGGACGATCAGCAATTTTCACTAGTACATAGGTGTTGTAAACAGGGATAAAAGCCTCCCAGGCTTTGCGCTCAGCGGCAACGTAAAATTTCCAACTGACGGCACCAAACCAAAGGGCTTGCGCAAGTGTGAAGATGATAAATTCCATATGGTGAAATTAGGCTATTCGTATTCGTTAATCTGTTAGTCTTTTGTGAAAGTATTAGAGTCCAAGTACGTCTCTCATTGTGAAGACTCCGGTTCTTCCTTGTATCCATTCAGCAGCCATTAATGCACCCTGAGCAAACCCTTCGCGAGTATGAGCATGGTGCTCCAAGGATACCTTGTCTATGCTACTTTCATAAGTTACCGTGTGTGTTCCGCAATACGGATCAATACGGTCGTCTGTAATTTGTACTGCACCATCCTCTTTGGTTTTTGACCATTTTTTGAGCTCCGGGTAGGCTTGAATAATACCCTCTGCAGTGGTGATAGCAGTACCGGATGGTGCATCCTTTTTTCCAGTGTGGTGTATTTCGTGAACGCTAGGTGTATACATCTTATGGTCTTTCATCATCGCCGACAGCTTTTCATTGATGACGAAAAATAAATTAACACCGAGCGAAAAATTGGATGCATACAGGAAAGCCGTGTTGTTTGCCTTAGCGGCCTCGTCAGCTTTACTCTTTTGATCGAGCCAGCCTGTTGTTCCGCTAATTACCGGAGTTCCAGTATTAAGAATCCTAGTAATAGTTTTTAAGGCAGCATCGGGTTGCGTAAATTCTATGGCTACATCTGTAGCCTCAACGGACTCTAAATCAATTGCCTTTCCGTTGTTGATGTAGCCTACTTCGTGTCCTTTTTCTTTGGCCATACGTTCAATGGCTTGCCCCATTCTTCCGTAACCTATAATGGATATTTTCATGGCAATGTCAATATGAGTTTAATACCAGGGCTAGCAAAAGCTCCTGCATAGTAATTCGTTTGGATAATGGCAGGTTGAAGACTGAGATCATCACTGACATCAAAGTCGTAGAGGTGTGCATCAATATTCGCATCTAAGATGCTTAATACATAAACACCGATGATGCCGAAGAAAGCATATTCGCGCTGTGTTCTTAGTGCATCCATATAGCCAATGGTCTCCAAAGCAACGCCCTCGGCAGTATTCTGGTAAAAAGGAGCGGGCAGTCCACTAAATAGCTCTGGTTGCGCCGTTTCAAGATCCGTTCTTGTAACTAACGTCGGTTCGTCAATGATGAGCTGCAAAACACTTTTGTAGGCTCTGAAGTCTTGATCAAGGTCATAGTAGTAGTAGCCTACTCCACCAATAGCGCCCCAAACCAAAGGAACTTTCCAATACTTCTTATTGTAAAATTGACCAGCTCCAGGAATAAGTGCAAGGGTAGTGGCTCTCTTGATATTGTGCTTTGCAGCCTCAGTATGTAGATGCTCTGTATGACTAACAGTATTCGTATCAGCCTCTTGCGCACTTAGGTTATAAAAAGCTGATAGTAATAGAGATATGACTAATCTCTTAACCATTTAGTTTAGCTATAATTTCAGCTAACTCTTGATCGGAAGTAAAGTCAATTTGAATTTTACCTTTTCCTTTAGCGCCCTGCGAAATGGATACTTTGGTACTGAAATATTCGGTCAACTGACCTTCCAAACGAAGCAGTTCGCTCGGTTTCTCTGGTTTCGGTTTAGTTTCCTCTGGAGACTTGATAGCCTTAACTATAGCCTCTACCTTACGAACGCTAAGTCCTTCTTTTAAAATCTTTTTATAGAGATCTATCTGAGTCTCTTCGGAGGGTAGGTTGAGTAAGGCGCGTGCATGACCCATTGTGAAAACGACATTGGTTGTCCCATTGTTGTTTTCGTCAGCGCTTTCATTTCGATGTAAATCTCTTAATTCTGCTTGTATCAGCGCTGGAAGTCTCAATAGTCGGAGAAAGTTTGTGATGGTGGAACGCCCTTTTCCAAGGCGCTGTGCCACTTGTTCTTGGGTAAGACCAAGTTCGTCCATCATTCGCTTACACGAGTAGGCCATTTCGATAGGGTCGAGATCTTCACGTTGCAGGTTCTCAACGATGGCAAGTTCAAGGAGTTGTCTATCGTCTGCTAAACGCACATATGCCGGAATATCTTGCAATCCCGCCATTTGCGAGGCGCGAAACCTTCGTTCACCTGAAATAAGTTCAAACTTCATCCCATTCTTACGAACCGTAATGGGTTGTATGATTCCGACTTCCGAGATACTTTGAGCGAGCTCTACAAGTGCATCGTTATCGAAATTACTTCGAGGCTGGAAAGGATTCGTGGTAATACTGTCAACAGGAATGGTAGCAACAGAACCAACTAGTTTTTCCGCCCCCTTATCTGAAACCTTGTTCACTTTTGCTGCTTCATCGCCAAGAATGGCAGATAGCCCTTTCCCCATTGCTCTTTTAGCCATAGTATTACGCTTCTTTTGCGATTATTTCTTGTGCTAAAGTTAGGTAATTCTCAGCGCCTTTGCTGCTTGCGTCATACGCAATGATAGGCTTACCGTGCGATGGCGCCTCACTCAACTTTATATTTCTATGAATAATGGTTTCGAATACCAGTCCTTCAAAGTGGATTTTTACCTCTTCAGCAACCTGATTACTTAAGCGAAGGCGAGAGTCAAACATGGTCAACAACAAACCTTGAATACTTAGATGCTCGTTGTGAAGCTCTTGTACTTTCTTAATGGTATTTAGTAGTTTACCAAGACCTTCTAAAGCATAATACTCACATTGGATAGGCACTAAGACGCCATCAGCTGCAGTTAATGCGTTAAGTGTTATAAGGCCTAAAGAAGGCGCGCAATCAATGACGATATAATCATAATTATCACGAATCGGCTCTAATGCATTAGCTAAGAAGAACTCTCTTTTTGGCTGGTCTATGATTTCTAATTCAACCGCGACTAGATCTAACTGGGCAGGGATAATATCTACATTCGGTGTATTGGTGGTGTGGATAAGGTCTTCTGCTTTGTTGGCCCCTTCGATAAGTTCATAAGTGCCTTGTGTTGCGTCATTGTGTGAAAGGCCAAAGCCGCTCGTGGCATTCGCTTGAGGGTCAGCATCAATCATGAGTACTTTTTTCTCCATAGCACCGAGAGCGGCACTGAGGTTTACGGCTGTAGTGGTTTTTCCTACGCCTCCTTTTTGATTGGCAACAGCAATTATTCTACCCATGGATGTATTGTTTACAAGCACTCAAATGTAAGCGAATGCATCGCCAAATGCTAATAAAGAAACTAACAGCCTGAGTACCTGTAGGTATTGCATTATTGGTCTAATTGAAGACTAATGAGCTCGGTATAATGTCCCCCTGCAATTTCGAGTTCGTCGTGCGTACCTTTTTCGATGATTTGGCCATCTTCTAGACAAATAATCTGCTCACAGTGCTTTACACTGCTAACGCGGTGTGATACAATCATTGAGGATATGGATGAGGTTGCTTCTTTGATATTCCCTAAGATGAGTTCTTCAGTTTCGGTATCGACGGCACTCAGACAATCATCAAATACCATTAGCTTCGGTGATTTTGCCAGTGCGCGAGCAATACTCACGCGTTGTTTCTGTCCGCCACTCAGGGTGATGCCGCGTTCGCCTACTGTGGTCTCGTACTGTTTAGGAAATTCAATGATGTTATCGTGAACACCTGCATCTTTTGCTGCTCGTTCGACTTCCTTTTGATTGAAATTATCTAATCCAAGGGCAATATTATGAGCAATGGTATCGCTGAATAGGAAGGCTTCTTGTGGAACCCAGCCTAGGTGCTTTTTTAACGTAGGCAAATGCCAGTCTTTAATGTCAACACCGTCGATAAATATTTGGCCTTTAGTAGGGTCGTATTGACGAACTATGAGTGCTGTAATGGTACTTTTCCCTGAACCTGTTTTACCTAATATACCTAGGCTGTGTCCTGCTTTTAGGGTAAAACTAACGTCGTCCAAGGCTTGAATACCGCTGTTGGGATAGGTAAAGCTGACGTTTTTAAAAGTTACTGTACCTTGAAAAGTAGATGGTTGGTAATGGCCCGATTTGAAGTCAGGTTCTTCAGACAAGAATTCGTCCAGGCGTTCCATAGAGGCAGCCGCGCTCTGCACAAGGCTGGTTACCCAGCCAATAGAGGCTATGGGCCAAGTAAGAAGATTCACATAATAAATGAACTCTGTGATGTTTCCAGCACTTACCTCTCCTGCATAGTACAATTGACCACCGACGTAGATAGTGATGAGCGTAGAGATTCCTACCATGAGTATCATGATGGGCTGAAAAGTAGCGTTAACGCGGAACAGTTCTTCATTAACAGAACGGTATTCAATGGCCTCTAGTTTGAATTTGGAATTAAACCAGTGTAACCTGTGGTAGGCTTTAATAACACGCATTCCGGAGAAACTCTCCTGGGCAAAAGTGCTCAAAGCACTCAGTTGCTTTTGAACAGCGAGGGATTTTACATTGATTAAATTGGCCACCTTATAAACCAGGAAGGCAAGCAGTGGAAGAGGAGCCAAGGTTAATAATGTCAATTTTGGACTAACACTTGTCATTATGGATATGACCAAAATAATAGTGAACCCTGTATTGAGCGCGTACATAATAGCAGGGCCTACGTACATTCTGACTTTCCCAACATCTTCGGATATGCGATTCATCAAATCACCAGTGTTATTCTGTTTAAAAAAGCGCTGGGTTAATCTCTGATATTGTTCGAAGACTACATTCTTCAAGTCGTATTCTATATGACGGGACATCACAACAATGGTTTGACGCATGAAGTACATGAAAACTCCTTGGAGTACTGCCGAAGCGATAATAAATAGTCCGTATTTGATCAGTTCCCACATAACGGATTCATTTCGAACAACTCCACTCTTATAATTTTCGATTACCTCTGCGATGGTATCGAAACTGTTACGAATTAAGAGGGCGGGAAAGAGCTTGAAGATGACAGATACGATGACAAAGAATGCACCGGCACCGAGCAACCACTTATACTTAATGAAGTATTTGTTAAGATATTTTAGTGCTTGCATATCGTTTCGTAGATGCCTTCCGCAGTATATTTGTATTAAAGAAAAGTTCTTTGCATGCGGTCGTTCAAAAATAACAAGACTTTGATGAATTCAGTTCTGTTGAGCAATAATCGTATCCTTAATATTTTTCAATTTTTATGATCACACGTAGACACATCAGAATTAAGGTTCTGCACCATCTCTATGCCCATGCCTCAGATAATGAACTCGGTGCAGCTATATTGCTGAAAAATCTAGACAAGAGCCTAGAAGAAGTGCATAATTTGTTTATTTGGGATATACATGCCTTGTTGCGTTTTCACAGTGCGGCAAGTGATCGACTTGAAAAAGTACGTAGTAGAAATCTACCTGATAGTGCATTGGCTGATCGTATTTCGGCTTTCACGGAAATTCCATTTTTCGATCTAGTCCGAAACGACACAAGATTGATCACCTTTAGCGATGGTGTAAATCCCGATTGGAGTGTCTACGATAAACACTTTAGAGGGCTTTTGGAACAAGTATTTAAAAGTGAAGAGTACGATAGGTTATTGGCAGCTCGAGATGATTTCGCGGCGCAGAAGCGATTTATCAAATACATATACCAAGTGCATATTGCCGAAAATGAATTGCTCCATGATATTTACGAAGATATGAATGTAGGCTGGAGCGATGATGTGGATGCGGCTCAGATGATGAGCGGTAAGGTCATCTCTAGCTGGAAGGAACAAGGTGGATTAATCATACCGAATCTCTATAAAGACGAGGGTGATGCTGCTTTTGGAGCGCTATTGATGCGTAAGTATTTTGAATTCGCTGCCGATAGTGAGGTACGCATTGAAAGCAAGAGTAGAAACTGGGAGAGCGACCGCATTGCAAAATTAGACGTTGTGCTCATGAAACTATGTATTGGAGAGTGGCGCGGAATGGAAGAGATTCCAATCAAGGTAAGTATGAATGAGTACCTCGATTTAGCAAAAGAATACAGCACGCCGAAAAGTTCTTCATTCATCAATGGTATTCTTGACAAAATCGTTACTAATTTGCGTGAAGAAGGTTTGCTTCAAAAGGTAGGCCGAGGAATAATAGAATAAACAAGACACAATGAAAAAACAAGTTGTACTAGCCGCAGGATTATCAATCTTTATAGCATGTAATAGTGCTGCAGATAGAATTGAAGCTCCAACAGAGCCTGCTTCAGAATCAATGATGGAAGCACTTCCAGCAATTTCATTTGAATCGGATTTCCATGACTTCGGTGAGATTCAAGAAGGGGAGGTCGTAAACTATACCTTCAAATTCACAAATGAAGGCGAGGGGCCATTGATTATTTCTAATGCACAGGGTTCGTGTGGATGCACTGTACCGCAATGGCCACGTCAGCCTATCGCACCTGGTGCTTCAGGAGACATCAAAGTAAGCTTTAACTCATCTGGACGAGAAGGTAAGCAGGACAAACGAGTAACGTTGACAACAAATGCGGTGCCTCAAACAAAAGTATTGAACATCACATCAACCGTAATATCTAACAAGTAATGACACATTTAATTTTACAATCTAGTGCGGATGGTGCAATGAGTTTCTTGCCTCTCCTAATGATCATTTTGGTTATGTATCTCTTCTTCTTCAGACCACAGATGAAGAAGCAGAAAGAAGAAGGGAAATTTCGCAGTGCGGTTGCAAAAGGCAATCGTGTCGTATTAACTTCTGGTATACACGGTAAGATTCTCGAAGTAGGAGAAACCCACATCGTATTAGAATGTGAAAATTCTAGATTAAAAGTTGACAAAAGTGCCATAAGTAAAGAGTTGAGCGCCCAATACCAATCCAAATAATATAAACCGGCTTAGGCCGGTTTTTTTATCCTATGTTAAAACGATTGTTTCATAGAGAGCTACTACTGTTCCTTGCACTTACGAGTGTTATTTGGGCTCTTATCACGGTGAGTAAGGCCGAGCGAAGTACTACTATTGTGATTTATGCTAACAGTCCTTCTTCTATTGTCGAGGATCAATTTATTACAGATACATCTATCGCATTGAATGTTGAGGTAAGTGCTTCAGGTATAAACGCATTGCGATTGCAAAAAGTTGATAAAGATATGGTGGTGGTTGAGGCATCAGCTTTTGCTTTAAAAAGCGAGGGTATGTTGGTTGTTAAAAGCGCTGAGATAATAGCTCTACTCAATAGCACATACCGTGGAATATATACCTTTTCAACTGCCACCGCTGAGATTCTTTTCCCATGTGAAGAATTAGAGCGAACGCGCGTACCAATTACCATTGAGGGTATTCAGAATATTAGCTTGCCCTCAGATTACAAGTGGCTACATAGCATTTCTGTAGATCCAGATAGTATTGATGTCGTTGGTTCTACTGAGGCAGTATTTAGGGCCCGTCTCCGTGTGGATTTACCTAACTTCCTTTGGGACGGTAATCATGCCTTTGAACTACCTGTAGAAGGTTTGGGCTCTAGCTTAGCTGCGGTTTCTGACGAGCGCGTTGAAGTACGCGGAGCAAGCGCACTTTGGATAGAAAATAAATTTGAAGTACCCTTTGTAATAGGTAATCAGATTGTAGATGTTAAGATTTGGGTTAGTGGACCCAAAAAGGGACTACTTTCGCGCACTTTTGAGGAGTTGGTTGCGCTTACAGCAGTACAGAATGAAATCAACTATACCATTGAAGCAGCTCCATTAAAAGAGAATATTTCTGTACTTTCCGTTACACCTAATATGGTTGAACTAATGAGACAATGAAGCAACCAAAAGTAATTTGTATTACCGGAGGTATTGGTTCAGGTAAGAGTACAGTTTGTGCGATGCTTGAAGATAAGGGACAGCACGTTTATTACAGCGACGAGCGAGCCAAAGCACTAATGCAAAGTGATCCGACATTAATTGATGGGATAATCGCACTATTGGGCGAAAGGGCTTATTCTATGAGGGTGTTGAATCGCAGCTATATTGCTGAAAAGATTTTTGGCAATATGGAACTGAAGCATAAGTTGGAGGCTCTAGTTCATCCGGCAGTGCATAAAGATTTTGACCAGTGGAAAATGGTAAAAGATAGCGCCTTAGTTTTTAAGGAAAGTGCCTTGGTATTTGAAATTGGTGATAGTAACTGTACACACATTGTAAGTGTGGTTGCTGACGAAGACCAACGCGTAAGCCGCGTATTGGCTCGTAATCCTGAGCTGAAAGAATCGCAAATACGAGAGCGACTGTCCAATCAGCTTGACGATGCCTATCGCCGTGCTAAAAGTGATACCCTCCTTGAAAATAATGGCACTTTAGAAGAACTTGAAATACAGCTAAATTACCTTCTCTCTAAGGTGATTTGAACGAGGCCGTTGGAAAATGTTCGAGTACCCACATTTTTCCATTCCAAGCTTGCTTTATTCTCTCTAAATAAAGGAATACCTGCCCCAAGGGTTATTGGCAGATACGTTAGAATCATACGGTCAACGAGCCCGCTTTGGTGCATGCGAGCATTTGTAGCGCCACCGCCGATAATCCAAACATTTTTATTTTCTCGTTTTAGACGCTGAATGACTGTGTTCTCAGATTCTGTAGTGATCTGAATGTCACCCTCTGTTGCTTCAGTAGTATCGGCACGGCTGAATACTATGCTGTGCTTACCCTGGTAGGGATATTCTCCTTCGAAGTTTATGACCTGCTTGTATGTGTTGTAGCCCATCGTCACCACATCTATACCTTCATAAAAACCCGCGTAACCATAATCTTCGTCGGGAAGCTGGTAACGAGGGTTTTCGAGAAAGTCAACGTTTCCATCTGTAGTTGCGATGTATCCGTCGAGGGTAACTGCGGTATAGAGTGTGATCATGTTGATAAACGATTATGTCATTAATTTCGAACAAATTCTATGCCGATTTACAAGAGTTCATTTGCAAGATTGGCCAACTCACTGCGCTCGCCTTTCTCCAAGGTCACGTGGGCATAGATATCCTGTCCTTTCGCCTTATCGACTAAGTAACTCAAACCGTTGGATTGTTCATCTAGATATGGTGTATCAATCTGGCCAACATCACCGGTGAAAATAAATTTAGCACCGTCACCGGCTCTGGTTATAATGGTCTTAACCTCGTGTGGTGTAAGATTCTGGCTTTCGTCTACAATGAATATGATATCCGCCAGTGAACGACCTCGGATGTAGGCCAATGGCGTAATAATAATCTTTTCTTTTTCCACCATTGCCTCGAGTTGTTTGTACTCTTTATCTCGATCGCTAAAGGTGTTTTTAATGAGTTTTAAGTTATCCCACAGCGGTTGCATGTAAGGATTGATTTTTTCCTTTGCGTCGCCAGGTAAATACCCTAAATCTCTGTTGGAGAGTGGAACTACAGGACGCGCAAGATAAATCTGTTTAAAATCTCTGCGCTGCTCCAGCGAAGCAGCTAGGGCGATTAATGTTTTACCTGTTCCTGCAACACCGGTTAAGCTAACCAGTTTAACGTTTGGATTTAATATAGCATGGATGGCAAATGCTTGCTCTGCGTTTCTAGGTTTGATACCATATACCGATCGCTTTTCGACGTGGTCGAGCGTTTTTTCCATAGCGTTGTAGTAAGCCAATCCGCTTGAATTTTCCGATTTCAAAACATAATAGCTATTGGGGAAAGGGGTAAACTCTGGATTCTCTTCTAGTACGTTGTCGATATCCAAAGATTTTTCAGCATACAATTGTCTAAGCGTGGCAGCATTGAAATTTTCTACAATAGATTTCCCCTTGTATAGAGCATCCATGTCTTTAACCTTACCTGTCAAATAATCCTCACTTTTTAAATGAAGAGCCTTAGCTTTTAGACGTAAGTTTATATCCTTGGTTACGAGAATAGTGGATTTTGCTGGTTCTATATCTTGAATGTTTAACGCGGCATTAATGATGCGGTGGTCCATCTTACGACCTAGAACTTTCTCGGCATCGATACCTTTGTGTGAGGTATCCATTATGACCCTTAAGTTTCCATTATTATCTCCGTTTAATGGTATCCAATTCGTAAAGTCTTGGCCTTCGGTTATTCGATCTAATGTCCGAATGAATTCGCGCGCTTCGTAATTCTTAGAACCGTGTCCCTTCTTGAATTCATCAAGTTCTTCTAATACTGATATAGGCAGAACTACATCGTGTTCTTCGAAGCAAAAAATGGCGTTATGATCGTAAAGGATTACAGAGGTATCGAGTACAAAAATCTTTGTTGCTGACACGGTTTTCCGCTTTGCAGGCATGGGCAAACGTTTTGAGTTCCTTCAAATTATTCATTTTAAAGGCAGTACCTTTTTCTGAAACCTTTTTTACCGACCGAGTTATTAACGATGTTCTAAACAAGTAAGGGCAACCTTAGGCCACCCTTACAGATACATTTAACACTAGGAGATTATTTAGCTCCAATAAATACTCGAGGAGCGGCCTTGAGCATTTCGTTTGTGGCTTCACTCTCAAACTGTTTAAAGTTGTTCGAGAACTTCATCGCCAATTCGTTTGCAAATTCATCGTATTGTTGTGGATTTGCCCAAGTATTTTTTGGGTTTAAGATCTTGGACGGAACTTCCGGGCATGTAGTCGGCATATGTAAACCGAATATCTCATGCTGAATATATTTTGCTGTATTGAGTTCGCCCTGCATCGCCGCAGTAATCATTCGGCGGGTATGTTTCAAAGACATTCTTGTTCCTGTTCCGTATGGACCACCTGTCCAGCCAGTATTTACTAACCAAACATTAACTTCTGCTAATTCCATTTTTTCGGCAAGCATGTTCGCGTAATAGGTGGGATGTAAGGGCATAAAGGGCGCTCCAAAACAAGCCGAGAAGACAGCCTTGGGTTCGTTAACACCTTCTTCTGTCCCTGCTACTTTAGCAGTGTAACCACTAATAAAGTGATATGCAGCTTGACCTGGAGTTAATTTTGAAATGGGGGGGAGAGTACCGTAAGCATCTGCAGTCAAAAAAAATATATTCTTTGGGTTCCCTGCAATCGATCCTGGTTGAATGTTTGCGATGTGATTGATGGGGTAACTGACTCTCGTATTTTGTGTGATGGTGGCATCTTCGAACTTCACAGTGCCGTCGGAGTTCAAAATGACATTCTCTAGCATAGCATGCTGACGAATGGCATTGTAAATATCCGGCTCTTTTTCAGCGCTCAAATCAATCACCTTGGCATAACAACCACCTTCGAAGTTGAAAATTGTATTGTCCGCGCACCATCCGTGTTCGTCATCACCTATCAATCTCCTCTTGGGATCAGCGCTTAACGTGGTTTTTCCAGTACCGGATAATCCAAAAAAGATTGAGGTATCGCCATTTTCGCCAACATTGGCAGAGCAATGCATACTCAACACATTCCTATGATAAGGCAATATAAAGTTGAGTGCAGAGAAAATTCCTTTCTTGATTTCTCCAGTATATCCTGTACCGCCGATTATAATACATTGATCGGTAAAATCAAGTATTGCGAAATTTGATTGACGTGTATCATCTATATCTGGATTGGCTTGAAATCCGGGTGCATTGATAATCGTCCATTCGGAATTAAAACTTTCCAATTCATCTGTTGTAGGCTCGATGAACATATTACTAGCAAATTGATTAGACCAAGGATACTCATTAATTACACGGACTGATAGACGATAAGATGGATGAGCACCAGCGAAAGCATCGCGAATATAAATGTCTTTATCATTGAGGTAATGACAAACTTTCACCTTTAAACTTTGAAACTTTTCGCTGCTAAAAGGCTTGTTGATGGCCCCCCACCATACGGCATTTTCGGTAAGCCTGTCTTTCACAATAAAGCGGTCCTCAGGACTGCGGCCAGTGAATTTACCGGTGTTAACAGCGATGGCGCCGTGTGCCGTTCGCACCGCCATATCTTTCGAGATACTGTGTTCCTCAAGCACATCAGGGTGAAGGTTACTAAATACTTCTCTCGCCTTAATGTTCAATGCACTTAAGGCTTCTAGGTGGTTCTTAGAAGTCATTATTACTGTGATTCTTAAAGTGTAATAGTTACTACAAAGAAACGCAGTAATTCAATAGGAGTTCAGCTCCTCTCCATTATTTAACCCTAACTTCTAACTATTTATCCACATTTGTATTGCTTGAGAATATTAGGCTGCACCAACCAGCGATAAAGAGAAGGCCTCCAATCGGTGTAATAGGACCTATGAATGAGAGGTTAATACCTAAGAGTTCATCCACTGCCAATAAGTAAATGGAACCCGAGAAAAGAAGGATACCTGAGGTCCAAAGCCACACGGTCAATTTTATGTAATTGCCTTGAACCACTGCGAGGATCGCTAACGTGTGCACCAAATGGTAGAAAACGGCGACTTGATAAGATTCAAGGGAGCTTGGTTCCAATACTTCTTTAAGCGCATGAGCTCCTAAAGCACCGAGTGCAACAGCTAATGCACCAGAAAAGGCAATGTGTTTTTTCATAACGTGAATATACACACGGTGTCAGAAAAACTATCTAACGATTGCTGTTGGTAATGTTTTATTTGAAACATGCGCTTTGTGTGGTACTTTAGAGCAAACCTCATTTGAATGACCAAAGTATTGCTTATTGGTGCCGGATTGAGCACTCAGAAATTAGTTCCTTATTTGAAAGGGCTTGTACATTCGCATAGTATTGAATTACGAGTTGTGGATCGAAATATATCCATTGCATCCGCGCGGATGGGCCGTGCATCAGAGAATTGCTCCGCAGGGGAGTTGGACATCACAGATGTTACCGCTTTAGACACAGAGATTTCATCGTGTTCAATAACGATCAGCATGGTCCCGGCACACATGCATATTCTGGTGGCTGAAGCTTGCCTCAAGAATCGGTCACATTTGATTACTGCATCTTATCTCACCAAGGAGATGGAAGCCTTGTCTGAAGAAGCTGAGAAGCTCGGTTTGGTGTTCTTGAACGAATGTGGATTAGATCCAGGTATCGATCACATGAGTGCTATGCAGTTGATAGAGGGCATTCGTGAAAACGGCGGGGAAATTAGGTTGTTTGAAAGTTTTACAGGTGGCTTATTAAGTCCTAGTTCCGAGGGTACGAATCCATGGAGGTATAAGTTCACCTGGAACCCTAGAAACGTGGTTCTCGCAGGGCAGGGTGGAACAGTTAAATTTTTACAAGAAGGCAAGTACAAGTACATCCCGCCACACATGGTTTTTCGTAGAACGGAATTTATTAATGTCAAAGGCTACGGCCGATTTGAAGGATTAGCTAACAGGGATTCGCTTAAGTACCGCGATGCCTATGGATTGACAGAAGTCAAAACCTTATATCGTGGAACGTTGCGTAGACCTGGATATGCCCGTGCCTGGGACTGCTTTGTTCGTCTTGGTATGACTGATGATTCCTACGTAATAGAGGGCCTAAAGGAAATGACTTTCAGAGATTTCACTAATTTATTTTTGGCCTACAATTCTCACGATAGCGTTGAGTTAAAGCTGAAATATTACTTAAATATACCCCAGGATTCTGAGATTTTCACGAAGCTTGAATGGGCGGGTATATTCTCAGACGCCACCTTCGATTTCGACCAAGGCACACCGGCCCAATGTCTGGAATTTATCCTTCGGAAAGTTTGGAGTATGGAACCAGAGGATAAAGACCTAATTGTGATGTATCACAAAATAGGTTGGAAACAAGATGGAGTATTACACATGATAGAAAGTTCTATGGGTGTAGAGGGTGAAAATGCACAAAGTACATCGATGGCAGGCACTGTTGGACTTCCATTGGGTATTGCTACGAAGATTGTTTTGGAAGGCAAGGCGCCTATAGGCGTACAGCGTCCGATGACTAAATTTTGGTATAACCCTATTTTAGCTGAATTGGCGGCAGATTATGGAGTGAAATTCACGGAGAAAACCGTTGAATACCGAGGCTATTAAAGACTAGTGTAGAATGGTTCTAGGATTTCACGAATCTCGTCTGAAAATTCTTGGGGCGCTTTGTATAGTACTAATTTTTTTCGGATGGTTTCTGCTGAAGCTTGTTTACTAAAAGCTAGAATAACTCGGTTTTCAGGTCGATCACTATTTGGTTGAATAGAACATATGTAGACTGGGTGTAGATTTTCTTCAATGCTTGCTTCTATCATTTGATCGGCTCGATCCGCAGGCAATACGCACCAAAACGTTCCGGTTTCCTTTAAAAGTCTCGAGGTATGCTGGATTAGTGAGTTAAAATCTAAGGTTAAGGCATGTCTTGCATTAGCCACGCCTTCATCCAATTTCGTTGGACCAGATTCAAAATACGGTGGGTTCGAAACGATAATATTGTATGAAACACTGGCCTCAAAATCTTGAAGAGGCTCGTGATAACAGATCATTCTGTTGTTCCAAGGGGAGCATTTAAAGTTCTCTGTTGCTTGCCTGGCACTAGGTCCGTGAATTTCTACAGCATCCACAAAAGCATTATTGAAACGTTGCGCCATTTGCAGTGCAATAACACCGCTTCCTGTACCAATATCCAAAACGTGTTGAACTGAATCGTGATGTTGGTTTTCACCCGCAATTGCCCCTAGAAGGCAACCGTCAGTATTAACACGCATCGCGCAATTGTCATGCGCTACGCTGAATTGTTTCATTTGAAAAGGGCCAACTAATTTCATAGTTCTCCTGCTAGTCCAAATATCTTGGGACGCAATGTGACGAAATAGACAATATTTACCAAGGCAAATATGAAATAATAGAAGTTGTCCTCTATCAATGTGTAGGTGAGTAGCAAAAGGGTACCCAATTGTACCAATATCCATTTCCAAATGTGGATTTTAGTCAAAACTTCAAGCTTAGCAAACAGTTCTTCGGTCGTATTAATCTCTTGCATTCCGTTGTTCCAGACATAACGTCCTAACAGAACAAGAACAAATGCAATGCCTGGTATAGCGTAAGTGTTACCAGCAAAAGGCATTAAAAACACGCTAGCAGTATCGCTGGCCACGTATAGAACAACTGAGGTTAGGACAAGTTGAATCATCAGCAATGCGCTGAAAATTAAGTGTAAATATCTTGGATCGTATGGTTTTTGTTCGTTCATCTGTGATTAAAGGTCCAACAAACCTTCTGGCAATTCAAGATAAACGATTTTCTCAGGATGTTCAATTCTTTGTATAAAAGCTTCCACGGCAGGGATAAGGTATTCTTTTTCTCTTTGCTCAATGATGAATAGATTCTGCGCACTATTCTCAACTACATCGGTAATAGAACCAATGGCTTTATTCCCTTGGTATGCAGTATATCCTAAAATAGCTTTATCGTAGAATCCCTCCTTTGGTACAGGAAGCATTTTCTCTGGAAGGTAGGCCGAGCAACCTACAAATCTCGAAGCTTCTTCAGCACTCACATCTTCAAGCTTAATGATGAGCTTTTTACCTTTTAGTTTCCCTCTTTCGGTAAAAAAAAACGGAATCAGTTCCCGGTTAAATTCCAGGAATACTGATTCTATTTCACCAAAGTATTGTGGGTTAAACGAGTCGATGTACAATACCATTGCTCCTTTATACCCGTGGAGTTTTGTGATTCTACCTAGTAAAAAGCACTGCTCCTTTTGCACAATTACTCTGCGCTTTCTTCTTCAGCTTCATCAGCATTAGCCTCTTCAGCAGTGACTTTGGCTTTCGCCTTTTTAGCAGGAGCTTCTTTAGCAGCTTTAGTTTCTGCCTCTTCAGCAGGAACTTCTTCAGCAGCAGCTTCAGTTTCTGCCTCTTCAGCAGGAGCTTCTTCAACAGCAGCTTCAGT
>CAJWZE010000016.1 GCA_913049845.1 uncultured Cryomorphaceae bacterium
TCAGCTTGACGAAGAGGCGGTGCATAAAGCGGCATTTGACCCAGGGTATCATTGGTTGTGGTAATGCGGTTGTACATCCATGAAGCACCAATATCGCCAGGTACAACACGGTGCTCGTAGGTAAGGTCCTCATCGTTTTTGGTGACAGGGTGATAGACAAGCGTATTATAGCTGCCTTCAATAGTTCTAAAATCTGGCTCAAAGGTCCCATCATGACAAGCAGGATTTGCACATTTAGGCTCCAAAATATTCTTATGGATATACGCAAAGCCTGTAAGTGCAGTCGAATCTTCACCGTTATTCAAATCATCCCATGGATTCGGCGCTACTTCTCTTGAACAAGAGAGCACCAGGGTTAAAAAAATAAAAACTAATACTAGCCTTCTCATACAAATGCGCTTTGTAATACGTTACCGGGCAAGCTTATATCAACGTCTTGACGGAAACCCAGAATATCCGCTATAGTTGGAACGACATCTACAGTGGCTCCTAAATCTGTATTCACTGCATTGTGATTCACTACTCCATCCGGACCTATGACCATACAGAAAACATCACGGGACATTGGATCACCATTGGTATGGTCTAGAGCGGCGCGGCCGTTTTGGTCAATAATATTGTTAGCATTCAGGTTACGTCCAATCTCCGGCATAATAATTAATACCGTATCATCTTTCATTCCAGGAGTACTTTGAATGGTATCCCAAAGATGTGCTACAGCATAATCCGCGCGGTTCAAAGCGTTACAGTATTCGCTAAAGTTCTCGTGAGCAACATCGACATTAAAAAGATTCACCACGGTCAATTCTGGCTGAAACTTCTTAATCAACTCCTCGGTAAAAAAGACATTATACTGGTCGCCACTCATCAATGAAGGAATGCTCCAAGGGTTATTCAGCTGACCAGTTACTCGCTTGTTTTGCATTTCCGTCATCCAAGCAACCATCTCTTCTCTATCATCAGCATTATTTACAACACCGCTGTTCAAAGAATAGGTCTTCTTGAAGTTGCTGTCCATGTAGGCCTGTAGGTCCTTAATGGTGGAAGCTTTATCATCAGTAAACTCTAATTCATGACGTAAATTTGTACTGACATCCCACCCGAAAAACGGATTTGGTGCAATTTGATTGGCGGCATAATTTAGTCCATAATCTGGATGCGAACTATGGTTGAGTAATGGATAGAGGTTATTACTATGGCTGATCCACCACGCATTTCGTGCCGCATGAACAGGACTATTGTGCTTACGATATAATTCAAAAACCGTTGGCATCGGCGGGTTTGTCCGAAGACTCAAGTTACTATTGGTATGTTGTCCTGTAAGCGCGGACGTATGGCCATTAAAGTGTCCAGTGGGACCGTCACTAAATTTAATGTTGGTAAAGAGCGTACCGTATTCTTGAAGGGTTTTACTCAAGGGTGAAGAAGGCATAGAATTTATACTTCCTGCTATATCGATACTAATACTTGAATTGCCCTTGAGCATAGAAGGCATAAGATTACCTTCATTTTTTAAAACCGATTCAAGATTTCGCACTCCACCTGAAAACAGGCAGAATACGACGTGATTTGCTCTTCTTGATCCTGTAGCAGCAAACAGTCGGCCCGAAGGTAGAATGGTAGGCACTGCTATGGACGCTGCTCCAAGTGCGCTCTTCTTTATAAAAGATCTACGGTCCATATCAATAGTACTTATATTCTTTGCACGTCATAAACACATAGTAAACGTCCTTTGCCGTTAAATCCATTTGTTCAATCAATTGGCTCTCCCAGAAAGCCGACTCAAAGTCGCTAGGGTCACGCAATAAGAATTTTCCATAGGTATCGGAGATAAATGCAGACCTGTCGGCAGCAATGGCAGAATCAGAGGGTAAATCTAAATCTGGGGATACTAGCATAGTCTGTACAATTTCGTCAATAATCAATTCCTTGTCGCCGAACGATATGTAAGCCTTACGCATAGTGCTTAAGACATCCGGAGGTACCTCCTCACCAAATAAATCTCGGTAAGCAATGCTCATGAACTGCAGGTCATCCTTAAGTTCTGTCTTATTTCCTTGATTCGAAGGCTCAAGCCTTCCAACATCGTAAACAACCTCATTATGGCAGGATGCAAAGACTAGTGCGACCAGCGCTATGTAAAACCTAACTGTTGACATATTCTGAGCTGGTTAAAATGTAGCGTTGAAGTTCAGTTCGGGTCCAATTCTGTTGGATTAAATCTAAATACTTTACAGTTTCATTAGTGTTTGGCGTACGGTTATAATAGGACTGGAACAGTGATATAACCATTCCCTGCTCGTACTCGCCGCTGCTAAAAATAATATTCAAAAAATCTGCTTTGGAGTTTCCATTAGTACCGTACAAGAGTGCCCATTGACGATCCACCATGTCTGAGGATTGAACCAACTCCACATCCGTGGGATAGCGGTGAAAGAAATGCTGATAAATACTCACCACAAAATTTTCAGTCCCTGCATTGATTTCGTCATAATCATGTAAGCGAACCATCCATGAACTCAATGATGTATATGAGGTATCTCCTTCGAACCAACCGTGCATAGCATTTATGTGATTGTTAGATTTTTCGAGAAGAATACCCCACCAAGCTGCATCTCCAGGAGAAGAAGCATTGTCGTATTGCTCTTGAAACCAATCCCTATCATCGTATACGCTCGCAGTATCTAAACCATCAACCAAACGATCCGATAAAAGCTGCCATCCCGCCCATTTTGAGGTTGGTCTATTTTGTAAACCGAGAATGTACATGTTACGAATTTCGCGGTTGTACCTATCAACATCTAGTTGGCCTAAAGCGGTAGCTAATTCTGCGTCACTGGGTTTTCGATTCAACAAGGCGATGTACGTCCTATTGATATAGTTTTCCAACTCCACATTGGTGATAGTGGAATCTGCAGGCAACTGATCGACAGAAATAATATTTGTAGAGCAAGATGGTGCTAAAACCACTGCTAAAGCACAGAATATGAAAGGAATAAAGTAACGCATAGGAGAAAGATAACGCCAAAAATCGGGCCGATATACCCTTTACTTTAAAAAATCAAGTAATTCAGGAATTCGAGTTATTTCAAATGTGAATTTTTCGCTATGTCTCAGAGATCGAGGATTAAAAAATACTTGATCGATTCCTTGGTTGCGTGCGCCTATACAGTCTGCAATAAGATTATCCCCAATCATCAGGCTCTCTTTCCGCTTGGCCCTGGTACGGGATAACGCAGCACGGAAAATTTTTGGTTCGGGCTTGTTTACGCCAACCTCATCGCTACAGAGTAGAAGATCAAAATAGTGCTTTAAACCACTCTCGGTGAATTTGATGGTTTGACTTTCTGTGAAACCGTTGGTGATGATATGCATTTTGTAACCTCTTTGGGCTAGTGTCTCCAACGTTTCTTTTGTCCCCTCAATTAGGTGCTGGCCGTAAGGAGTCTCCTCGATATAACGCTGCTCCAGTGTCCAAGCCGTCTCATCTGCCACAACTCCAAAATGGACAAAAGTTTCTCTGAAACGAGAAGCACGGAGGTTAGCTTTATCTATTTCGCCTTTGCGGTAGAGCATCCATTTTTGCTCGTTGACCACCAAATAAAGTGGATAAAACTCCTCAAATGAGGGAATACCCAAACCTACCAAATCTAAGTCCTTAAAAAGCTTTCGAAGTGATTGTTCAGAATTCTTTTCAAAGTCCCAAAGCGTATGGTCCCAATCAAAAAAGAGGTGCTTGTAACTCATCGTGTAGATTTCGATTTCATAAGATTAATCGGGAAAGACAGCTGATTTTCGACGTGCATATAGAACGGTTCATCCTTGGTGCCAAAACCGCTATAGAAGCGCTTTAAACCCGGGATTGACGATCCTTCAAAATCTATGATATGTAATCGGCCAGCAGTACTCCTAATGTGCTGGTCTATGAGCCAGGCACTTACGCCGTGGTCCTTTCCCCAATCTGATGAAGCATTGAGCAAAAGGGTACTTCTACCCTGATAAATGACCCAAAACTGTGAGCCGCAGAGCTGGTTGTACTCGTCGCGAACCGCATACAAAACTCCCCGCTTTTGATAATAACAGAATTCTAGCAACTTGCCTAAGCGATTAAAACTTGCATTGGGAATGGCTGTTTTCTCTCTGACATTATTTTGCCACAATTGAACTGCGTCTTGAACAGTCGCCCATTCTGACAATTCGAACTTTGCTGACCTTGCCTTCTTCAAGTTCCTTTTGATTTGAGAACTGTATGCCTTGAATAAAACTTCGTAATCTGCGCTGGTATCAATGATAAAATTTGAAAATAGTTTTGGCTTGAACGCTTCGGGCATCGGTGTGCCAGGACTAAAAAAGTATTCTGCATACTTCACATACCTGTTCGATTCATCTACGAGCGCCGCAACGACATCTTTCGTCAATGGAATCTTAGAATACGGTCCTAATGCTTGTGTTCCGTAGGGTCTAGTAGAATACAACTGCCCAAATTTCTTCCGAATAAATAGTGGTAATACCGCCTCGTAATCACCTATTACCAAAGCCTGCCATTGGTCAGCGAGCCAGTTCAGATACCAACTAAAACCATATGGCTGGGGATTGGAAGATGAAGCAACACATGTATCCCATTTCTCAAAATCAATCTGAGCATGTTCTAAAAACTTAATGGTGCGCTGCATCGAGTAATCTTTTGAATAATTGAGCCCATTCTTCACTTCCAGGTTCATGCTCGCCAAAAGTTCTATTGTGCCAAATGACGCGGTAATGACCTCCCACCGATTTCAATACTTCGTGCCACGATAGCATTAGCGGTTCAGCCTCTCGAGCGTCAAGCTTCTTGTACATAGCGTAAGTAGTATCCATATAGACAAAGGGGTGGATGGTCAGAGGTAGGATAGATTCGTATTCTAGGTCATAGAATGGGTACGGCACTGCGATACTTGCGCGATATCCGGCCTCCTCGGCGTAACCCATCGTTTGGTCGTTTTTAATACCCAGGTTTACCAAAGTTCTAAATGTAGCGGGCATCTTCATTTTGAGATAATGTTGACGAGAATGCACTACCGGTCGACGTAAGATGGCTTCTAACTGATCACGTTCTTCACGAACCGCTTCTTCTTCACTATTCGAGGCATAAGAAGGGTGTATTCCAACCTCAGCCCAATCGGCCAATTCACGCAACTTTACTGCGGCATCTGTACTATAAGGGCTCACATTTCTATCGTTGGGTCCAAACTTCGAGAGCAACATAAAGTAGCGCATCTTAATGCTGTATTTCATACACCAATTGCGTTGCTTCCTAAAAGTATCGTAAGGGTCACGCTTCAATCCAAAGAGGACCGAGGTACGAAAACGCAAGGTTGCCCAATCTAAATTTTTGATATCTCGAAAGTAAGCTCCAAGAATTCGCAAAGAACCCTTGCCTTTAAACGCAAACATATTGTCGATATCAATGGTCGGCTCAAAGCGGTAATGGTCGGTTAAACAGAAGGAGCTACCAAACAAGAACTGTCCGATTTTCAATGCCCATAGATTAATTAATGGCTGATTCAAAAAACCATTCTTAAATGCGAAGCTCTCTCGTGCTGGAAATCTTCCGTGTTTGTCGGCGATGTAAGGAAGGTATTCTTCATAGCGAGAAGCCAAATAAAAGCTTGCTGCCAATGGGTCAAAGGGAATATCCCCTATTCGCCGTGCACAAAAGACAGTTAGTGATTCCCACTGGGTACACGGAAAGTTTTGCTCAACGAGCTCACTCTCCGAAAGTAGGCCGTGAGGTGAAATATGAAAAGACCCTTCTATGGGTTCTGGGCTGTAATTTACTTTCTTACCTTGGGTTTCATTAAAAGCATCTACATCGCTGTATATCTTTAATTCACACTTCATCGCATGCTTAAAAAACAGACGTGCTGCCCAAATAAATCGGCTAGACGTTTCCTTAGAATAAAGAGAGATTAAGGCATCCATTGGCCGCCGTTTATATGAAGGGTCTGTCCTGTGGTGAAGGGACTATTAATTAAAAAATCTATCGTTCGAGCTATCTGGCTTGCATCGCCAAAGGCACCCTTCGGTATAGTTGTTTTTATCTGACCAAGCATAGCTTCGGGTACATCGTACAACATTCCTGCTTCCATGTAGCCATAAGCAATGGTGTTCGCAGTTATGCCCTGATTGGCAACATCGATTGCAATACCTCGTGCATAACCTTCCAACGCACTTTTAGAGGCCGCGTAACCGCTGGTGCCAAAGGTAGGCTTATGAGCAACTACAGAACTAACATTAATAATCCGTCCACTACCTTCTTGGGCGCGAAGAATAGATAACGCTTTTGAAGAGCACCGTACGGCTGAAAAGAAGTTTATTTGGAAAAGGCGCTCCATTTCTGCCGCGTCTAACTTCCATACTGCTGCTGCGTGCGCAATACCGGCATTATTTACAAGGACATCCAAGCCACCGTTTTCTTGGGCCCATTCAAAGAGTGCATCAACCTCAGAGTCCAACGTAAGATCTGCTTGAAAGATTGGTGCGTCTATACCAGCATCCTTTAAGAAACTTTCCAAAGCTGCCGTTCTCGAACGCGTAGTCAACAGCATCGAGTGGCCTAATTCGTGTAATACAGGTAGGACCGCTTTGGCGATACCACCACCTGCTCCTGTAATTAAAATTCTACTCATGAACCTAGTGGCGTATACATCGTAACGCCCCGTAGAGCGTATTCTTCCAAAAGTATGGATTTCATTTTAGCCGCATCTACCAAAAGCGTGGGTGCTTCCCCAACTATCGTATGCTTTAGCGCGCCTCTGTTTTCTAACAAAGGTATGAGCCCGTCACATTCGCGTTTGTTGCTCCACTCCGGGTTGTGAACAGTCGAGGTAATACTCAAATTCCTGCCCTCTAGAAGTACATTAAAGGTTTTACGATTTTCAAGATAAATCGGGAATTTAAAATTTTCATGACCGATTGCGTCCTCCACTGCATGAAGAGATGTACCTGAGTTAATTAAAGTTGTTCCTATATATAAAATCTGACCTTCAAAATCCATGTGTTTTCGCCACGGACTATTAGCACCATAGCAGGTAGAATCTGTGTGGTGCAAAGCGGTATACTCAGCAGCGCGCGGACCATAGGCTGCTACAGGCTCAAGAGGATGTAAACTTCGATGGGAAGCTACATTCGCCCTAAAATACTCGGTGATTGCCCCCATTTTTGAGGGCGTGTTAGCAACATCAAATAACGCCAAGTCATGTTTTGCTTGAAGTTTAACTACCGGTGAAGTAGGCATTAACAGTGTTGACGACTTGTGCAATGAAGCTTGCAAAGCTGCAACTACAGTAGCGGGTCCATCTTCAACATAGCCTATTTTACTCATCGAACTATGTACCAGTAAATCCCTTTCAGCATCTACACCTGCATCTTGTAAGGAAGCCATTAATTTTTCTTTCGTCCAAACAGCTCCAGATGCACGTTTTTGCTCCAAACGCTTGCGCTGTTCCTTTTTCTTTCTTTCTCTATTCCATTCCAACAAAGCCGCTGGAACCATGGTTTTAATGGTATCTCTAACGCTCATTCAGTAGTGTGTCTAAAAAGTATTTCGTGGCCCAATTCGGCAGTCCAAACGGTTCATATCGACCCCACATAGGGAAACTCCCAGGTAATGCTCCTAAGGAATCTTTGAACTGACGTGCCCCTCTACGTGCAATAACACAAAGTAATGTATTCATCTTTTCAAAAGCCTCTTTCCATAGGGCGTCTCCTGTTTCTTTATACATACTGTGCCAAACAATGGCTAGCTGAGCGCCGCCGGTCGGAATAAAGGCCTCGGTACCAGCCCAGGTTGATGTATATCGACCATTTAATATTCCACGAGTCAAGAAATCCATAGCTAAAACTCGAGCCGGTACAAGTGCTGAAGCTTTGAAAGCTTCATTGTTTAATGCTACGCCCGAATTCCATATGCCGTCAATAGTATAGGCAATGGTATGAATAATGGGTTTATCGTTCTTGTGTTGTGTGTTGTCACAGTTGGCAAACCAGCCTACTTTATTTTGCTGAGTACATACCCAATTCAAATGTCGATTTGCAAGTACATGCCAAGCCTCACGGTGTTGATTAAAATGCGGAAGCCAATCTAAAATAGGCGCTACAACATAGGTGCCATAAACACGAATAGCGCCCATATAATCATTGGTCGCAAACCTTCCTTGCTCGTCCAACTGTTGCCAAATCCAGCCAATGCAACGCTCCGCTGCTCCCTTCCATCGAAGGTCTTGATTGTACGTGTATAGCGCTAACATACCCCTAAGAATCTGACCGCTGTTGAATACTACTGACGGTCTGTTTTGTTCGATATAACCGCCGGGCCATCCGCCGTCTTCGCGCTGTAGAGTCAACAACCACTCCCCCGCTTCAAGAGCAGACTTTATGGCCTGTTCTGACCACTGTGCTTTTTCATAGGCAGCATAGCGCAATAATGAGGGAATTATATACCCAGTGGTCTCCGGGTAGTCACTTGTCCAACCGCAAGTAAAATAGTAGGTACCGCAGCCGTCTGTGGAGCCTTGCTCTTGAGAATGAATGAGCCATTGGGCAGCATGTTGCAAGCATTGTTCCTTCTCCATCTCATTTAGAGTTTGGGTATAGGAACGCAGGTACATAATCTTGTTTAGTTCCGCAAATAAGAACCGCCAATGATCATACTGTCCTAAAAATGTTATCCAATTCTGTACGTAGTGTACCGCACCCATTTACATCAAGCCTTGTTCTGAAAAGCTAAAGTAGCCACTACGCGTCAAAATGAGGTGGTCAAGCACGGTCATATCCAAGGTTTTTATGGCAGAAACGAGCTTTTAAGTAATTCGCTTATCATTCTCGCTTGGATACAAAGCAGCTTAGGGTTAATTGTATACTAGAATGATAGCAGTCGCGACCCATTGAAGGACTTTTTTATTATTACTCTCGGGTCCGCAACGGTGCCTTTTATTGCGCCCTTGAGAACATAACTAAGTAATTGCTGCTAGGTCCAATCATAGCAATACTTAAAAATCCATAATTAAGCTTTTAGGTTTCCATAAAAGTTCTGCCATCCACCTTAAAAATCCTACATTTAGTCCTGTGAAAATAGCAGTACTTGGATCGCGGGGTATTCCCAACCGTTATGGAGGGTTTGAAGAAATGGCTGAGCGCGTTTGCCCGCTATGGGTAAGTGCAGGTCATCATGTCACAGTATACGCGGTAAGCGATCATCCTGAAAAGCTCAAAAAACTTGAAGGCGTGGATATTACCCACATTTTCAATCCGGAAAAAACTTTCGGTTTGGCAGGTCAATTCATTTATGACCTCCGTTGTATCCTAGACGCGAAACAGAAAGATTTTGACATCATTTTGCAATTGGGTTATACCACTTCGGGCCTTTGGTCTTTTTTATGGCCAAAGCAAAAAACCGTTACTAATATGGACGGTCTCGAGCACACAAGGGCTAAATACAAAGGTCCCTTGGCTCTATTCCTAAGATGGTCTGAGCGGCGAGCGGCGACACGTTCAAAACTTTTAGTTGCTGATAATCCTATTATTGCAGACTATCTCAATAAGTACAAAACCCCTTGCAGGACAATCGCCTACGGTGCGGAAATTATCGGATCGGCCAACACTGAACTTCTTCAGCGAGTAGGTCTGCCAACCAAAGATTATGTGCTTCACATTGGCCGAGTGCAGTCGGATAATCATGTGAAAGAGATCTTGGAATCGGCCAAAGCCAGCGGTAAAATCTTGATAGCTATTGGCGATTACTCTACAACGTACGGAAAGAAACTTTACAAGAAATATCAAACCTGTGAAAACATCATATTTCCAGGTAATATTTATGAAAAGGACGTGGTGAACGCATTACGTAAAAACTGCGATGCATATTTGCACGGACATAGTGCGGGCGGAACAAATCCTGCACTGCTCGAGGCAATGGGATGTGGCGCATTTGTGCTTGCGCACGGCAACCCCTACAACGCGAGTGTATTAGGAGGACTCGGCGGATTGTGGGATGGTACAGAAGAATTGACGGCGATGCTTGAAAACCTACCCAATAATGAAATACGAGCGGAGCAAAGTGCCCTGGCGCAAGCTCGAGTTAAAGAGCACTTCAATTGGCCAAAAATTGCCAAAGACTATCTTAAAGCTTTCCAAAGCATTTAATAGTAAGCCCCACCTAAGGCAGGGCTCTATCCATAGACATCCTTAATTTCTATATAATCAACATCGCGTCGCCAAATGCGAGGAAGCGGTACTTCTCTTTAATGGCAACATTGATCGCATGCATAGCAAGGTCGTGACCCAACATCGCACTATTCATCATCAATAAGGTAGAACCTGGAGGGTGAAAATTAGTTACCATAGAATCTGGGATTTTGACTTCATACGGCGGGAAAATGAACTTGTTTGTCCAACCTTTGGTCTCAGTAACTCGTCCACCGGTTGTGAGCGAGCTTTCCAAAGTTCTAACCGTCGTAGTACCAATAGCACATACACGACGCTTATTAGCGAGAGCTTCATTGACCACATCTGCAGTAGACTGCGGCATAATGAACTGCTCACTATCCATTTTATGCTTGCTTAGATCTTCCACTTCTACAGGGCGGAATGTCCCAAGGCCTACATGGTGGGTCAATTCAGGTAAGTGCACCCCCTTAATCTCCAAACGCTTCATCAAATGCTTCGAAAAGTGTAAACCAGCGACAGGTGCTGCTACAGCGCCCTCCTCTTTTGCAAAAATAGTCTGGTAGCGCTCAGCGTCGTCCACTGTTGGCTCACGGTCAATGTACTTCGGAATTGGAGTTTCCCCCATCTCCATTAATTTCGAACGGAATTCCTGGTAAGAACCATCAAATAAGAAACGAAGCGTGCGACCGCGTGAGGTAGTGTTATCAATTACCTCAGCAACGAGCGAGTCGTCCTCGCCGAAGTACAACTTATTTCCAATACGAATCTTTCTCGCGGGATCTACCAGCACATCCCAAAGACGGCTTTCTGCATTTAATTCACGGAGCAAGAACACCTCGATGCGTGCACCAGTCTTCTCTTTATTACCCCACATGCGCGCAGGGAAGACCTTCGTGTTATTGAGCACCATTACATCGCCGTCGTCGAAATAATCAATCAATTGGTGGAAGTGCTTGTGTTCGATTTCGCCAGTATCCTTGTGTACTACCATCAACCTACTGTCGTCTCTGTGCAAGGTTGGCTCCTGGGCTATTAGCTCTTTAGGAAGTTCATAAGCGAAGTGAGAAAGTTTCATTTTCATAGCTTACGGGCTTTGAAATTTTGAATTAATAAGAATACAAATGTACGATTCTAGCACGCCCCTTGTCAAGTTTTTGATAAACCAATTGATATTGAACAATGCATTTGCGAACTTTGTTATTCTAGACACGTTGAGTTTCCAAATAGATAGTAATTTAACTCGAGTATGGGAATAAATCTTCTTAACCAACTGAATGGTATTCGTACAAAGAATAAGCAGCCGACATACAAAGAAATCCTCGCAGGCTTTGAGGCATTACTTTCACAACCCTCGGAAGGTGAGCGCATCTTAAACAACCTTTTCACTTCTGAGGGGAACAGTGAAAAACTGAATTTTGACGACCTAGACGCGTCGCGCTTATACCACATAGAAGACATCCAGAAGCTCTGTATAGATTATCGTTTGCGCTTCCTTGATTCAAAACATTTTAACGGAACGTTTCCTAATGAGGCTCTTGATGCCATCAAAGCCTTTGAAAAATCGCAACAGCGCGAAATTACGGGCTTTAAAATGATCGCACCTGCCGGCATGTTCAAACTTGCTGAAAAAGATAAAGATCCATTGCTATTCGTTCCTATGGGCGCTGGATACCACTACTTACTCGCCCAATGGGGAAATGAATTACATCCACTACGCAAGATACTCGTATACCCGTTTAGAAATTTCGAGAGCTTGATGAAGACTGTATTTGTTTTTTGTCTGGCAATAGCATTGCTCTTCCCAGAAAATCTAATGAGAGGACCAAAAGATACCGGCACGATTTTACATATCCGGGTAATCTTCTTCTTTTGGATGGTATTCTCAACAGGCGCAATGACTGCCCTTTATGGCTTTAGTCGCATGAAGAATTTCAATTCAAATCTCTGGAAGAGCAAATACCTCGACTAAAACTCGAGCACTTCTTTAAAATATTCACACCACTGTATCGGATCTTTTGCGCCATCGGCCTCGAAATTCCCAATTTTCGTTCGACGCAATCCGCTGAGATGGGCACCCGATTTGAGTGCCTTACCCAAATCATGTGCTAAAGAGCGGATGTAAGTTCCCTTTCCACAACGTACACGCAAGGAAAGGACATTGTTTTCAAAGGAGCATATTTCTAACTCATTAATTGTAATGCTGCGTGGCTCAACAACGACCTCTTCTCCTGCGCGTGCCTTCTCATAAATACGCACTCCACCGCGCTTTATCGCCGAAAAAATGGGTGGATACTGCTGAATATCACCGGTAAACTTCGGCAGCACAGCTTCAATAGCAGCACAATCGATGTGCTCCGTTGGAAACTTGGTATCAATCTCACTTTCTAAATCGTATGAAGGCGTTGTACCACCGAAGGTGATTTCAGCAACATACTCCTTGAGTTGGCCCATGTAAGAGCTAATTTCCTTGGTCTTTTTCCCTACACAAATAATAAGAAGTCCTGTAGCCAATGGATCAAGAGTTCCGGCGTGACCGACCTTGAGTTTTTTCAAATCCAATTCTTTCTGCAAAGTGTAGCGAATCTTAGCAACGGCCTGAAAGCTAGTCCACTCAAGAGGTTTGTCCACCAACAGTACTTGGCCCGCTTTGATATCATCGGCTGTCATTGGTTGTCTCTAAAAGAATTGGCTTAGCAAAACGATGAATGCTACTGCGAAACAATAGAACGAGAAATATTTGAGCTGACTGCGCTTTACCAAGGCAATCATCCAGTTACAAGCAACTATACCGCTAAAGAAAGCAGCCAATAACCCAAGGAGAAGTGGTAATGCGTCAACCTCAGTGCCCAAGGCTTGTCCAGAAACGATATCCTTTGCATCGAATAGTGCCTTTCCAAGAATGATAGGAAGCACCATTAAGAATGAAAATCTAGCAGCCTTCGCACGATCTATTCCCAAAATCACCGAAGTGGCAATGGTCGAACCACTGCGCGAAATGCCTGGTAAAATAGCCACCGCTTGAGCGAGACCGACGATTAAAGCATCTACCCAGTTGAGCTCTTTATCGGTGTCGCGTGCGAGATCTGCCATAAAAAGTAGCAATCCCGTGATGATTAATGTCCCACCGATTAGCAAGAGCTGACCTTCAAACAAGGCACTTATCTGCTCTTCAAAAGCCAATCCGATGATACCTGCAGGCACCATAGAAACCAAGATAAAGAGCGCGAATTTTGTCTCGTCATTCCATGTGAACTTCAATAATCCATTGATGATTTTTCCAATGTCATTGCGGAAAACAACAATAGTACTCAATGCCGTTCCGGCATGTACAACGACATCAAAGGTTAAGCTCTCTTGCCCAGAAAGGTCGAGACTAAATAAGGCTTTAACAATTTCCAGGTGACCGGAAGAACTGACAGGTAAGAATTCTGTTAGGCCTTGGATAAGACCCAAAAACAAGGCTTGGATAGGAGTCATTGGTGACGAATTTAGGCGTCTTTCTTCGGCATCATTATGGCGACGATAGGCAGGATCAGACCAATGAACAAAAACCAGGGTGCGATAACCACGCGTTGAGCAGCAAATATCTCTGAGTTAAACTCTGCCGGGTTCTCAGAACCACCGCCGAGCATTAGACCAAAGCCTATGGCCAGCATGATGAGTCCAGCAATCAATACCGCGTACTTACGGCGGTCAAAAAGGAATGTTTCTTTATTATCCATTTTAAAAGTATAATTGGTTTGTTCTCAATTTTAAATATCTACGAATGGCAAAAGCCGTACTAATTCCTGGTACAAGGAGACCTATTCCTAATAATCCTGCGCCCACTAAAACTAGAACCTCCACGGCAAAGAGTTGCTCCAATCCCGTGAAATATGCTGCGCTAACGTATCCCGCTCCTGCCAATAGAGCTAAAGAGAGGACTGTACTCACAGTACCTAGTAAGAGGGCGTTAATTAAGTACGGTCGACGAATAAAAGTGCTTGTCGCTCCAACTAGCTGCATCGTTTTGAGCAAAAATCTTTTAGAATAAATGGTGAGTCGAATGCTACTATTAATCAAAGTCAGCGCAATCGCCAAAAGCACTGCTGAAGCTCCAAGGAGAACGAATGAAATCTTCTCAATATTGTCATTGACCAAGGCCACTAAATCGCGGTCGTATAACACATCTTTGACATATTCTTCTTCCATCATCTGCGCTTTGAGCGCATCTAAATCACCCGTGGCAACAATATTAGCCTTCAGATTTATGTCAACGGTATTGCTCAAAGGATTATAGCCAAGGAAATCAACGAAATCTTCCCCCAGTGCGGCTTCGAGACTCTCAGCAGCCGCTTCTTTAGTCACCAATTGTGCACTTTTTGAGTACGATGCCAATTGTTGAGTCTTCAATAATGTCTTCAAATCAGCCTCGGGAATAGACTCCTCCAAGACCAATGTAAACGTGAAATTCTCGCGAACCGTTTTTGATAAGTCGCTGGCGCTCAGCATTAATGTACCCAAAAGTCCCAAAACAAATAGGACAAGGGTCATAGACACTACTACACTGAGGTAAGAAGAACGCACTCGAGAGGCGGTAAATTTTTGCTCTTTAAAACTCATTCAAGCGAAAATAGTAATTCCTGCCCCATCATTCACTAATTTGGCGCTTGTTCATCACTTCTTTAGTAATATGGAGTACAACCATCAGGAAATTGACAAGAAATGGCAGGCAAAATGGGCCGCTGAAGGGACCTACTATGCAATGAGTTCACAGGACAAACCCAAATTCTACATTTTGGACATGTTCCCATACCCTTCCGGCGCGGGTCTGCACGTAGGCCATCCTCTGGGGTACATTGCTTCAGACATCTACGGTCGTTACAAGATGCAAAAGGGGTTTAACGTCCTTCACCCAATGGGATACGACGCCTTTGGATTGCCGGCGGAGCAATATGCCATCCAAACAGGCCAGCACCCAGAGAAAACTACAGAAATAAACACCGCACGCTACCGCCAACAGCTCGACAACATCGGCTTTGGTTTAGACTGGTCACGCGAGTTTAAGACCACGGATCCTTCCTACTATAAATGGACTCAATGGATCTTCATTCAACTTTTTAATGCTTGGTATGATCACAATGAAGACAAGAGCCGTCATATTGATGTACTTGTGGAACATTTTGCGGAATATGGCACCGAAGGATTGAACGTAGCACAAACTGAAGAATTGAACTTCAGCGCCGCAGAATGGGCTTCAATGGACGAAGCGACACAAGCAGAGACCTTGTTGAACTACCGTTTGGCCTACCGCAGCGAGAGTAACGTCAACTGGTGTCCTGCCCTGGGCACCGTATTGGCAAACGATGAGGTGAAAGACGGCTCGAGTGAGCGAGGCGGACACCCAGTGATACAAAAGAAAATGATGCAATGGTCGATGCGCATCACTACCTTCGCAGATCGTCTTCTCGAAGGATTGAACCGCATTGATTGGAGCGTCTCACTAAAGGAGACGCAGCGCAACTGGATTGGAAAATCTGTTGGTGCCGCCATCTTTTTTGATATTGACGGGCACGATGGCCAAATCGAAGTCTTCTCAACGCGTCCAGATACATTGTTTGGGGCTACGTTTGTGACTTTGGCGCCCGAGCATGAATTAATTCAAAAAATCACAAGGGCTGACCAGCGGGAGGCAGTAGAAGCCTACCAAGCAAAGGCTGCAGCCCGCAGCGAACGCGACCGTATGGCAGATACGAAAACTATTAGCGGATGTTTCACTGGCGCCTATGCCATACATCCTCTCAGCGGCGCTAAGGTACCTATTTGGATCGGGGATTATGTATTGGCAAGCTATGGAACCGGTGCTGTAATGGCCGTTCCTGGTCACGACAGCCGCGATTATGCCTTTGCGAAACACTTTGACCTTAAAATCGTAGAGGTAGTTCTAGGTGGTGATTTGAGCCTAGAAGCCTTTGAAGCCAAAGAAGGAAAAATGGTGAATTCTGATTTCGTTAACGGTATGGAGTGCATGGACGCCAAGGTAAAAATGATTGAGCATTTGGAAGGAATTGGCTTCGGAAAAGGAGCCACTCAATACAAACTGCGCGATGCCATCTTTGGACGTCAGCGTTATTGGGGAGAACCTATTCCAGTGTACTATGAGAACGGCATTGCTAAGACAATACCACTAGAAGATTTGCCATTAATCTTGCCTGAGGTAGACGCGTACTTACCGACAGAAGATGGTGAGCCTCCACTCGCGCGTGCCAGCGACTGGACCTATAACGGCCATCCTTTGGAGACGACGACTATGCCAGGCTGGGCAGGTTCCTCCTGGTACTTCCTGCGTTACATGGACGTACATAATAATGCTGAATTTGCAGGAAAAGAAAGCACGGCATACTGGAATCAGGTCGATCTATATGTCGGTGGATCTGAGCATGCTACAGGCCATCTACTCTACTCGCGATTCTGGACGAAATTCTTATTTGATATGGGCTTCATCGGTTTTGACGAGCCGTTCAAGAAGTTGATAAATCAAGGTATGATTCAGGGTATCAGTGCCTTCGTTCATCGAATTAAAGGCACAAATACTTTTGTGAGTAAGGGACTAAAAGGCGAGCACGAGACTCAGGCCATACATGCCGACGTAAGTTTGCTGCAAGGCGACGAGCTGGATGTTGAAGGATTTAAGAATTGGCGTGAAGAATACAAGGACGCGGAATTCATCCTTGAAGACGGAAAGTACATCTGTAGTCGTGAGGTGGAGAAGATGTCGAAGTCCAAATTCAATGTGACCAACCCAGACGATATTATCGAAAAATACGGTGCCGATGTATTACGAATGTATGAGATGTTCTTGGGACCACTCGAGCAAAGCAAGCCATGGAACACTCGAGGTCTTTCTGGAGTTGCTGGATTCCAACGTAAATTCTGGAAGCTCTTCCACCAAGGCGGAGTGTTTAATGTGAGTGATGCACCAGCCGATAAAAAAGCTTTGAAGGCAGCACATGCTTGTATGAAGAAGGTCAACGAAGACATCGAAAACTTCAGTTTCAATACTGCGGTCAGCGCATTTATGATTGCGACCAATGAATTAACAGATTTGAAAGCCAATAACCGTGAGGTATTGGAGCCGCTTGTGCGTCTCATTTCACCGTTCGCTCCTCACCTTGCCGAAGAATTGTGGGAACAAATAGGTGGTGAAGGTTCTGTGACATATGCTACATATCCAGAGCACAATGAGAGCTACTTGGTGGAAAGCAGCAAGAACTACCCTGTTTCCTTCAATGGGAAGGTTCGTTTCCAATTAGAATTGCCTTTAGATATGAGCAAAAACGATATCGAGAAGGCTCTGATGGCCGACGAGCGCACTATAAACTATGTTGGCGACAAAAAGGTGCGCAAGATCATCGTCATTCCGGGACGTATTATCAATATTGTTTTTGGCTAATACTCTGGATTAGCCAAAAATTTACAACGCATCGAGCTCTTGTTTGAGCGATGCAATGTAGCTTTTATAAGCAGCCATACGATTTACCTCGAGCGGCTTAGCATCTGGGAGTTTCTGCTTGTAGGGATCGACTTGCTTGCCGTTTACCCAGAAGCGGTAACAGACGTGCGGCCCTGTAGCGAGGCCTGTAGAGCCCACATATCCGATTACATCACCCTGCTTGACGCGTACATCGTTTTGGATTCCAGCCTTGATCTTACTCATGTGCAAATACTGCGTTGTATAGGTGCTGTTGTGGCGAACCTTAACGTAATTTCCGTTGGCTGAAGTGTATTTGGCAGCGATGATAACACCGTCTGCAGTAGACATAATAGGTGTACCCGTAGGCGCAGCATAATCGGTCCCTAAATGCGCCTTCCAACGCTTTTGAACCGGGTGAAATCTTCGACCGCTGTAACGGGAAGAAATACGAGTGAAATTTAGGGGTGCTCTGAGGAATGTCTTACGAAGACTGCGGCCCTCTTCATCGTAGTAATCGTCAAAGCCCAATTCATTCTCGTAAGGAAACGCATAGAAGTCATTACCCACGTGCGTGAGATTGGCCGCCACGATTCGCTTAAGGCCAATGTAGGTGGTATCATCCACATACTCCTCTTCGTAAATCACAGAGAATGCATCGCCCTTTTGCAAGCGAAAGAAATCAATGGTCCATGCATAGACTTCCACCAAAGACATGGCTAGCCCCTGAGTTCCACCAGCACGACCTATACTCAAGTAAAGGGCATCATCGATGGTGCCGCTAATTTCTCTGCGGCGTACTTCACGTTTTTTCTCTACTTTTTTGGTAAATACTGAATCACCGATCCCAATAATCCAATACTCGAATTTACTCTCAGGATAGATGAAATAGGAAGGAAGAATCGAGCTATCGCCAGTGGCAAATTGAACCTCGACATCTGCACGAATGCGACGTACGTTGAATTCATCCTCAATGGCAGCGACAATTTTATAAATCTGTAAAGTGCTGATCCCTCTTTTACCCAACAAGGCACCAAAACTCTCTCCAGAGGCAATCTTATGCGATTCAAAACTTAAAGTATCTGCCTGCAGCGTCAAATAATAGGTCGGTTCCTCAACAATAGGCTGCTCATCTGCCAAAATAGTAGGAACGTCAGGGTTAGAAGTAATTACTGCAATGATTATGATAAGAAAAATGGAGGCCACAGCCACCCATGCAATCTTCTTGATACTCATATATTCTTACGGTTCTAATTCTGCCAGCACCTCATGCACCCAACTCTTACCCCATTCTGCTTTCTGCTCAGCAGTCCACAGTTCTGGGAAGAAAATTCTACGTTGAAAACGCGGCGGTAAATATTTCTGCCAGTTAGTACCACCGGTTGCAGGAATGTCGGTTGGCTTCTTCGATAAGTAACGAACAGCCGTTTTATAATGTTGTAATGGCCAATTAACATTGATATTCAAATCCAATGCGCGCAAGGCATCTTCAAGTTGCTTGCGCTCCTGCTCTGAAGCCTTTTCACGCAGCTGTTCGAAACGTACCCATATGTTGCAATGTTCATAGGCTTCTGCCGTGAAGAGCAAGTCGTCCCAATACTTTTCCATGAACTGGGTAGCGGTGTAGGCCGGTTTGCCATTATCTTCTCTTGTTGCACCATTTTTCCAATAAATACCGTCCATCTGATCCTCGATAGAAGCATCCGCTAATTCATCGCGGCGAGATTCACCTACAATATTTATGAGAGGGGCACAACCCAGCTCAATGATTCGGTATTGCACGCTTTGAAAACCCGAGGCCGGCGCAAGAGCATCTCTAAAGGCCAAGAATTCTTCTTTCTTCATCCCTAGTTCCATCACGCCGAAGCTGCCTCTTAGCGCACCGAAGTACCTGTTGATTCGATGAATTCGCTCGGTAAAATCGGCTATCGTATTGGCCTCGTTTTTTGCGATAGCATCAATCTCAATGCGGGCAAGCTTGAAATAAAGCTCCGTGATCTGATGGTAAATAATGAAAATAGGCTCGTCCTCAACCTGGGTTACTGGACGCTGCAAACTAAGTAAGGTGTCCAACTGTATATAGTCCCAATAGTTCTGAAAACGCTGTAGTTGCCAGCCGTTGACATAAGTCTCAAAATCTTGACCAGTCTGTTCGATCTTGGAGCGCAATGCTTCAAGTTTTTTCATCAAATCAGGACTCCATTCCATACAAAAGTGTGATTCGTTGGGTTTACTTCAAATGTAAACCGAAACAGCTACGAGTACGCCATTGAACAAAGAGGTTATTCACGATTAGGCTTTAGCCAATGTAAATCTAAACGTTGTCCCAACACCTTCCTTAGAAGAAACCTCTATAGATTCACCGTGTTTATCAATAATATGTTTTACAATAGACAGTCCAAGACCTGACCCACCTGCATCTCTGGATCTAGCCTTATCTACTCTATAGAATCGTTCGAAGACTCGACTTAAATCTTTTGACGGAATGCCAAAGCCTTTATCGATAACACTGAATTGGATTTTAGTACCGATATCTTCTATAAGAATTTTAACAATACTTGGATGCTCACTGTATTTGATGGCATTGACGATGAGATTATCTAATACCTGCTCAATTTTCGCTGTATCGCAAGTGATACTAGCTGACTTTGAACAAGCATACTTTACCTTGATTTTAGCGGAATGTTTTTGAGCAAGAGACTCAAGACCTAAAAGAGTATCTTCTACGAGTAAATCCAAACGAGTGGGTTCCATTCGGATGTCGTATTGCCCCGTCTCTACCTTAGAAAGAACGTCCATATCTTTCACGAGAGACGTCATTCGATCCACCGATTTTGAAGCTCGCCTTAGAAATTTTGTGGCAATCTCTGGATCATCCTTAGCACCATCAAGTAAGGTTAAAATATATCCTTGAATATTAAAAATAGGGGTCTTCAGCTCATGACTAACATTTCCTATATACTCACGTCTAAACTCCTCTCTACTTTCTAGTTCTTGAATCAATTTTTTCTGTCGTATCGACCATTCTTCAACCGACTGCTCTAACCTTTCTAAGGTCATATTTTCGTCTATACGTCTTCCGCTCTGGTCACTGCTCTCCAATATCTTCCTTTGTATGCGTCGTATACGTAAGGTAAAGTTTAAGTAAATGGCGGTTGCTAATGCCACAGAAGTCATTAAAACCATCGCTGCTCCCCATACATATGGTGGTACATCAGCTTGATTCTGCGCACCGAAAAAAAGCAAGATGCCGATACCAGAAATCAGTAGCGCCATACCTAGCGAAAAAAGTAGTACCCTCCGAGAACTCATCATTCTTCAGGTTCAAATTTATAGCCCACGCCTTTCACGGTTTTGATACGTTCTTCTCCAATCTTCTCGCGGATTTTTCGAATGTGTACATCTATGGTCCTACCACCTACAACTACGGAATCACCCCAAACTTTATCCATTATAAGATCTCTCGAAAAGACCTTTCCTGGCTTGGAAGCCAATAAATGTAGCAGCTCGAACTCCTTTCGTGGCAGTACAATGATCTCGCCTCCTAATTCGACATGGTATTGTTCGATATCGATAATTAAATCTCCTATTCTCACCAAATGCTGGTGGTCTCTCTGAGCCATTGGTCTCCTTCGGAGCAATGCTTTTAACCTGGAAACAAGCACCTTAGGCTTCACTGGCTTTGTAATATAGTCGTCTGCTCCCACCTCAAAACCTGCGACTTGAGAGTAATCCTCGCCGCGCGCTGTTAAAAAGGCGATAATAGTATCCTTGAACTGTGGGTCTTTACGCAATGCATCACATGTTTCCATACCGTCCATACCAGGCATCATAACATCTAATAAAATCAAATCTGGGGAGAAACCCTTTGCTATAGTTATTCCTTCCTTACCGCTAAGTGCCGTTTTCACCTCGTAGCCTTCACGCCTAAGGTTATAACCGACGATTTCGAGAATATCCGGTTCGTCGTCTAGAACTAAAATTTTCGCTTTGTTTGGTTCCATCCTTCATGATTGTTTGGATAAATATAACGTGGACAAAGTAAACTAATCCATCGAGGGATAGCACTAAGGCCACTCATTATAACATAAAGTAATTGTTGCGTTAACCTAAAATTAACCTTGGAACGGCACATTTGTACCCAAAAAAAGAATGCAATCATGAAAACAATGAAATTCGCTTGGAGCATAGTACTTCTAAATCTTTTCTTCTTTTCTGCTAATGCACAACAAGCAGTAAATGATATTTCTTTTGGTAAAGGCTTAATGAATTATGTTGCTGCTGATAGTAGCTTCAGCGTCAAATTCGCACCTCGTATGCAGGTACGTTACTACGGAAGTAGTGACTTCAACGAAGGTCAATTAGGTACGGTTGAACACGATTTTCTTGTACGTCGTTCTCGTTTCAAATTTGATGGATGGGCATACCACCCAAGTATCAAATACAAGATGGAGTTTGGTTTAACGAACAATGACATTTCAGGCGCAAATGAATTTACTAAGGGTGCTCCACGACTTATTCTCGATGCAGTTCTTAAATGGGGATTTACACCAGGCTGGGAACTTTGGGCAGGACAAACGAAACTTCCTGGAAACATCGAACGTGTGATTTCATCAGCGAATCTTCAATTTGTTGACCGCTCTATGCTCAATAGTAAATTCAACATTGATCGCGATATGGGTATCCAGCTGCGCCATAAGTCAAAGTTCGGAGGAATGGTGACCAAAGAAAAATTTGCCATTAGTCAAGGTGAAGGTAGAAACATCACCGTGGGTAATGTTGGCGGACTTCAATACACAGCTCGTTTCGAAGCACTTCCTCTAGGTGAATTCAAAAAGAAAGGCGACTACATGGGTTCATCTACCGTACGTGAATCTTCTCCTAAACTGATGCTTGCTTATACTTTCGACCATAACAGCAATGCTGTTAAAACTAGATCCAATATGGGCTCTTACATGTATTTGACCGACGGCGGCTTTTACGAGACCGATATCACTACGCACTTTGTTGATGTTGCCTTCAAATTCCAAGGACTTTCTATTATGTCTGAATGGTCGTCACGAAGCGCGGAAAACCCAATTGCAGTGAACCTTGATGGCACAGAGACGGGCGATATTGTTTCTGTAGGTCAAGCCTTCAATTTCGCCGTTGGACAGTTCATTAGCGAAAAGGTAGAGGTCGCCGCACGCTACACCAACATTAATTATGACGAGGTAACAGGGACAGATAATCCTACCCAGTACACTTTGGGTCTCAACAAATTTGTTGTAGGTCACAAGCTTAAAGTTCAAACAGATTTAAGTTACACTACCAAGGCTGGTGAAGCTGATGGTTTGATGTTTAGAACAGGTTTCGAACTACACCTCTAAACTTAACCTTGAAGTAACACTAGGCGTTTAAATTCGCTCTATAAATTATTCGATATGGACAGTATATTCTACCTGATGATTTTCGCCCTAGCCATCTTGGCCGTGGTGGATCTAGTAGTTGGCGTTAGCAATGACGCTGTGAATTTCTTGAATTCTGCGATCGGCTCTAAAGCCATTTCGTTCAAGAAGATTATGATCATCGCCAGTCTTGGCGTTTTTGTCGGTGCCGTTTTCTCGAGCGGTATGATGGAAGTTGCTAGAAAGGGAATTTTTACACCCGGCGAATTCTACTTCGATGAAATCATGTTCATCTTTATGGCAGTCATGATTGGGGACATTCTATTATTAGACTTCTTCAACACCTTAGGGCTTCCAACATCTACAACGGTATCCATTGTGTTCAATTTATTGGGCGCTGCGGTTGTTATGGCACTCATCAAGATTGGCTTGTCTGAAACAGAGACCGCTGCAGATGTCGTGAAATACATCAATACGGAGAAAGCCAAGCAAATCATCTCAGGAATTTTACTTTCAGTAGTCATCTCATTTACTATCGGTATGATAGTTCAATGGTTATCAAGGCTCGTATTCTCGTTCCAGTACGAAAAAAAAATCAAAAACTTCGGATTTGTTTTCGCAGGACTTTGTTTGACGGCGATCGGGTATTTTATCTTCTTTAAGGGATTAAAAGGCACGCCTTTCTATGGCGACATCAAAGAGTTTTTAGCAGAAAATATGATGCTTGTCATCGGAATAATGTTTGCTTTCTGGACTGCTTTTATGTTCATTCTTGACAAGTTATTTAAAGTGAACGTTTTGATCATTGTCTTGGGCGTTGGAACCTTTGGATTAGCACTTGCATTCGCAGGGAACGATTTAGTCAACTTCATTGGTGTACCAATGGCTGCTTACCATAGCTATGAAGCATGGTCGGTCTCCGGTATCCCAGCCTCTGAGTTCTCGATGGAAATTCTTTCAAAGAAGGTGCCTACAGAACCATTATTACTCTTCATCGCAGGTGGTATCATGGTAGTTACTTTGGCATTCTCAAAAAAGGCGCGCACTGTTGCCGACACCTCTATCGACCTCTCTAGACAAGGAGAAGGCGACGAGCGATTCAAGCCTAACTTCTTATCCAAGGCCATTGTCAAAGGATCTTCTAAATTAGTTCAAGGACTGAATTTCATCCTTCCTGCTGCTGTCAAAACTAAGATTAGCAACAGCTTTGAAACACCGGCGATCGAGATTTCTCAGGAAAAAGCGAAGGAACTTCCAGCATTTGATTTAATACGTGCTTCTATCAACTTAGCAGTTGCAGGTATTCTTATCTCTATCGCTACCAGTATGAAACTTCCGCTTTCTACAACCTATGTTACCTTTATGGTTGCGATGGGTACTTCTTTAGCGGATAGAGCATGGGGTAGAGAAAGTGCCGTGTACCGTGTTGCAGGTGTACTCAACGTTATCGGAGGTTGGTTCTTAACAGCGCTGACCGCATTCAGTATTGCTGGTACGCTTACCTACATCATTTACATTGGACGCGGCCCAGCTATCGCTATCCTACTTTTGCTTGCTGCTGGTTTAATTGTCCGTAACTACCTGAACCACAAAAAGTCTTCAAACAAAGAATCCGACCACACTTCACTGAAAAAGTCTGCAAGTAAGACGGTTCAAGGAATCATTGAAGAAAGTGCCGACAATGTTGCAAAGTCTATGTCTCGTACTAAGCGAATCTTCAGCGGTGTAGTGAACGGTCTTGCAAGCCAAGATGTAGGCACATTGAAGAAGATGCGCAAACGCGTTAACAAATTTGACGACGAAGTAGAAGAGTTGAGAAATCACCTATTCTATTTCATCAAGAATCTGGACGACACTTCAGTTCGTGGTAGTAATTTCTACATCATGATTTTGGCCAAATTGACAGACGTCGTGCAATCACTTGAATTTATTGCAAAGAAAAGCTACAAGCACATTGACAACGCGCACAAGCCTTTAAGTAGCTCGCAAGTGGAAGACTTAAGAGAAATTGAGGCGGCACTTAGCACTTCACTAGTGACTATTGAAACTGCATTCCAAAAGCAGTCTTTCGCGGATCTTGGATCGTGTTTAGAGGAAGAGTCCACCTTGCTGCAAACAATATCTGATAAGATTGACGCTCAGATTGCTCGAACAAGAAAAGAAGAGGTCAGTCCGAAGAACACGACGCTTTACTTCAATGTAATTTTGGAATCTAAAGACCTAGTTAGAGGAGTAATGCGTTTGGTGGAAGAATACCACAACAGCGCCGCTGATGCTTAATAGCTGTTTTTAAATTCTTAGGTACATTTTACAAAAAACCCGCATCTTCGTGAGCTACGAAAGCTTCTCTCCGTACTTCTCACGTTGGGCACCAGGAAGAACGTTTAAACTTACCTTCCGCTGCTCGCTTTAAGCAAATTCAAAAACGTAATTTTGAACCGCGGCCCCGAGGGCCGCTGTTTTTTTATGCGCAACTTCACAGAAATAACCGATCAAAACTTTGAGGCGGCGGCACTTGAAATGTACCGTCACCAGTACGCAAACAACCAAGTGTACGGACAGTTCTGTGATTTAATCAAACGTACCCCAAAGGTGGTACAACAACTAGAACACATTCCATTTCTGCCGGTAGAACTATTTAAGAAACACGAGGTCGTAACGGGAGTTTTTAGCCCCGAAGTAACATTCACTTCGTCTACGACCACTGGAGGCACCCCGAACAAACACCATGTGAAGGAATTGTCCCATTATGAAAAGGTCTATGTGGAAGGCTTCCAGCGAGAATTTGGTGCCTTGGAGAATTGGACAATATTGGCCTTAATGCCAAGTTATCTCGAGCGCAGCGGCTCGTCCTTAGTGGTTATGGCTGAGGGTATGATTAAACGTTCTACAAAGAAAGAGAGCAGTTTCTACCTATACAACCACAAAGAGTTGGCTGAAGTGCTTAAACGCCTTCAGAAAGATCAACAGCCTACCTTGCTTGTAGGTGTGACCTTTGGACTTTTAGACTTTGCCGAAAGTATATCCGTGATGGATTTCCCGCAATTGCGCGTCATGGAAACCGGCGGTATGAAAGGCCGTCGTAAAGAGCTTATTAGAGTCCAAGTCCATACACTGTTGAAAGAGAAGTTTCCTTCCAGCCCTATTGATAGCGAGTATGGTATGACCGAGCTGCTGTCGCAGGCCTACCTGAAAAATAGTGGGCTCTTTGCCTGTCCGCCTTGGATGCGCGTTTATACCAGAGATATCGCAGATCCACTCGGAGCACCACGGCAAAACGGTTCACGCGGTGCCTTACAGATTATAGATCTGGCCAATAAGGATAGCTGTTGCTTTTTAGCAATTAGCGACCAAGGCAGGGTTTTTGAAAATGGTACATTTGAAGTCTACGGCCGACTCGACAAAAGCGAAATACGCGGTTGTAACCTAATGGTGAATTTATGAGAAAATTAGCAGTTATTACCCTATTATCTTGGGCATCCGTAGCCCATTCACAGGTTGTTCGTCGCGAGGCAGTAGTGACCTCAGGAGATAACCGCCTAGAACTTCGAGATTCTGTGCGTGTGAGCGCTTCTAACTTTAACGGCGGCAGCTATAATGCTAGCGTCCATCTTTGGGTACACGACGATTACGTAAATGTACTTGATAAGCGATTGATGGCAGGAGCGGCATTACTATCAAGCAAAAAAGATACTCTTGGATACTGTGAAGAAGGTTTCCCCATTGACAGCCTTTGGGAGAGTAATACCAGACGAATGAGTAAATACCACGAGGTTGTGCTAAGCGGTTCCATTAATGGTCGACAACTCGAGCGACGGAGCTTCCCAACGATTACGGTTGAGAATTTCTTTGAAGGAAAACGTGGGGGTGCGGTTCGTGACGCGCTTGTTGAAGTACTCAAATCCAAAGATTGGGAAGGCAAAAACTTCGGAGAGTACGAGTGTTGGGCCTATTTGAATCGTAGTGTTAATCCTTCACAGCCTGATTTTCAAGCACTGATAATATTCCGTAGCGGTATCCCCTACTGTCTGGTGAATAAGGGCGAGGAATTTGAGTACGCTAAACTTAAAGGTGCCAAGATGCGCGACCACGGTATGTTCTACTTCTTCCAACGTCCCAACGAACGGTTCTTAAAGGACATCGACGACATTGTCTTTAACTACGTGGTTCTCTAAGACCGCTTTAAGCATAGAAAAGGCGGCTCTTCAGGCGCCTTTTTATTAACCTAATAAGAGTCTTAACTCACCTTCACTAAGAAGTAATTCTTCTTTCCCTTTTGAACAATAATCAATCCACCGGCAACAACATCGTCTTTGGTTAGGACTTTATCCACACCAACTTTCTTTTTATTGATCGCAACACCATTGCCTTGCACCATTTTGCGAGCTTCTCCCTTTGAAGGGAACACAGCTGTTTGCTCAGCGAGCGCTTCAACTATATCAAGCCCCTCTTCAAGGTTTACTGCGGCCAATTCAAACTGCGGCACACCCTCAAAAACACTTTCAAGCGTTCTTCTATCTAAAGATCTCAACTGATCTTCCGTAGCCTTGCCAAATAAGATTTGAGATGCTGCCAATGCGTTATTTAAATCTGCCTGGCTGTGCACGCGAATTATAATCTCTTCAGCCAATGCCATTTGTAAAGCACGCTTGAACGGCGCCTCAGCATGCTCGGCAATCAATGCTTCAATTTCTTCACGTGATTTAATGGAGAAAATCTTGATGTAGTTCTCTGCATCTGCATCTGAAGCATTCAGCCAGAATTGATAGAACGCATAAGGCGATGTACGTGCTGGATCTAACCAAACATTGCCGCCTTCGCTTTTTCCAAACTTCGTTCCGTCAGCTTTCTTGATAAGAGGAGTAGTCAACGCATAGGCAGACCCTCGTCGAAGACGACGAATGAGCTCTGTACCTGTGGTAATGTTGCCCCATTGGTCTGAGCCCCCCATTTGAAGCTTCACACCATTATTCTTCCAAAGATGGTAAAAATCGTAACCTTGGATCAACTGGTAAGAAAACTCCGTAAAGCTGATCCCAGTATCCAAACGTTTTTTTACGCTGTCTTTGGCCATCATGTAGTTCACACTAATGTGCTTACCCACATCACGGATGAATCTTAAGAAGTCGAACTCTTTAAACCAGTCGTAGTTGTTTACGATTTCAGCACTATTTGCGCCGCAATCAAAGTCGAGAAACTTTTCCAGCTGCTTTTTCTGGCAATCTATATTGTGTTGAAGGGTATCTAAATCGAGTAAGTTTCGCTCAGCATTCTTGCCTGAAGGATCACCTACCATTCCAGTAGCACCACCCACCAAAGCAATAGGCTTATGACCAGCGCGCTGAAAGTGCACTAGGGTCATTATTTGTACCATATTCCCTACACCTAGGGAATCCGCTGTTGGATCAAAACCGATATAGCCGGAGACCATTTCACGAGTCAATAGTTCTTCAGTTTCAGGCATTATGTCTTGTAACATGCCTCTCCAACGTAGCTCTTCTACAAAATTTGTGTCCATGTGTTTATCTAACTGGCTGTTCGAACCACTAAAATAAAACCTTAATCGTCTCTAACACCCAACTCGCGCATTAAATCTGGCTGTGAGAACAAATAGGCGCGAAATCTTAAATCTTCGGCTGCAAAGAGCGTTATGTCATTCACGTTAAATGGAATTTCAAGCGAAGGGTCGTTGAGATCTTTGATAATGAATAAATCTTCCTTCTGTCCCCATAGAACACACCCCATCCGATCGCGGGCTCCTTCGAGAGCATATTCAACAATATCTAGCTCGTAAAGAGGTCTATTGTCTAAATCCTTAATGCCAATGCATTCGTCCACGCGATTGTGCTTAATGATTGCTCCATTCCACCAAAACTGATCTTTGGAATAATAACGCGTACTACCTATCTCTCTGGCGTAACCCACAATCTGCTCGTCAATGCGCAGACGGTAGCGGGTTTCGTATGGGTTGAGTTTTGAGAACATCTATAAAAAACGAAGGTGGTATAAGAAAAGTTTTTGCCCCGGCTCAGTTTAAATGTTGTCGTATTATTTAAATGCAGCCACACCGCGGTCTAACCAATCGATATATGCCTCTACATCAAGGTTATAAGCATTTTTTTCGACCAACGGTGTTAGATGCTCATGTCCCAAGATTACATACAATGGCTGACTTACTTCTTGGAAGTTCACCTCTTGAAATTCGCTCCACTTGTTTCCGATGTTCTTTATTTTACGACCAGTAACCTCGCTGATGTACTGTTCATCCTTCGGAAGATTGGTACGCTCGTCAACGTACAATGAGATCAGGACAACGTTGTCGCGAATGCGCCGGTGTACGCGCTCGTCTTTCCACACGTTTTCCTCCATCTTACGGCAGTTCACACAACCCCAACCTGTGAAGTCGAGCATAATAGGTTTCCCTACCTCTTTGGCGTAGGCCAAACCTGATTCGTAATCGTTAAAACATGGCAAGTCATTCGGACAATGATCACCAATGGCCGCTGAATGTGCTGCCGCCTCGCCATCTTCTCCCACTACTTGAATTATGGGCTGGGCATAGGCGCCATTTTTACTCTCCGCATAATGCTCAGGCGGAGGAAAACCAGCAATTAATTTTACTGGGGCACCAAAGATTCCTGGAAGCATGTAGAACGCCATGATCATGAATACCATTGCGAATCCCATCCGAGTAACCGAGATGCTTTGTACTGGACTATCGAGTGGCAATCGGAAGGTACCCAACAGGTAAAATGCCGTCATAAAAGCGATGGCTACCCAAATGGCTATGAAGAGCTCGCGCTCGAGTATGTGTGCTTGCCAAACCAAATCGGCCGTAGATAAAAACTTTAATGCAAAGGCCAACTCCAAGAAACCTAATGTCACCTTAGCGGTATTCAACCAACCGCCCGAAGAAGGTAATGAATTTAGCCAGCTTGGGAAGGCTGCAAAAAGTGTAAATGGAATAGCTAGGGCTAGTGCGAAACCAAACATCCCCACTGCCGGTCCAAGCAAACTTCCTTTTGATGCCGCCTCAACAAGCAATGAACCGATTATAGGTCCTGTACACGAAAAGCTCACCAAGCTCAAGGTGAAGCCCATGAAGAAGATTCCAAGGAACCCGCCCTTGTTCGAGGCATCGTCTGCTTTATTCACCCAGCTCGATGGTAATGTAATTTCAAAGGCACCAAAGAAGCTCGCTGCGAAAACTACAAAGAGAGCAAAAAACGCCAAGTTGAACCAAGGGTTGGTCGCCATCTTGTTTAAACTGTCTGCACCAAAAATTAGACTCACAGCAAGGCCAAGGCCTAGATAAATAACGATAATACTGAGGCCATAAATTACCGCTTTAAATATCCCTTCGCTGCGTGTTCTGCTTTGCTTGGTAAAGAAGCTTACCGTTAATGGAATCATAGGGAAGATACAAGGCATGATCAAGGCTGCAAAGCCACCCAAGAAGCCGAGCCAAAACGTCGTTCCCAAACCTTCCCAAGCGTAAGGAAGCGGTGCATCTGTAATCTTAATTTTAAAGTCTACATACGAAGGTGGTAAACACATCTCGTCGTTACATACCATAAATTC
>CAJWZE010000017.1 GCA_913049845.1 uncultured Cryomorphaceae bacterium
GACTTTCATCTTCATTGTATAACGGAATTACAATACTTAAGTCCAATTTACTCATTCTCCTTCGCTACCAGTTTTATAGTGCTGGATTGTTTTTTTTCATGGCGGCACCTACGATTAATGCGATAATGGCATTAAACATGACTGAAAATGCAGAACTCTTTAATTGACCTGTAATACCAAACGCATTGCTGCCTTCAATACGACTAATGATCTTCTCAATCTGCTCATCGCTCATACCTGAGGTTTCGAGTTTCTCGTAGGTAGTTTCAATAATCAAATCCATTGTTTGCGCAGCAAACTCAGGATCAATGATTGAAAACAATAGCACAGTAAACACTGTACCTATCAATGTTGCAACTATTCCTGTGAGGATGTAGGTAGAGAATGCTTCTTTAAAAGTCGCATACCCTTCATTAATCTGCTTGAACTTCCCTACCGCAAATATACCGAAGCCGATTGCCAAAAAAAACAATACTATGCCGGGCCAAGTAGCAGTAAAAACCGAAGCGTCAACCAAATAAGCATAAAGTATGTAGGAGATGTTTAGCAAGGCCAAATAGGTCCCGTACTTAATTGCGATTTGTTTCATTGCTTCATTCATAAGGCCTTTTATTTTGAGTGTTACACGCAAAGATAACCGAAGAGGCCAATAATTTTAGTCAATTCATTGCTTTCTACATCCGAGGAGCATTAACTTTACCCCGGGCAAGTCTTACACAACCAGCTCCTAATGAATCCCCCAGGGCGGGAACGCAGCAAGGGTAATTGGTTGTAGCGGTGTGATGTGAGTAGCTTGCCCGTTTTTTATGCGCTTATTTTTGAAGTTTAGTTTATTTTTAAGCAACATTTAACAACACAACTTTTCCTCATGAAGTTTTTTATTGACACAGCAAACCTTGCACAGATTAAAGAAGCCCAAGATCTTGGCGTTTTGGACGGCGTGACCACCAACCCATCATTAATGGCTAAAGAAGGAATTAGCGGAGAAAAAAACGTACTTGCTCACTATCGCGCAATCTGTGAGATTGTAAACGGCGATGTAAGTGCAGAAGTAATCTCTACAGATTTCGAAGGCATGGTTCGTGAAGGTGAAGCCCTTGCTGCCTTGGACGAAAAAATTGTGGTTAAAATCCCAATGGTGAAAGACGGTGTGAAAGCATTGAAATACTTTTCAGATAAGGGTATTAAGACAAACTGCACATTGATCTTTTCAGCCGGTCAAGCCTTGTTGGCTGCCAAAGCAGGTGCTACTTATGTGAGTCCTTTCATCGGTCGTTTGGACGATATTTCAACAGACGGTCTAGGATTGATTGATAGCATCCGCGTGATCTTTGATAATTACGGATTTGATACAGAAATCTTGGCTGCGTCAGTTCGTCATCCAATGCACATTATCGAATGTGCGCAGATTGGTGCAGATGTAATGACAGGTCCTTTAAGCGCTATTGAAGCCCTTTTAAAACACCCATTGACGGATATCGGTCTTGCCAAGTTTTTGGCTGACCACGCAAAATCGAACAGCTAACCCAACAGAAATTAAAAGCGAAGCCCGGCAATTACGGGGCTTTTTATTTTCGACTAAATCGATTGGGGCATGATTTACACACTTTATCCGGAAAGTATTGACCAGCAAAAAATACAGGAATGCGCCGCACGCTTAATTGCAGGTGAAATAGCCATTATTCCAACCGATAGTGTCTTTGCCGTTGTAGGTGATTTTATGAATGATAAAGCATTAAAAAAGCTCGCTCAAATCAAAAAAGAGTCGGTAAAAGAAGCAGAATTCTCATTCTTATTCACCAACCTAAGCCAAGTATCTCAATACACTCAAAGTGTTGGCGGCGCTACCTTTAAGTTCATTAAGCAATGCCTTCCGGGTCCGTATACACTCGTGCTGGAGTCAAATATTACCCTTGCAAGAAAACTAGGGCAGAAACGTAAAACGATTGGGGTTAGATTGCCTAATAACGGAATCGTGAAAGCTCTAGCAGAAGCCTTAGGGCGCCCTCTAGCATCCGCCTCTCTTCATCACGACGATGAAGTCCTTCAATATCCTACAGATCCGGATGAAATCATTGCCAACTATGCAGATAAAGTTGACTTTGTGATTAATGGCGGCTGGGGCGATAATACCCCTTCTACTGTAATCGATCTTACCACACCGTCACCTACTCTGATTAGAGCGGGAAAAGGCGATGTTGAGATTCTTGGATAAGTCTCCTTACCTCATTGCGATCTATTTTTCCACTTTCTAAGACCGGCAGTTTGTCAACACTAAGCATGAATTTCGGCTGTTGACTTCGAGGCACATCCTGCAAGAGCTCTTGAACTCTACTTTTAGAAACGACGCCTTCAAAAACGATGACCACCGCTTCTCCATAGACCTCATCTTCTGTGGACGACACACAGACGATACATCCATCAGAAGGAAAATGTGATTCGAGAACAACTGGATGAATCTTGAGCCCTCCAGAGTTAATAACATCGTCAAGACGTCCGATAAACTCAAAAGAATACGCGTCGAGAAGATGAACTAAGTCATTGGTCTGCAACCCTTTAATACCTAAATGAGGCGCATCAATGATCAATGTACCTTCAAGAGTAGTAAACTGAACACCGTCAACTGCCGAATACACTTTTTCCGACAGAGAACGAAGTGCCACATGTGAAGCAGTCTCTGTCATTCCATAGCCAACGTAAAGGTCAATACCCGCCACCGGCTCTAAATCACCAACAGGTGCTCCTCCTAAAAGAATGGATCCGCTAAAGTCGCGCAGTGCATCATTTTGCATCGCAGCTTTAAACTGAGCTGGCGTGCACGGAAGAAAATCCACACTTGGAATATCTTCTACAGCGATCTTGGGCGGCAGTAAGTGTAAGGTCAACCTGCCCATAAGTGCCCGAACTAGCATCATACTACCCCCAATGAACTGAGCAGGTAGTATAAGCGCGGCACTATCCCCAGGTTGTAAAGAAAAATAGTCCAAGGTTCTTTTTGCGGAAGCCTCTAGATAGGTTTTTTGGTGGACAATTCTTTTTGGCGAGCCTGTACTACCACTAGTATGAAACTCCATTTCACTTCGTATCGAGGTAAAATCAATAAGCTGATTTTGAACTGTTTGAAGCCAATCTGGAGCCGATTTTACGGCCAATATTTCTTTGAGAGAATAATTCCTCTGCTCAAATACAAATATGGTCTGAACGAATGAAGCCAATTAGGTACAGTTTTTGTTGATTGTGGTCGCGATGTCCAAAATTAGAACATTATTACTATTGATTTTGATCACGTGTGCAACAACATTATCTGCAAGCGTGCTCTCACTTGGCCAGCATTGGGTTACGGTGATCAGTAAAAACAGTGGTCAGCCCGTCGAAGGGGTCAGTATTACTGTTAACAACAGCTACATTGCAACTACCGGACCCTTAGGTCGTGTTCTAATTAGTGATCTTCATGAAGGAGACGTTGTTTCCTTCTTCCACACCTCATATGCCCCACGTCATTACAACTTTAAACAGTTGGAGCGTGCGAATTTTGAAGTAGGGCTGTACGAGAGTGTGCTGAATATTCAGGAGGTCGTTATCAAGGCCAATAGAATGGAGGCGGATTTCAAGCACAACCCCCAAGAAGTGAGAACCATCAGTGCAAAACGCATGAGCAGTCAGTTCATTGCGAGCAGCGCAGAGGCCCTTAGCCTTGATCCTAACGTCTTTATCCAAAAAAGTCAAAGTGGCGGTGGATCGCCAATGATTCGTGGTATGAGTACCTCACGTGTACTTATACTTATCGACGGTATGCGATTAAATAATGCGATTTTCAGGGCTGGGAATGTACACAATGTCATCAGTCTAGATCCATTGAGTATTGCTGATATGGAGGTAAGTCTTGGGCCTGGATCGGTACTTCACGGCTCCGATGCCCTGGGTGGAACAATGCATATCAATACCTACGACGCACACTACGGAGATAGTAGCGAAGTACTTCAAAGCTTGGTTTACGACTTTAGCACAAACAATGCGCAGCTCACACGCCGTCCAAATTTCAGAATTAACTACGGTGGACTAAACTGGGCCGGGATGACTAATATCACCTATAGCCAGTACAGCGATGTTCAAATGGGGGCACGTATTTTCTCTTGGACACCGGCAAATTCAGTGGAGAATTACTTAGCTATGTGCGAGCCTATCACATTTGCCAATCTCGATACGCTTCGAAAACCAATAGATCCGCTAATCCAACCAAAAACAGCCTATAGCCAAAGAAACTTCACTCAGAAACTGAAGTTTAGAGTTTCTGAAAAAAGTGAACTGAAATTCGGCCTTTACTTCAGTATGCTTTCCGATGTGAACCGTTATGATAGATTCATTGAAACGAAAAACGGTTCACCGCGATACGCGTGCTGGAATTACGGCCCGCAACTTTGGTCTATGGCCACGGTAGCCTACGAAGACCGAAACAACACTCGCTTTTATGACCGTATCAAATGGGCAAGTGCCCTTCAAGGGTACCAAGAAAGTAGAGATGTAAGACGCTACAGAAGCCCTGCAGGCCGTGTTCAGACCGAATTGGTCCGTATGGCCCAAGGTAATGTAGATGCGACCAAGAAGTTCTCCGAAAAACTCAGTATGAGCTATGGCGCCGATTGGAACCTGAACCTTATCGAAAGTACTGCCTATCATTATGCCGCATCGAACAGTGATAGCACATGGCAGGCTCAATCTCGGTACGCAAATGGTTCGAGATGGTCTAGCTCAGCAGCATTTATTAGCGCCCTTTATAACCTCAACCAAAACCTATCCATCTCCGGCGGAACCCGCCTTAACCACATTCATATGTTCACGCCGATCCGATTCAATGGATTCAACAAGGATGCCACATGGAACTTTCTTGCACCAAGCGGCTCCTTGGGGGCGAGTTACTCAAATAAATCATTTAAATACTTCTTCAATCTAAGTAGTGGCTTCCGTGCCCCTAACGTAGACGATGCGTCAAAGGTATTCGATTCGCAGCCAGGAGCTGTGATTCTTCCTAACCCAGATTTGAGGGAAGAAAGGTTATACAGTGCAGAGATTGGGATGAAGCACCTTCTCGGCAAATATTTGGTTTTGGACGCTAGTTTATACTGCAGCTATCTGGATAATGCCATGGTTCGCGCACCGTACTCTTTCAATGGTCTAGACAGCATGATGTATGACGCGGAATGGTCTCAAATCTTAGCCGTTCAAAACTTGGATTACGCAACTATCTGGGGGTATCAATTTGGTGTTCGTACAGAGCTCAGCAAGGCGCTGTTTTGGACCGTTCACTGGTCACATCCATTTGGAATGGACAGTCAGGGCTATGCACTTCGCCATGCGAGTCCATTCAATGCCACTTCGCAACTTGCCTATCGTAAAAAGAAGTGGACCGCTACCCTTACAGCTCGCTATAACGGGGAGATGAGTCACGATGAATTGAGTTTTAGTGAGCGAAGTAAAACACACATCTACGCTATTAATGAGAATGGTCAAACATATTCACCGCGCTGGTACACATTGAGTTTGATGACCAATTACGAATTCAACAAGAACATTCTCCTTCGTATTGGTATTGAAAACATCATGGATGCCCAATATCGTCCGTATTCTTCGGGCATTGTTGCAACTGGGCGTGGCGTATTTATTGGGCTTAGAGGATCGATTTAATCGCGCTCAAGTCCCAGTCTTCATTTACTTTTCTTGCAATCTTCAGCGTCCCCCCACTTACCTCATAGGGTCCTGGGATATTGTTGGTGAATAGACTACCTGTTCCCAAGCCTTGTGGAATAGAATTTCCCTTGGTAAAAGCCCATTGTGCGATGGCATTTAGACCGACATTGCTTTCTAGAGCCGAAGTGGCCCACCATCCTATACCTTTACTTTCAGCTATAGATATCCATTCATCTGCACCGCGCCAGCCACCAATAAAACTTGGCTTTAGAATAATGTATTGTGGTTTGACAGTATCTAAAAGATATACTTTTGCTTTTGGGTCAATTACACCGATTAAACTCTCATCTAAAGCGATTGGAATATGCATACGCTCTGCTGCTAATGCCAGCTCTTTGTCGCGTCCAGCGGGCAGCGGCTGCTCTATGGAATGCACTTGGTGATCTACAAGAAATTTACTGACCTCTATGGCTTCTTCGAGCTCAAAAGCACCGTTAGCATCGACACGAAGTTCCAACTTATCCGGAGTAAACTCTTTTCTAAGCGCAGTTAGTATCGATTGCTCTTGGTGCCAGTCTATAGCCCCTACTTTCATTTTCAAGGTGGTAAATCCTTCTGAGAGACGTTTGGAAACTTGGTCACGCATAAATGCGAAATCTCCCATCCAGATTAATCCGTTAATGAGTTGTGAAGAATGTCCTGAAGTAAATGAAGATGAGAAGTGCTCGAAGCCGTTACTCAAATGACTGAAGGCCTGCTCTACTGCAAATTGTATGCTTGGAAATTGAACATTAGCTGCATATAATTCCTCGAGACCAAGATGAATGTTTTTGCAGGTCCAAGCAATTTGACTTTCAAGCTCAGGGACATCGTCGTAAGACAAACCGCGTAAAACACCTACCTCTCCAAGGCCTATATTACCGTCATTGTGAATAGCAATGAAAAAGCTTTCTTTTTCTGTAAGTATACCTCGAGAGGTGCCTCCAGGAATTTTTAACTTTAAAATATGAGAGCAGTATTTCGCATCCATTAGAAGAAGAAACTCATTGAGGTAGTTATACAATACAACAACGTAGTCAATGCTAAAGGTTTAAGCAAAGCGTCATATTCTTCTGGTGTTTGGGATACTGTGAACTTTTTGAATTGACCCCGAAGTACAAACTGAAACACCATGTGCGCAACGATTGGGTAATATCCGCTCATTTTTATGCTTGCTGTAATGGAGAACACTAAACTCAATAGAATCGATGTGATAAGTAGCACTTTAAAATAACCTCGCCCCCATATTTCACCGTAGCGAACCACCAGTGTTCGTTTACCGTGATGTGCATCTCCTTCTCTATCGCGCAAATTATTACAGGTTAAAACGGATACGCTCATCGCACCAGCCACAAGCGCAGGCAATGCATCGATAGAATGCAGTGTCCCCGTTTGAAGCGCTGAAGACCCCATGACCCCAACCAAACCGAAGAATAGGATTACAAACAAATCACCTCCACCCCAGTAGGCGTAAGGGTTTCTGCCTATGGTGTAGGACCTAGCCGCCCAAACAGCCGAAACATTTAATACCATAAAAAGGTAGAAATAAATGGTGCCCTTAAAGGCCATATACACCAATATACTTCCGGTCATAAAGGACAGTAATGTGAAGAGATTTATGACCAAACGCATTTGGCGAATGCTTATAAGTCCGGAAGCTACAGCTCTTTGTTCTCCACGCTTATTATTGTCTGTTCCTTTAATACCATCCCCGAGATCATTGGCATAGTTGGATAAGATCTGGTAGGCGCAGCTGGTCAACAACGCTAGGCCAAACAATGCTATAGAAAACGACTTTGTGTGCAAGTAACCTAGACCACTCCCAAGTATGATGACAGCAAAGGCCAATGGCAATGTTCTCAACCTCGCTGCTTTAATCCATTGTTTTAATGTCGCTCCTTGTGCCATAAATCTATTCGTGGTAGGCCCTATTTCGATTGATGTGCTTGATGAAGTTGCTCATAAGCCTGCTTATTATCCGCCTCTGCAGTCCATACTTCGATCAGCTGCTCTGAGGCCTTGCTGAGCGCGTCTAGATTTGAAACTCTCGTTGAACAACATTGGTACGCTGCAGCCAATGCTGCTATGTTGACCGAATGCTCGTTGGAGTATACCCTTTGGGCCTCCTCTGTGGTTGCTGAAGTGCCGGGAAGCCAGTCAAAGATGGCACCTCTACCATTATTGATGACAAAAACCTGGAGGTTCTTGAGCGTACTTAACTTTGAAAGCGCGTTGCTGTCGTACAGCGCACTCTGGTCACCGAGAATGAGTACATGTTTTTGGCCTGGTGTTGCAGCAGCTGCGCCTATTGCCGTACTTAAACAGCCATCGATTCCACTAACTCCTCTATTACAATATATTGGACCTTCGAAATTAAAGTGATTCATGTATCTAGGAATGGAGCTGTTGCCAAGATGTAGAACGGTCTGCTTGTCCAGCTTTAGAAGAATGGTTAAAATGGCAGCTGCATCGGACCACGGTAAATCTGGAATAACTGTATGTGGCACCTGGGAATTAAGGTAAGAAAGTGACGTGGGTAGATTTAAGGATTCGACCGCTTGTTTTACCCAAGAGAAATTGCTCACATCCGCGAGTTCCCAAGCTTGATATTTATCAATATGTACGTGGGCTGAGAGTCCAAGGCTTCGAACATGGAATTTCGCGAATTTACTCATCCATTGGCCGCCTAGAGAAAGTAAGCCGTCAAATTTATGATGGACCAATTGGTCGATATTTACCGTATTAGATGCGCCAAGCAGTCCACTTAAGGGATCCACAAACCATGTTGCGCCGGAAAGAGCGATGGAATTGTTTGCCTTTATCTGTAGGGCAGTATCGGGGTGCAACTGACCGCAAACGATTGCGACACAAGAGCAACTGCCTAGACGGCTTAGACTATTATCAATATCATTGGCAACGGTTTGCAACGCTTGAAGTTTGAGAGGGGCTAAAGGCTCTTGCTGACCGTAAAGCGGTTCTTCAAAGTGCAAGTTTATGTGGACGGGCTCGCTTTTTTCGTGAAGACTTTGGCGAATCTCTGACCAGATTGCCACCGCCTCTTCGCGACCAACAGATTCGTTTATTGAAACACTCAAGCCTATGTGCGGTTCGTAAAAATCGTTTTGCTGACTGGTCTGACCTTCGCCCTTACCAATGCGATTTGCGGGACGATCTGCAGTTAGAATGATCAGAGATACTTTTCTGTAAAATGCTTCAAGCACAGCGGGATGATAATTGGCTAAAGCACTCCCTGAAGTGCAACACAGGGCAACTGGCTGATGGGTTATCAAAGATTCACCGAGCGCCTGGAATGCAGCACTACGCTCATCGAGTACTGTGATATGCTCGAGTGCAGGGTGTGCTGTGCCGGCGATAATTAAAGGTGTATTTCTAGATCCTGGCGAATAAATAATGCGCTTAACCCCTAGCTCTACCAGGGCGTCAATGGTCCATTGTGCTATTGCCTTATCTGTTGTCATTGATCTGAATGAGTTCTTTCAGGGCAGAAATTTTGTGTTCTGTTTCCATCCACTCGTCCAAAGGTACGCTGTCTTTGGTAATGCCGCCGCCGGCATAAAATTGGACACCAGATGTAAACCACTGCATACTTCTCAACAAGACAGTGGCATGCACCTGTTGTTCAAAAAGACCAAAATATCCAGCATACAACGAACGGTCGTACCCTTCATACTGTGCAATAAACTCTTGTGCCTTTTCAGCTGGAGAGCCGCAGATGGCTGGTGTTGGATGCAATTCCTCCACAAGAGATTTTGAATCCAAACTATGGTTGTCTGTATTTATCCAAGTCAGCAAGTGCTCAACGGGTCCAGCATTGAATGTTGTTTGCTTGTCGCGGCTAATCTTTCCACCAAAAGCCTTAAGACTGCGGTGAACTTCGTTTGTCACAAACTTCTGCTCTTCAAGTTCTTTGTTTCCCCAGCGAGTTGCATTCTTAAGGCGAGTACCGGCTAATGACATACTGCGGTAGCCCAATTCAGTGCTTTCGAGCAGCACTTCCGGTGAAGCACCCATCCAAGATCCATATTCGGGATGTTTGATTGCGAAAACAGTACATGTCGGGTAGAACTTCAAAAGTGCGTTGAACGTCTCTTGGGCATTCGCATTGGGACAATCCCAGAAAAACTGTCTGCTCAATACCACCTTTTGAACCACTTGCTGCTCAATCTCTTTAATAGCCGATTGGACCATTTCTTGGTATTCCTCTGCAATTTTACCTTGAGTTTCAGGTTTTGGCTGGTCGGCAAAATCTGACCAGAAATCACCCGTTTCACTCTTGTTTTCAGCTATATAATGGCTCGCCTTTTTCGAAAATCCGCGTAAAACGAAGGTTGCACGTTCAGCATCAGAGGGCCGACAATGTAACATACGAATATTTTGATTCGGTATCCGGAGGAGTACTTCAAGCATTATTTGCGCTGTTTGACAAAATTAAGCAGCTTCACCATCGAGATGAGCTCGCCTTGTTCATTCTCTACACGAATGTGGTACAAGTGTGAACTTTTTCCGTGATGAATGCATTCAGCGGTCGCAATGAGTAGGCCTGTGCGCGCACTTTTGATATGATTGGCGGAAATTTCTACACCCAAAGCCGTTTCTTTCTTAGAATCAATGATCATTTGAGAAGCGGCAGAACCGACGCTTTCTGCAAGTGCAACAGTGGCGCCACCGTGAAGAATACCCATAGGTTGGTATACACGCGAATCGACTGGCATTGTGGCAACTAGCTTTCCTGTCAATGGATTAGCATCAACGTATCTTATGTTTAGAGTCTCCATGAGTGTGTCCTTAGTTAGACTGTTCATTGTCTCTAAAACTTGCTCCTTACTAGGGGTGTTTTTCATTAGGGCTAAATTACTATCCAAATATGGTTTATAAAATCGGTTCGAAAAAAACATCAAATGCCTACGAACACTTAAATTTGCGCTCTTAGTCATAACACAAAAAGAGTAAAAATGATTACTGTAACGTTCCCAGACGGAAATCAGAGGCCTTATGAGCCAGGCACAACTGCTATGGATGTCGCGAAAAGTATCTCTCACGGTCTAGCAAGAAATATCTTATCGGGCAGCTACAATGGACGAACCATTGAGTTGAATGATGAATTGACGCACGACGGTACGCTGCAGTTTTTTACTTGGAAGGACGCTAAGGGTAAAGAGGCTTTCTGGCACAGTTCTGCGCACCTACTGGCGCAGGCCATTCTCCACTTCTACCCCAACGCACAATTGACTATCGGTCCAGCTATCGAAAAAGGATTCTACTACGATGTGGATTTCCGTGGCGAAAGCATCGGTGAAGGAGATTTTGTGAAGATTGAAAAGCAAATGCTCGAATTTGCCCGTGCGAAGTCTGAATTCAAACTACGTCCTGTTAAGAAAACAAAAGCCCTTGAAACATATAAAGACAATCCGTACAAAACGGAATTAATCTCCAATCTTGAGGACGGTACGATTACCTTCTGTGATCATGCAGATTTTACTGACCTTTGTCGTGGGGGGCATCTTCCTCACACAGGATACATCAAGGCAGTAAAAATTATGAATGTTGCTGGTGCGTACTGGCGAGGAGATGAAAAAAACCCACAGTTAACGCGTGTCTACGGCATTTCCTTCCAGAAAGCTGGTGAGCTTCAGGAATACTTGGAATTGCTCGAAGAAGCAAAGAAAAGAGATCACAGAAAACTGGGGAAAGAGCTTGAGCTATTTACTTTCTCGCAACGCGTTGGTCTCGGATTACCGTTGTGGCTACCAAATGGAGCAGCACTGCGTGAACGCTTAGAAAATTTCTTAAAACGTGCGCAGAAAAAAGCTGGTTATGATGGTGTCATCACGCCGCACATTGGAAACAAAGAGCTTTATGTTTGTTCAGGACACTACGCTAAATACGGTAAAGACAGTTTCCAACCTATCAATACTCCAGAGGAAGGCGAAGAGTACCTACTCAAACCAATGAACTGTCCGCACCACTGTGAGCTGTATAAGGCGACGCCAAAATCTTACAAGGATTTACCAGTACGCTTTGCAGAATTTGGCACCGTATATCGTTACGAGCAAAGTGGGGAGTTGCATGGACTTACTCGTGTGAGAGGCTTTACGCAGGATGATGCGCACATTTTTTGTACACCCGATCAGCTCAAAGACGAGTTCAAAAATGTCATTGACTTAGTATTGTACATCTTCAAAACATTGGATTTCACGGATTATGTAGCTCAAATAAGCTTGCGCGATCCTGAGAAACCTGAGAAATACATCGGTTCTGATGCAAATTGGATAAAAGCTGAGAGTGCTATCATTGAAGCAGCCGACGAAAAAAGTTTAAATACCGTCTTAGAATATGGAGAAGCAGCCTTCTATGGTCCGAAGCTAGATTTCATGGTCAAGGATGCCTTGGACAGAAGCTGGCAACTCGGAACTATTCAGGTAGACTACAACTTGCCTGAGCGTTTTGAGTTGGAATACAAAGGAAGCGATAATGAGAACCACCGTCCGGTGATGATTCACCGTGCGCCATTTGGCTCGATGGAGCGTTTCGTTGCCGTACTTCTTGAGCACTGTGGCGGTAACTTCCCGTTATGGTTAACCCCAGAACAAGTAAAGATTTTACCGGTGAGTGATAAATACAATGACTTCGCTCAAGAAATAGCACAATTCCTAGAAATTTCCGATATTCGCGCCCTCGTAGATGATCGCAACGAAAAGATTGGCAGGAAGATACGTGATGCGGAAGTGAAAAAAATTCCTTACATGTTGATTGTCGGCGAGAAAGAAGCCACTAGCGGTGAACTAAGTGTACGTCGCCACGGACGGGGAGATTTGGGAACAATGACTCGTGAAAAATTTGTGACAAGCATTGAGGAAGAGATTTCTCAATTAATTGAATAATAATAGTTTAACTAAAACCACCGAACACTGAGAAGAGGTAAAAGAAAGCAGCCGAAAGAGAAACTGGCCGCAAACCACAGAACCAACGAGCGCATCCGGGTTCCCAAAATTCGCTTAGTTGGTGATAACATCGAAACAGGTGTCTACGACACACGTCAAGCGCAGCGTATGGCTGAAGATATGGACTTAGATTTGGTAGAAATTTCACCAAAAGCTGACCCACCGGTGTGTAAAATCATCGACTACAGCAAATTTATGTATGATCAGCGCAAAAAGCAGAAAGAACTTGCTGCGAAGGCTGTGAAAGTGGTCATCAAAGAAATTCGTTTTGGACCGAATACCTCAGATCACGATTACGAATTTAAGAAGAAACACGCTATCGAATTCTTACAGAGCGGTGCCAAAGTGAAGGCCTTTGTCTTCTTTCGCGGACGTTCGATTGTTTTCAAAGATAAAGGAGAAATATTGTTGTTGCGTCTTGCTCAAGACTTAGAAGAATATGGAAAAGTAGAGCATATGCCATCGATGGACGGCAAGAAGATGAACATCACCATTGCTCCGAAAAAATAGAAGTTACTCCAAATTAATACAGTTAAATCATGCCAAAGATGAAAACTAAATCTAGTGCAAAGAAGCGTTTTAAGCTGACAGGCTCTGGTAAAATCAAAAGAAAGCACGCTTTCAAGTCACACATCTTGACTAAGAAAGCAACTGATCAGAAGCGTCGTTTGACAAAATCTGGTTTGGTTTCTGATTCTGATGCGAAAAACATCAAGAATCAATTGGGAATGAAGTAATTCCCAGAGCTAATTAATTAACCCTGTGCTGGGTAGCTAAACTTTCTTGAAATAGTAGAAGTACCTCTCACAAAAAATTAAAATTTATGCCACGTTCAGTAAATGCTGTTGCTTCCAGAGAGCGCAGAAAAAAATTGATGAAGCACGCCAAAGGTTATTTTGGTCGTCGCAAAAATGTTTGGACGGTAGCAAAGAATGCTGTTGAAAAAGGTCTTCAGTACGCTTACCGCGACCGTAAAAATAAAAAACGCACGTTCCGCGCTTTGTGGATTCAGCGTATTAACGCTGGTGCACGAATGCACGGTATGTCTTACTCACAATTCATGGGTAAGGTTAAAAGAGCAAATATTGAATTAAACCGTAAGGTTTTGGCGGATTTAGCCATGAACCACCCTGAAGCGTTCAAAGCGATCGTTGATAAGGTGAAGTAATAATCTTTTGGAGTACCTTATAAATGCCTCGTTCCTTTGGAGCGGGGCGTTTTACTTTCCCCTAATTGCTACTTTGAAATAAGCCGGTGTCCCTGGTAATTATAGATGCGCATCTCCCCTTTTGGTAAAAGAATAGTCTCGATAATCTCCGTATCCAAATTTGGCAACTCGTGCGCATAACACCACTTGTAATCGCCATTATCACGCCAGTTACCTGCCAACTCAAGCTCTTTTGGAACCACATTTATGTAATCGAATAAGCCCGCAATCTCGTGATGAATAGGCTCTGCAATGATTTTGTTAGGTTTTCCCTTTTGCACTAATTTACCGCCACGAATCACCCAAAGCGTATCTGCAACAAAGAGTGCATCCGCAGGATCGTGAAGCACTAAGAGTGCCGCACAGCCTGCTGTTTTTATCATGGCCTTAAAATCTAGCAGTATGAGCGACTTCGTCCTCAAGTCCAGCTGCGCCAAACTCTCGTCCATCAATAGCACCGGTGGGCTACCAGCCATTGCCTTGGCAATACTAACGCGCTGACGCTGACCGCCACTTAGTGTTCTCACCTTTTGGCCTCCAAATGCCTGTAAATGCATCGCTGCTTTGAGTTCTTCTACACGTACCTCTTTATCCTTAGTGTCCATTCCCAGAATATGATGGCCAATGTTGTCTTCGAGGCTAAGCATACTCTGTAAATCATCGAGCTGAGGTACCCAACCCGCCTTTGTCTCATCAAGCACCAACAGCTTCTTACGCGTTTCCACTTCCTTTCCTGCAATAATCACCTTACCCGCTCCAGGATCAAGTTCTCCGCGCAATAAACGCATCAACGTACTCTTACCCGCACCAGAGGGGCCAACAATAACTACAATCTCTCCTGAAGAGATAGAAGCATTGCCAAAATCAAATTTCAGTTCATCGTATGCAAAGCGCAGTTCTTGGAATTCTAGGAGTGGTTGTGCCATATGAGGACGTAACAAAAAAAACCACCCCATAGTTGGAGCGGTTTAAAACAATTTATAAGCTTTTCTTACAAGTGGATTACCTCGTTGTAAGCTGCTGCTGTCGCCTCCATAAATGCCTCACTGAGGGTTGGGTGCGGGTGGACAGCCTTTAAGATTTCGTGACCAGTAGTCTCTAGCTTACGTGCGAGAACGGCCTCAGCAATCATTTCAGTTACGTTAGAACCAATCATATGTGCACCGAGTAATTCGCCGTATTTCGCATCAAAGATTACCTTGATAAAACCCTCTTTGTGCCCAGAAGCAGAAGCCTTACCTGAAGCAGAGAATGGAAACTTACCAACTTTGAGGTCGTAACCCGCCTCTTTAGCTGCTTTTTCAGTCATACCTACAGAAGCAACTTCAGGGAAACAGTATGTACATCCTGGGATATTACCGTAATCTAGAGGCTCAACGTTGTGACCTGCAATTTTCTCAACACAAAGAATACCTTCTGCAGAGGCAACGTGAGCCAAGGCTGGTCCTTTCACAATATCTCCGATGGCGTAGTATCCTGGAACTGTCGTCTGATAGTAGTCATTGACCATAACAAGACCGCGATCGGTGGCAATACCAACGTCTTCCAAGCCAATACCTTCAATATTTGTTGCAATACCTACAGCAGAAAGAACGATATCAGCATTTATTACTTCTTCGCCTTTTTTCGTTTTCACCATCACTTTACAATCGTCGCCTGAAGTATCTACACCAGTTACCTCTGAACTCGTCATTACTTTGATGCCGCTCTTCTTAAAGGTACGCTCGAGTTGCTTACTCACTTCTTCGTCCTCTAATGGAACAATGTTCGGCAAGTACTCCACAACAGTTACCTCAGTACCCATACTGTTATAGAAGTAGGCAAATTCGATACCGATAGCACCTGAACCTACAACCACCAATTTCTTAGGCTGTTTGTCCAAGGTCATCGCTTGGCGGTAGCCAATGATTTTCTTTCCATCTTGCGGCAAAGAAGGAAGCTCACGTGAACGAGCACCGGTTGCGATGATGATGTGGTTCGCTGTGTAAACAGTTTCTTTACCGTGCTCAGCGATTACTGCCACTTTCTTGCCTGGCTTTACCTTACCGAATCCGTCAAGAACTGTGATTTTATTTTTCTTCATCAAGAACTGGACACCGCCGCTCATACCGTTAGCCACCTGACGTGAACGGTTTACTACAGCATTGAAATCCTTATCGTATTTACTCACCCTGATACCAAAGTCCTCTGCGTGCTTCACATATTCGAATACTTGAGCACTCTTCAAAAGAGCTTTAGTTGGGATGCAACCCCAATTAAGACAAACGCCTCCTAGATTTTCCTTTTCTACTACAGCGGTTTTCAATCCCAACTGTGATGCGCGAATTGCGGTTACATAACCACCCGGACCTGAGCCCACTACAATTACGTCAAAATCCATTTCTGATGTGTTTAAAGTGAACATGCAATTTAATACCCAATTCCTTAACTCTTACGGACTGCAATGCAGGATATCTCCACATTCACATTTTTAGGCAAAGTTTTTACCGCAACCGTCTCTCTCGCCGGATAAGGAGGACTAAAATGATGCGCATAAATTTCATTCACTTTTGGAAAATAATCCATACTGCTGAGGAAAATAGAAGTCTTCACGACGTTGTTAAAATCGGACCCGGCAGCTAAAAGTACAGCCTGTAAATTTCGCATCACACGCTCAGTTTCTACCTCAATGGTCTCCAACTCCAATTCGCCGGTATGCGGATCCATTGCAATCTGACCAGAGGTGAAAATCATATTTCCGACTTCTACCCCTGCACTATATGGTCCAATAGCAGGTGCGAGTCCTTTACCTTCAATTGCTTTTTTCATAACTCAAATCTATTAAGAATTCAATTTAGCTCATATTTGCAGTATGAGGATGCTCCTTATTGACAATTACGACAGTTTTACGTACAACCTAGTCCATTATTTAGAGAAAATGGATGTGGATATTGACGTAGTTCGTAACGACCAAGAGATACCACCCCTTAAGAAATTCCACGCATTAATTATTAGCCCTGGACCCGGGCTACCTAATGAGAGTGGTAATTTAATGGCCATCATTTCGGCGGCCTATGGAAAGATACCGATTCTCGGTATTTGTCTCGGTATGCAAGCTTTAGCTGAACATTCAGGTGCAAGCCTCTACAACAGAGACGGTGTGATGCATGGCAGAACGGCAGAACTTGAAAACATTCAAGATAGCTTATTGCTGCAAGGTGTCAATGACCTAACTGTTGGGCTCTACCACAGCTGGGCGATCGTTGCCGAAGGGTTGTCAAACGATTGGAATATATGCGCTACTGCCATGGATGATCGGGCGCCTATGGTGATGGAAAATCATGAGAAGAGCGCCTATGCAGTACAATTTCATCCAGAGAGCATACTTACCGTTGAAGGCTTCAAAATGATGATGAATTGGGTACAATCACTCTCCTAGAAGTCGATGGCCGTTCGGCGACGCTGCGCTTTTACTTCACGGAATTGTTGATTCTTCAAGTTGATGCCTACCAGATAAGAACGGGTTGAGCCGAAAGGCACCCAGGTGAAACGCATTTCCCAACAGTGCAGATCGCGTACCGCATTGATATTTGTAAAAGCTATGGTTCGTTCGGCGAAATCAATTCCTGTTCTGTAGTTTATGCTCCAATTATCAGTCGGGCTGTAACTCCCTGACATACTCAAAGAATGTGCAGCAAACTCATTAATGAAGATTGGCCGATCACTGCCCTCTTCTCCGGTCTCTACTTGAGTCATAAAACGAACATCATAGTTCAATCTAATGTCCCAATCTTGACGCAATGGCACAAGACCGTCAAATCGATAGTAGTCTATATCTCCTTGAGTGAAACTTCCTCCTCGCTGGTCGGGTACAACCGCATCTCGACGATTGTCTCTATTGCTCTTAAGCGAAGTACTTGCGGAGAATTGTGAGGTACGGTGAACAAACAGGCCCTGTCCTTCGCTGGCGGCCAAAATGGGCTGCCTATTCCCTTCCTTAGTGTAACTGTAAGGGTCAAATTGACCTTGATAGCTCAACCTTAATTTCTTATTGAATAATGAGCTCTGTGCCGCAAGACGTATAATGTTCCAGTTATAACCGTCCTGTGCCGCCAGGTTGTAGTTGGTGCTAATGTTGAAACGCTCCAAAAGCTTAATCTTGGTCAATTCTCCTGTCGTATCGCCCCGAGCGACCATCTTAATCTCCACATTATTATCGAGGTTTAGAGAAATTGAACCGTTCGATCCCCTACCGGGTGAACCGTATAGGAATCCTGTGTAACGATTATAAAACAGCTCATTATCCAAAGTATCCAAGAAAGTTTGATAGTACCCCCAGAAAGGGTCGCCGAAGTCTGGGCGATAGTTCAGACTAGCCCGAGGTGTGATCATGTGACGAACTGCCTTTACAGGTCCTTTAGTAAATTGAAAGGTTCCGTAAATCTTTGTATTCATTGATGCACTTACCCCAAAATCTCTCACCGCATGGAAACCATTGATTGTATCTACCACCGATGCCTTATTAAGCGCACTATCAAATGCATAGTCGTACTGCTGGAAGTACCAACGCTCCGTATAATTCGTACTTGGATTAAAGGTGATGTACTTCAGGATTTTACCGTTCGTGCTTACACTAGTTGTGTGTTTGACTCCATATTGACCGTATTCTCTCAGCACATCGCTAAAGTCGTAGCCCGCTGTACTATCAAGGTCTGTGTTAATGGATCCTAAGTTACCCTTCACTCTTCCTTCAGCCACTGAACTGTAATTCATCCCCACCTTATCATACCATTGGCTTTTCCCATCGTTAGTCTTCAAGGGGAAGAAACGTGGAACGTTAAGGGAAGCTTTAGGAAGGTTGGTGGTAAAACTTTGCGTCCCGTTATTTTGACTGTGGTTGCCACTTACCGTTAGATTGGCACGCCCAAATTTCTGATTATAGGTAATGCTCGAATTCATCGTATTATTCGTAGTAGTCATCGTACCGTTTATCAAATCTTCAGCATTGGCTGCATTCTTAAAGAAGTTAGGGTTCTGCAGATTAATACGTGCGTTAAACTTGCGCGTGGGATGTGCTTTCGAATCTTGATTGTGCGACCATTTGATGCTGAAGTTCTTGGATTCTGAGTAACGACCGAACGGCTCGTAGATTTTCAATCCACGTTTTACATTGCGAAAACTGTAACTAAAATTTCCAGAGTATTTGTAACGTCTTTTATAGTTGGTTGTCGCTGCCAATGCCCAAGAACCTCTGAGGTAGACATCTCCCCGAAGTTCAAGGTTGATGTAGTCGTTTATGGGAAAGTACCATCCCCCATTAACAAGCCCTAAGCCTTGCGTAGGTGAATTCTGAAAGGAAGGCATTAACAGCCCAGAAATATCCGGCTTTTCAATGTTGGTAGGGAAATACCCGTAAGGTATAATCAGTGGCGTCGGAATACCAAAGAACTCAAAATGTGCTGGCCCCGTAATGATACGTTCTCCCATCACCACTTTGCTTTTACCCGTTTTAATTTGAAAGTGTGGCACTTCGTGTGAACAAGTGGTAAATCCTGTACCCTCCATATAAAGGGTATTGGAGTCGACTTTTTTCACTGCATCTCCGTTCAAAAAATTTTCTCCTTCCTGTGTAAGAAGCGCCTTTATTTTCGCTTTTTCTGTGTACCAATTGTAACGAATCTCACTCAAGTAAAACGTCTTTCCACTTTCAACAAAAACGGGCTGTTGAGTTATTTCACCAGAGGCTAGTTTGTAGCCTTTAGCCTCCACCAATTGCTTTTTCCAATAGATTTTAGCGTATCCCGCTTGAAGGGTAGTTTCACCAAAAACGATGTTCACGTTATTGAATAATTCTACCGTAGCCTCGTCTGCATTACTTACGATTGAATCTTCGGCAGTATAGGCAATGGGTCGGTTCTGCGCACGGCCCGAGAATGGTGCACAACATGTGAGCAAAAAAAGCAGAATCGTAAGCCTCCTAACCACGCAGGTATGTAATTTGCATTGTAAGATTCAAAGGTAAAACGAACAATCTTCTCAGTTGTTATGAATACAGGAAGTTATAAAGGATTACGGATCGCAATTCTAGCGCTCTTGATGACGGTTACCGCCGCCTTTAATCCAAGACCTTTTGCCCAAGACGATGAAGGAGTTAATATAATTGTAATTGACCCTGGCCACGGTGGAAAAGATCCAGGTAACCTAGGTACAGGGCGTTATAAAGACCGCGAAAAAGATGTGAGTTATGATGTCAGCTTACTTATCAAGCAATACATCGAGCAATACTTACCGGATACCAAAGCCATACTAACTAGAAACGATAACGAATTTGTCGAACTCTACCAACGTACTGTATTCGCCAATAGAGCAAATGCTGACCTATTCATATCCATTCATTGTAACGCCAATGACAGTCGAGCTGCCTACGGAACCGAAAGTTTCGTTTTAGGAATGGGTGAACGCGACCAGCGATTAAATAAAACCGCACAGCTTGAAAATGCCGCACGCTTACTTGAGGATAATTGGGAAAGCAACTATGAAAAACTCGACGCATCCAATCCTGCAGCGGTTATAGCACTCCGTGCGTACCAAGATGCCTTTTTAGAGCAAAGCATCAGTATTGCCGATGAAATCCAAGATCAATTCGAAAGTAGAGTGAATCGCCGGAATCGTGGCGTCAAGCAACAGCCTTTAGCAGTTTTAAGGGGTTCTACGATGCCTGCTGTCTTAGTAGAATTGGGCTTTTTAACCAATCCGGGTGAGGAAGATTTCTTACAGAGTACTCGAGGAAAAGAATTGCTTGCTAGTGCAGTATACCGAGCAATTAAATCTTACAAGCTGAAGCGTGAGAGTCGCGATGCCATATTACGAGAAGAAAGCATCTTTGATGAATTTTTTGATGCTGCTGAAGGGAACAATTCAGGTACGCCCACCGAAATATCTGTCCGGACAGATATTAAACCAGCGGAAATTGCTGCTTCAGCGCCATCAAACACAGTGTATTATAGCATACAAATCGCGGTTAGTAGAAATGATTTGCCGCTCCTGCCAGAGAATTTTATGGGGCTTACTGACGTTCATAGAATAGATGTGTACGGTTTGTACAAATATTTCTATGGCAAGGTCAGCTCGTTCAAAGAAGCAGAAGCTTTAAAAACCACGGCAAAAGCGCATTATCCGGACGCGTATATTGTAGCATATGAAGGATTGAAGAAAATTGATGTAAAAGAGGCCAAGAAAATTGCCCCTTAGTGTAACTTAGAAGTAAAAGGAAAAAACCTGTGAAAACTGAATTTAAAATTGGGATTGCTCTAGTATTAAGCGTTATGCTGCTCTACTGGGGTGTCAATTACATGAAAGGAGAAGACGTATTCTCAAAGCAGGATAAGTTCTATGTAGTCTACGAAAACACCCAAGGGCTTCTTCCAACCTATCCTGTAACGGTTAATGGATTCAAAATTGGGCAGGTCAGCGATATTAAATTCATGCCAGACGGCAGCCAAGATCTCGTTGTAGAGTTAAAAATCACTGGTGACTTCCCGGTAACAAAGAATACCATTGCTAAAATCTACTCTTCAAGCATCATGGGTGAAAAAAGTATTTCGCTTTTCACCAAACACGGAGAACCTCTTGCTTTGGGCGGCGATACGTTACTTGCAGATGCCGAACGTGACTTAACTGAAGAGGTCAATATGCAGCTTGCGCCGATTAAGGCGAGAACTGAAGAACTCTTGGGAACCCTTGATACTGTTATTGGTTTGGCCTCAGGCTTTTTGGATGAAAGAACCTCAGAAAACTTTAAATCTACCTTTGAAAGTATTGATAAAACTTTCGAGAGTGTTAAACAAAGTGCTGCGGAAATCAGTGCTTATTTATCGACCAATAAAGAAAATTTTGACGCTATTAGTTCCAACTTCAGAATGCTAAGTGAAGAGCTCGCCTCGAGAGGTGACGACATAAGCAATACCATTTCAAATATTGAAGCAATATCAGATTCCTTGGCAAATGCTCGACTTACCGAAGCTGTTAACAATGTTGAAAGCATTACAGCGCGCTTTGATGAGCTATTGGCAGAGTTGCAGAGCGGACAAAATTCAGCTTCCCAATTAATCACTGATGATCAGGTATACACGAATCTTGTCGAAGCCACTAACAACCTTAATCGATTATTACTAGATATTAAGTATAACCCAAACAAATACCTTCACGTCAGCGTTTTTGGAACACGCGCTAGATACACAGAACAAGAGATTCAGGCCATCGAACAAAAGTTTGAACAAAAAGACGATAACTAACTGATGCAATTTTTATCCAATGTCATTTTCATAGCGCTACTAGGAGGCGCCATTTTTTGGTTTACCAAAAACGTGGGGCGTATTCGTCGTAACATCCTACTAGGCCGAGATGTGGACCGCTCAAAGAATGCCGCAGGCAGACGAGCTAATATGTTCCGAGTGGCTTTTGGACAGAGTAAGATGCAAGCCAGACCGATCGCTGGTTTCTTGCATTTTATCATCTACATAAGTTTTATAATCATTAACATCGAAGTGCTCGAAATTGTCATTGACGGTATTTTCGGTTCCCACAGATTCTTTTCGCATTACCTCGGAAACGCATACAACTTTGTTATTTCCTTTTTTGAAATTCTTGCCGTAGCCACCATTGTTACCGTTGTTATTTTCTGGTGGAGGCGAAATGTGAGTAAGCTAGAACGCTTCCACAAGGAGGAAATGAAAGGTTGGCCGTTTAAGGACGCAAACATCATACTTTACATTGAAGTTGCACTTATGCTTGCTTTATTGAATATGAATGCCGTCGAAGAAAATTTTGCCTCAAGCGAGCACAGTTTCATAGTGAGCCACAGCATAAGTCCATTATGGTCAGGTCTAAGCGAGAACTCTTTGCAACTCTTAGAACGATTCTTTTGGTGGATTCACATCGCTGGAATACTCGCCTTCCTGAATTACCTCCCCTTCTCTAAGCATTTCCACATTATCCTTGCCTTTCCGAATACATATTATGCAAATCTCGAAGCAAAAGGAAGATTCACGAACAATGCTTCGGTAACCAGAGAGGTGAAGCTTATGATGGACCCTACGGCTGATCCTTTCGCAGCCCCGGCCCCAAATGCCAACGAACCATTAGAGAAATTCGGTGCTAAAGATGCTATGGATCTGAGCTGGGTGAATCTATTAAATGCCTACACCTGCACAGAATGTGGGCGCTGCACGAGCGAGTGCCCTGCGAACCTCACAGGAAAGAAATTGAGTCCACGTAAAATTATGATGGATACGCGCGACAGGATAGATGAAATAGGTAAAAACATCGAAACCAACATCGAGTTCAAGGACGATGGAAAGACGCTACTCGGAGATTACATCAGTCCAGAAGAACTTTGGGCCTGCACTTCGTGCAATGCATGTGTTCAAGCCTGTCCTGTGGATATTGATCCTTTGAATATCATAATGCAACTGCGGAACTTTGCTACTATGGAAGAAAGCAGCGCACCCGTTGAACTGAATGCTATGATGACAAACGTAGAAAACAATGGAGCACCCTGGCCATTGTCACAGATGGACAGGGCCAATTGGATTAACGAATAGGACTACAAAACAACCCAAATACAAACAGTAATTCTTTAAACGCGTTAAAACAAACACATGAAAAAAAGCGCAAATGGCCACATCGACAACCTATTACGAGAAGCATCTGAAGACGGCCAGCTCATTAGCCCAATGCTGCCCAAAGAAATCAAGAATTACCTTATCGATATTGATGGCACCATCTGTGACGACATCCCGAACGAAGAACCCGAGCGAATGGCTAAAGCCGAGCTTTACCCCGATGCCTTGAATACCTTAAACAAGTGGTACGATGAAGGTCACGTAATTACCTTCTTCACGTCTCGTACAGAAGACCACCGTGAAGTAACTGAAAGGTGGCTAAATGAAAACGGCTTCAAATGGCACGGTCTTCTGATGGGTAAGCCACGCGGTGGTAACTACCATTGGGTAGACAACCATATTGTGCGCGCTACACGTTACACTGGTAAGTTTACCAATCTTATAGACAAAGAGACTACCATACAAGTATTCGAAGATTAATATTCCAACCAACTTCATCAACATCTGTTATGTCCACCTTTAAAATACCAACGCTTGCACAAATGAATGCCACTGGCCAAGCGCCAGAAGTCCTTTTCTGGGTAGGCTGTGCTGGTAGTTTTGATGATAGGGCCAAGAAAATCACCAAAGCAATGGCGAAAATCTTGCACCATAGTGGTGTGAGCTTCGCCGTTCTTGGCACGGAGGAGGGCTGTACAGGAGATCCTGCAAAACGTGCAGGCAATGAATTCCTGTTCCAGATGCAAGCAATGATGAACATCGAAGTTCTTAATGGTTACGGTGTCAAACACATCGTCACGACCTGTCCACATTGCTTTAACACCTTGAAAAACGAATACCCAGAACTAGGTGGTGAATACAAAGTGGAGCACCACAGTCAATTCCTTAATGGTTTATTGAAAGATGGGCGTCTTAAAGTTGAAGGAGGCCAGTTCCGCGGTAAGAAAATCACCTTCCACGACCCTTGTTATTTGGGTCGTGCTAATGATGAATATGAGGCACCACGGGCACTTTTAGAAAAACTTGATGTCGAACTCAAGGAGATGCGTCGTTGCAAACAAAACGGACTTTGCTGCGGCGCTGGAGGTGCACAGATGTTCAAAGAAGCTGAAAAAGGCGATGCAGAAATCAACCATATTCGTGCAGACGAGGCGATAGAAACTAGCGCAGAAATTGTTGTAGCTGGATGTCCCTTCTGCAACACAATGCTAACTGATGGTGTCAAGAACCGTGAGAAAGAGCATGAAATTCAAGTGCTTGACCTTGCGGAAATGATCTCTTTCGCTAAAGACCTTTAATTATGGGAATGCAAACGATGAATCCTGAATCATCCATCTGGTTCTACGGCTTAAAAAAACCCATGAACACCGTTCAAGCCCATGAACTAAAAGTAATTATGGAGGAGTTTGTAGGTGGCTGGGAGGCTCACGGAGCTAAACTAGCTGCGGCCTATCGCATCATCAAAGATCAGTTTCTAATAATCGCTATCGACGAAACCCAGCAACAAGCTACCGGCTGTAGCATAGACAAAAGTGTTCACCTGCTTCAAGAGTTCGGCGCTAAACAAGGGCTAGATTTCTTCAATCGCATGCTCGTGCACGTTATGGAAAATGAAACATTCACCTCCTACTCTACATTAGAGCTTAAAGCCGCTATTGCTGAAGGAAAAATTGGTCCCAATACACAAGTGATGAATACCACGGCTGCAACTTTAAAAGAAAGCCTTACAGGTACCCTAGATTTAGCGGACAGCTGGGCCGCGAAATACATCTAAAGTTTAGAAAATCGCTTTTGCGATTTCATAGATGATTTTGCTCTTGCCCATACTGTAATAATGAAGCACTGGTACTCCTGCTTGCCTAAGGTCCTTACTCTGCTGGATACACCATTCAATACCTAACTGACATACCTCAGCATTGTGTTTACACTTCAGCGCCTCAATAGCCAAGGTGTCTGGAATATCTACATGGAAAACCTGGGGTAGAATACTTAACTGTCGTTTAGTCACCAATGGCTTCAAGCCTGGAACAATGGGTACCGTAATACCCGCCTCTCGACATTTGTCGACAAAGGTAAAAAACTTACTATTGTCGAAGAACAACTGTGTTACAATGTAATCAGCACCTGCCTCAACCTTAGCCTTGAGGTGATCAATATCAATATTTAAAGAAGGAGCCTCGAAATGCTTTTCTGGATAACCGGCCACACCAATGCAAAAACTAGTGGGCATGGTGTTCTGCAAATCTTCGTCAAGATATCTACCCTGATTCAGATCATTAATCTGCTTCACCAAATCAATGGCAAAGTTGTTACCGTCTGGCTTTGGAGTGAAGTAGCTTTCTCCTTTCGCTTGATCTCCTCGAAGTGCTACAATATTTTCTATCCCAAGAAAGTTGAGATCAATAAGTACGTTCTCTGTATCTTCTTTAGTAAAACCACCACAGAGAACATGGGGTACAGCCTCTGTCTGATAGCGATGCATTAAAGCAGCACAAATACCTACTGTACCAGGACGCTTACGGACGACTTTTTCTTGGAGTAAACCATTGGGCAGACGCTTGTATACTGTTTCCTCACGATGGTAGGTCACATCAATAAACGGTGGCTTGAATTCCATCAACGGATCTATGTGGTCGAAAATTTCTTGAGCTTTTTGGCCTTTTAGCGGCGGTAAAATTTCAAAGGTGAATTCACAACCTTTGGCATTCGCTAGTATATCAGTAATCTTCATATCAGTAATTTAAGTTCGGAGCGAGCCACTTTTCTGCAATCTCCGTGGAGATGCCACGTATAGCTGCATAGGCCTCGACTTGATCTTTAGCCAATTTTCCAACAGCAAAATATTTACTCTGTGGATGTGCAAAGTAATAACCACTAACACTTGCTGCAGGATACATCGCTAGACTTTCAGTCAAAGACATTCCAATTTCCTTTGCTTGTAACAACTCGAAAATAGTCTCTTTATCTTGGTGGTCCGGGCACGCTGGGTAGCCCGGCGCAGGACGAATACCAATGTATTTTTCTGCAATAAGTTCATCGTTGGTAAGCTGCTCGTCTGGCGCGTAACCCCAAAACTCACGTCGCATACGTAAGTGCAAATATTCCGCTAAGGCCTCTGCTAAGCGATCCGCAAGAGCCTTTAATATCAAAGCATTGTAATCGTCCATAGCATCCTCAAAACGCTTCAAAGGAACTTCAATCCCCAGGCCGGCCGTTACCGCGAAACATCCTACATAATCTTGGAGGACCCCTTCTGGTGCGACAAAATCTGCCAAACTTTGAAATTTGGACTTCTCACTCGTTTGACGAAGAGTATAGAAACTGCCTAACTCCCCGTTTTTGCCAATCTTAATTTCTTCACCGGCACTATTTGCTGGAAAAATACCGTAGGCTACCTTCAATGTTAACCAATTTCCCTTCTTGATATCATAAAGCATATTCCGTGCGTCTTTGAAGAGCTTTTGTGCCTCCTCACCCACTAATTTATCTTCAAGAATTCGAGGATATTTTCCAAAGAGCTGCCAGGTTTGAAAGAACGGCGTCCAATCGATGTATGGAATAACATCACCTATGGCAATGTTGTGTAACTGCCTGCTCCCGATGAATTTTGGAGTGGGTAGAGTGGTTTTATCAAAGGTCAATTTCGGCTTATTCTGTTGTGCAAATTCGAAGTTCACCAAAGCTTTGTGCTCACGCTGTTTAGCATACCCTTCTCTCACCTTTTCTAAAGACGTCTTTTCTTGAAGTACGTAGGTAGGTCCATCTTTCGAAAGAAGCTTAGAGCTTACACCTACTGCACGGCTAGCATCGCTCACATGCATCACTGCTCCGCTGTATTCTGGATCAATCTTCACAGCAGTATGGGCTCTTGAGGTGGTCGCACCGCCGATAAGCAATGGAATGTGCATGTTCATACGCTCCATTTCCTTGGCAATATGAATCATTTCTTCCAACGATGGTGTGATTAGTCCACTTAGTCCCAAAATGTCTACTTTGTGTTCCTGAGCAGCTTGTAAAATCTTCTCTGGCGGTACCATCACTCCGAGGTCTATGATTTCAAAGTTGTTGCATGCAAGTACTACACCGACAATGTTCTTACCAATGTCATGCACATCGCCTTTTACCGTGGCAAGTAATACTTTACCCGCACTCGAGTTGCCGCCCTCTGCCTTCTCGGCTTCGAGGTAAGGAAATAGATATGCCACCGCCTTTTTCATCACGCGGGCACTCTTCACAACCTGAGGTAAGAACATTTTCCCTTCTCCAAAAAGGTCGCCAACGACGTTCATACCTGCCATTAGAGGGCCTTCTATGACTTCAAGAGGACGTGTAAACTGCTGGCGTGCCTCCTCGACATCTTCATCAATGAATTCGGTAATACCCTTGATAAGTGCGTGCTGTAGGCGCTTAGCGACTGGATCGTTTCTCCATTCAAGAACTTTAGCTTCATCCTTGACTGTGCCCTCTACGGTCTGTGCAAATTCGAGCAATCGTTCTGTAGCATCTTCCCTACGATCAAGCAGCACGTCCTCGATGTAGGTCATTAAGTCTTTATCTACTTCCTCATAAACCTCAAGCATCGTTGGGTTCACAATTCCCATGCTCATGCCATTTTGAATGGCGTGGTACAAAAAAGAAGCATGCATAGCTTCTCGAACCGTGTTGTTTCCGCGGAAGCTGAAACTCACGTTACTCACCCCTCCACTCACTTTGGCGTAAGGAAGGTTTTCGCGAATCCATTTGGTTGCGCGGAAAAAGTCCAGAGCGTTCAAGCGGTGCTCCTCCATACCTGTTGCTACAGGGAAAATATTGGGATCGAAAATGATGTCTTCCGGTGGAAAACCTACCTTGTCTACTAACACCATGTAGGCGCGCTCACAGATTTGAATGCGACGCTCGTAATTATCTGCTTGGCCGTCCTCATCAAATGCCATGACAATGACTGCAGCACCGAAGCGCTTGATGGTGGTGGCTTGATGTATGAATTCCTTCTCGCCGCCTTTTAAAGAGATGGAATTGACTACACATTTTCCTTGAACGCATTTTAATCCTGCCTCTATGATCTCCCATTTTGAAGAATCAATCATGATTGGAATGCGAGCGATGTCCGGTTCAGCAGCAATCAGGTTTAAGAAGGTTGTCATGGCTTCTATCCCATTAATCATCCCTTCGTCCATATTAACGTCCAAAATCTGAGCACCCCCTTCCACTTGATCGCGTGCAATATCCAAGGCTTCGTCGAACTGACGCTTCTTGATTAAATGTAAAAACTTACGTGAACCCGTAACGTTAGTACGCTCGCCAACATTTACAAAGTTGGTTTCCTCAGTGATAACCAGCGGCTCTAAACCACTGAGTCGCATAGGACGCGGTAGTAGTTTAGTGCTCATAGGTTCTTGGGTTGTAATTTTTAGATAAGTCAGCAATCGCTTTAATATGTGCAGGTGAAGTCCCACAGCAACCACCAATAATGTTAATCAAATTCAAATCCAAATAATCTTTTATCTGCGCAGCCATCTGCTCTGGAGTCTCGTCGTATTCACCAAAGGCATTTGGTAATCCCGCATTCGGGTGTGCACTAACAGCAAACGGCGCTTTGGCATCTAATGTTTGTAGATAAGGCATTAATTGTTTGGCACCTAATGCGCAGTTCAAACCAATACTAAGTAGTGGTGAGTGGCTTACCGAGATTAAAAAAGCTTCAGTGGTCTGTCCACTGAGTGTGCGACCGGAAGCATCTGTAATAGTTCCGCTCAACATTATTTCAACTTCCTTATCACCCGCTTCAATAGCATCTTGAGCTGCAAAAAGTGCGGCCTTAGCATTGAGTGTATCAAAGACAGTTTCGATAAGTAGAATGTCTACACCAGCATCAATGAGTGCAACACACTGCTCATAGTAGATATTCTTCAACTCGTCGAAGGTTACCGCACGGTAGCCCGGATTATTCACATCTGGGCTTAACGAGGCCGCCTTATTAGTAGGCCCCACAGATCCGGCGATAAACTTTGGTGCTTGTCCACCCTCATTATAAAAGCGTTCAATAGCACGACGCGCGCAAGCAACGGCTTGTTCATTGAGTTCTTCTCCGAGATTACTCATATGGTAATCTTCCATAGA